>JACQZS010000186.1 GCA_016213725.1 Acidobacteriota bacterium | reverse complement strand
TTTGCCGTGCACATTCGTCCAATAAAACAGAAAAGGCCGATTATGTTTCTGCCGAAGAGTCCCACGAAGGCGCCGGACGGAAAGGGTATTGGGGTGAGAGGGTTGCGGGCGCCAGGTTGGGTGTTGGGGTGTTTGGCGCCCGCTCTCGTAACGGGGATTGACTATTAAGACGAGGAGGTTTCTTGCTCCGGTTACCCGTGCGGGTCAGGAGTTTTGTAAAGAAATAGGGCTTGCGTTGATTCGCTTTTTGTTCTACTCTGATTTGGCGAATGTATGGCGAAGGAGATTTCCATGAATCCATCACTCCACCTTGGACCGGCCGGATGGACTCGTCCGGAATGGGCGCGGCAAGTCTTCGGCAGGACCGGTACCCGCGGCTGGCACCCGCTGGACATCCTCAGCCGTTACACGAATCTTGCCGAGATCGACCGGACCTATCACGAGCCGCTCAAACCCGAGATCGCCCGCCTTTACGCAGCCAAAGTGGAGCGCCGGGAGGATTTCATCTTCACGGCCATCGCCGGACGCCGCTTCACGCATGACCGCGACCTGGATGAATCCGCGGTTGAGGCCTGGTGCGCGGGCTTTCGGCCGTTGCATCACGCCGGCCGCCTGGGCGCCCTGATTCTGCAATTCCCATGGGCCTTCCGGTTCAACGAAGAGAACCGCCAGCACCTCATCCGATTGCGGCGGGCTTTCCACGAATTCCCTCTCGCCGCTGAGATGCGGCACGACTCCTGGCTGCTCGAAGAGGCCGTCACTACGCTGGTGGATTACCGCATTGCCATCGTCAACGTAGACCAGCCCGCCTACTTCCGAGCCATGCCCTCCGGCGCGCACCTGACTTCCAGCATTGCCATAGTCCGGCTCCACGGCCGCGCCGACAGCGCCGCGTTCCTTGACTTCGAAGCTGAGCCGGACCACGGCTATCTCTATAACCTGGATGAACTTCTGGAATGGAAGCCGCGCCTGGAACGGCTCTCGGCAAACGCCCGCCGCACACTGGTAGTCACCACTAACGCCGCACAGGGCCGCTCGCTGGTGAACGCGCTGCAGCTGAAAGAGATTCTGGGGGAACGGCAACTGGAGGCCCCGGAGGCGCTGATCGCGGCCTACCCGGCCGAACTCGCCGCCTTCCGCGCGCAGCACCCCGTGCAGCAGCAGCTACTGCCCGCCCTGGCCGCCTAAGTTCAACGGGCCACTGGCTTTATCTGAAATTGCGCCTGCTTCCAAACACCGGCTCGGTGCAGCATGAGGCGCAGCAGCACAGCCAGGATGGAGAGCCCGTATCTCGTGGATTGCCAAAGCGATGCGGACGATGCCTCGGCAAAATACCGTGTCGGCACCGGCACTTCCGCCACTCTCAACTTCGCTTCGACGAACTGCGCCATGATCTCCTGGTCGAAGATGAACTGGTCGGCATTCAGGTCCACGTGAACGCACTCCAGCGCCGCGCGCGTGTAAGCGCGGTATCCGGTGTGATATTCGGCCAGTTTGAGCCCGAAAACGACGTTTTCGCACCACGTAAGGAAGCGATTCGCTCGGTATTTCCACCACGGCATGCCTCCGGCACGCGGGTCCGCACCCAGCAGCCTCGAGCCAAGCACCACGTCCGCTCTACCATCCAGGATGGGCGCAATCACCTCGGGCAACAGCGTCGGATCGTACTGATAGTCGGGGTGCACCATCACCACGATGCCGGCTCCGGCTTTCAGCGCCTCGCGGTAGCAGGTCTTCTGGTTTGCGCCGTAGCCGCGGTTGCGGTCGTGAACGAAGACTTCCAGCCCGAGGTCGCGTGCGATGCGGACTGTCTCGTCGCGGCTGGCATCGTCGACAAGAATGACGAGATCCACCACGTGATGCGGCAGCTCGCGGTAGGTCATATGCAATGTGCGCGCGGCGTTGTAGGCCGGCATCACGACCACGACTTTCGGTTTCATGCTTCGGGCTCCCCGGCCGTGGCCGTGACTATGAACTGATAGGCGAACAGGCTCTTCCATGCCCGCGCCGAGCCGTAACTGAGCGCCTCAGCCGCGCGGATGGGCGCGCTACCCTGCCAGGCGGGAAACGCCAGGCCCACCGGAATGCCGCTGGGCTGAACGGTTTCAAAGCGGAATCCCTGGCCGGCGAAGAGTTCGCTCCAGCCGTCCCAGGTAAAGAAGTGGATGTGTGTGCGGTCAAAGAGGCCGCGGTCCTGCTTGGGAAAGCGCCCGCTCAGCACCACGAGGCGGAAGTAGAGGTTGCCGCTGTTCGGCAGCGACGCAATCAGCCGGCCGCTGGGCTTCAACAGCGCGCGCACTTCACGGAGCAACCGGCCCGGATCGCGCAGATGTTCGAGAATATCGGCGCAGATCACGTAATCGAAGCCACCGCCCACTTCCTGCGGGATGCCCTGGTCCAGGTCGCCTTCAATCAGCCGGACTCCGGCGGGCCCGGGCGGTGTATACCAGCCGGCGCGCTCCACGCCGGTGACATCCAACCCCTGCCCGGCGAGCCGCGAGGCCAGGTATCCGTCGGCGCAGCCCAAGTCTAGAACGCGGCAGCCAGGACGCAAGTCCCTCATCGCGCTGAGCAACAGGCTGTGACTGGAGAAAGGATCCGGCTTGAAGCCGTACGGGCCTGGCATGGACTTGCCGTACTTGAAGTTTCTACTAGGCGGGAATGGTCGGGGCGAGTGGATTTGAACCACCGGCCTCCTGGTCCCGAACCAGGCGCTCTAACCAGGCTGAGCCACGCCCCGATCAGTCTTCATTGTAAGCCGCCGAACAAAAAACCGCAATCCAGCGGCCATTCCGGTAGACTGACTACGATTATGCTTACTCGCCGGACCCTCCTCCAGTCGGCCCTAGCCGCGGCGCCACCTAGCCGGCCGCGTCCCAACATCGTCTTCATCCTGATGGACGACCTCGGCTCACAGGACTTCGGCTGCTACGGCCAGAAACGCATCCGCACCCCGCACACCGACGCGCTGGCCGCCTCAGGCATGCGGTTCACCCAATGCTACGCCGGCGGCACCGTTTGCGCGCCCTCCCGCAGCTCGCTGATGTCGGGCCTGCACAACGGCCACGCCCCCATCCGCGCCAACGCCGGCACCACTCCCCTGGCCGCCTCAGACCGTACGCTGGCGAATCTTCTCCAGGACGCCGGCTACGCCACCGGCGGCTTCGGCAAGTGGGGCCTGGGCGACGCCGGCTCCGACGGCGTTCCCTCCAAGCACGGTTTCGACGAGTTCTTCGGCTATCTCCACCAGGTGCACGCGCACTCCTACTACCCGGAGTTCCTCTGGGACAACGAGCGCAAGTTCCCGCTGCCCGGCAACGCCAACGGAGCCCGCACCCAATACTCCGCGGACCTCATCTTCGAGCGCTCGCTCGACTTCGTCAAGCGCCACAAGGACCGCCCCTTCTTCCTCTACTCCACCGGCACTCTGCCTCACGGCAAGTTTGAAGTCCCCTCCCTGGCGCCTTATGAGAACGAGCCCTGGACCGAGGCCCAAAAGACCTACGCCGCCATGGTGACGCGCGCCGACAGCTACACCGGCCGCCTCCTTGCGCTATTGAAAGATCTGCAGCTCGACCGCAACACGATCGTCTTCCTGACCAGCGACAACGGCGGCTATCGGGGCACGAACAATGGCTTCGATTTCTTCCAGAGCAACGGCCCGCTGCGCGGCTCCAAGGGCGACCTATATGAAGGCGGCATCCGTGCGCCAATGATCGTCCGTTACCCTGGCCTCACCAGGCCCGGCACGATCAGCGCCGAACCATGGTACTTCGCCGACGTGCTACCGACGCTGTCTGCCATGCTCGGCGTGCCCACGCCGCAAGGCCTGGACGGCGTGTCCGTGCTGCCGCTTCTGAGCGGCCAGAGCCTGCCCAGCCATCCCCCGCTGTACTGGGAGGCCAACAACTGGAACCAGAAGCAGGGGCGCATCGCCCCCGAGCCGGCGGCTCAGGCGCTACGCCGGGGCCAGTGCAAGGTGGTCCGGCCCGCGCCGGGCGCGGCGGTGGAACTCTACGACCTCAAGGCCGACCCGTACGAGAAAACCAACCTCGCCGACAGCCAGCCCGCCCTGCTGCGCGAACTTTCAGGCCTCATGGCTGCCTCGCGGACTCCGCCGCGCCCGCACGACCAGGGCAAGATGGACTGGGTGCGCTGATCACTCCAGCTCGTCCAGTGACACCAACCCGCGCTTCAGGGCCTGCACCACGGCCTGCGCGCGGTTATCGGCCATCAGCTTCGACAGCACGTGCGTGACGTGCGTTTTGACGGTCTCATCGGCCACACCCAGTTCATCGGCGATCTCCTTGTTCGACCGGCCCAGAGCCACGCGCCGCAGCACTTCCTTCTCGCGCGGCGTCAGATCTTCTTCTGCCCCTGCCACCGGCGGTACGTCGTAAAACTGCTTGCCGCGCGCCACCGCCCGGACCGCCGCCAGCAGAGTCTCCGGCTCGGCGTCCTTGCGCACATAGCCGCAGGCGCCGGCCCGTAGCGCGCCCATCATGCGCGCTTCGTCGGTGGAAGCCGTGAGCACAATCACCCTGGCGCCCGGCTGGCGCCGCAGCACGCGCCGCGTGGTCTCCACGCCATCGATGCCGCCGGGCAGCAGCAGATCCTGCACGATGATCTCCGGCTGCCACTCGTCCAGCTTCTCCAACAGTTCCTCGCCGCTGGCCGCCATGCCCACCACCTGCAGACCGTCGAACGACTCGAGAAACGCCTTCAAGCTGCGCGCCACCACGCGATGATCGTCCACCAGTACGATTCTCACTGCCGTTGCCCCTCCCGCTTCAGTTTCCCCCAGGCCCAGAGAGACCGGATCATGGCGGCAGCGCCGATGGCCGCGATGGCATAGTGCATAGCGGACGGCCGCCGGATCGTCAGCAAGGTGGCCACCAGCACCATCACGAATCCTCCAGCAGCCATTCTCAGGTGCCATCCCATCATATCGGCGTCATCCTCCACGCCGGGAATGCGCAGTTCCACAACAGTGCCGCGGCCTGGCGTGCTCGTCAACTCGAGCGTCCCTTCCATCTCCCCGGCCCGCGCCCGCATATTGCCCAGCCCCATCCCGCGCGGCGCCGAATTCACATCGAACCCCGATCCGTCGTCACACACCCGCAGCCGGAGTCCGGCCCCGATCCGCTCCAGAGCCACCTCCACTCGCCGCGCCCGTGCGTGCCGGCCGGCGTTGGCCAGCGCCTCCTGCGCCACGCGATAGACTGCCTGTGCCGTACCCGGCGGCAGCGCCGCGTCTTGCGGCAGCGCGCCGGGCCGGAATTCCACCTCCGCGCCGGTGCGGATGGCCAGCGCCTCGCACTGCTGCTTTAAGGCATCGGCCAGCCCCGCCATCACCAGCGGCGCGGCGCGCAGGCTGTCGAGCAATGCCTCCATCTCCGCCATGGCCTCGCGTGCAGCCGAGCGCACCTGATCCAGCGCCTCCCGCGTGCCCGTCTCATCGGCGCCGAAGCGCGCCTGCGCCGTGGCCGCGGCGGTCTGCACGACGAAGATCTGCTGCTTGATGGAGTCGTGCAGCTCGCGCGCCAGGCGATGCCGCTCCTGCTGGGCCGCCGCCTCCCGGATCTGCTCTTCGTACTTCGACCTCAACTCCGGCTCCGGCTGCGACCCGAAAAGCGTCTGCGGCCGCCAGGGCCGCACATTGTACAAACCGTCCGCGGTCAGTATGAACCAGGCGAATAGGAAGAAGATCCCAGTCATCACCTTCGCCCCGCGCACCAGATCGTCCTGGCTCCACACGGCATCGAGTTGCGCAGCCACCAGGCCGATCGAAACCACCTGCGCGCCCATGAACCAATACAGCGCCTTGCGCAGCGCCCGCCGCTCCTGCACGCCGGCGAGAGCCAGCCCAAAGCACGCGATCACCATGATCAACGCGCCCAGCATCCGCAGAATGGCGGCACGCGCCCAGGGCTGCCCAGGCAAATCGCCTCCAAACCACATCGGCCCCCATCCGGCCAGCAGCAGGCCCGCAACGCCGAGCACCGCCGCATATACGCGCACCACCCAGCGCTCATCCACCGCATCGGCCTGAGGTCTGTTCGTCATGGAAGCCAGTGTAGGGAAACCGGCTGCCGCCGCGCCTCCCGCATTCGGGGGATTTCTCGAAATTAGCCGCTTCCCTTCCCGCCGCCGCGGGCGCATAATGAGGCCGCACGGAACCGCAGGAGGTACCTGCCATGCGCATTGCTGTTCCCTCCTCCGCCGCCTGCCTGGCTCTGCTTTGGAGCCTCTGTGCGGCGCAACCCTCAAACATGAGCGGCACCTGGCATCTCAATACGGAGAAGTCCAAG
>JACQZS010000178.1 GCA_016213725.1 Acidobacteriota bacterium | reverse complement strand
TGGGCCTTTTCGCCGACCGCGAAACGAACGCCGCCGCCGCCGCTGATGAGCGGCTTCCACTCGCTGGTATCCGTCAGCACGACGATGGAGCCCAGGGGCTGAACCGCCTGCGCGGGGCCTTTCCCGGTGTACTGTTTCATACCGCCGCCGGCGAACAGATACGGCCGCGTTTTCGACTTGCGCGGGTTGAAGTAGAAGCTGACGTCGTAGTGGATGGCCTGGGTGTGGCCGCCCATGGTGAAGTTCTTCCCTGCCCCGGACAGTTCCATGTCGTTGGAGAGCCAGGTATAGCGGACTTCGCCGCCGAGGCGGTCACCGATCTGGCCGAGATAGGCGCTGAAGCCATAGCCGGGCTTGAACTTCGCATCGACAGCGGCGGATCCGGCCGTGATGGTTTTCGAGTTATAGAGGGACGCGCCGCCGCCGGCGCCCACCTCCCACTTCTGGCCAAGCGCCGCCGGTGCGCCGGCGAGCAGAAGTACGGCTCCTGCAATCAGAGTGAAATGTTTGAAACAGGACATAGCTTTCTTGTTCTACCTGACTTTCAGGATGGATTGGAGGCCTGACCTCCGGGATGTTCGTGGCTGGGAAGCCGGACCGGCATCAGCAGGCCCGGCCGGTGATTCCTAGTCGATGACCCGCACCGAGACGCTGCTCGAGTAGCTGCCTTGCTTGATCTGCAATGTCTGGCTCATGCCCTTGGGCACGGACCAAGGCACGGCGACCTTGATTTCGTAGACTCCGACCTGGCCGGGCACGAGGCCGGCCGCGGCCACAGGCAATTTGAAGCCGTCGATGGAGACTTCCGGCTGAGTGAGCACCACTGGCGCATCGGAGGGTGCGGGGACGCCGGCTGGAATCTCGGGATCGGTCTTCCCCATTCCGGTGAGGTAGATGAACAACTCATCGTTGCTCCGGACGGGGTTGGAGGGGGTGACCACTTGACCGTTGGAAGCGCGCACGACGGTGGGCACTTCGTAATCGTCGGCCAGGGAGGTACGGAAGACGCTGGGCGCGTTGGAGAGGATGGTGAGGTTATAGTTGTCGCTGACGCCGCCGGGCGTGCGCAGCACCATGGTGACATTGCCTTCGGCCTGGAAGGGCAACTGGGCGTTGATCCGCGTGGAGGACGACATCAGCATGGGCACGGGCATGCCGTTGACGGTGAGGCAGCTCTCTCCCAGCGCGGTGGGAAGAGGAAGTTCCTGCGTGGCGAGGTTCACCGGGCTGAGGTCAGAGCCTTCCACGATGATGAGTCCGCCTGGAGCGACGGCCTTGGTGCGGTCAGCCGCGTTGGTGACCCTGGAGATCCTCGGGATGGCGGTGGCGGCGTCGTAATTCCAGCTCATCACCGTGAAACCGGAGGTGGTGAGGTTCACCAGCGCGCTGCGGTTGGGCAGAGCCGCGATAGTCCGCGTGAACACATTGGAGGTGGAGCCGAGCACCGGGGCTTCCACGATCCGTGTGGGGGGGATCGAGGAGGTACCTGTGAGAAGGACTTTCTGGATGGCGCCGGGGCTGGCGGAAGTCAGCGCTCCGGTGCGGTAGCCCGAATCGTCGAGGAAGGCGAATCCCGAACTGAGGCCGACAGAGTCGTCGAAGCGCTTCACGGCGACCAGCGACGCGTTGTAGAGGGCATTGCCGATGACGAACTGGTCGAAACTAGAGGCGGCGAAGGCTCCACCGAGGGCTCCGGTCTCCTTGCGGGAGATTGTGAAGCTATCGACGTTGGCGTTGTACAGTAGCATGCCGCCGTCGGCCTGGGCCGCGAGGATCGTACTGCCGTTGGCCGAAGCCGCCAGAGCCGTGTTGATGTGGATGGTGTTTTCGTAGATGCCCAGGGTGGGCAATTCGACTGCCGAGCGGCTGAGGAAATCCACGCGGTCGATCTTATGGGCGGTACCCAGCACGCGCGATGCGGCCAGAGTCGCCTTGGCCGACGAGGCCAGGTAGCGCGGATAGTGTCCGAAGGGGAACCGGATGGGTGTGAGATTTTCGAGCGTTTCCAGGTCGAAAACGCTGGCGTACTGCGAGTTGTCGTGGCCGACCAGCAGATACTTGCGGTCGAACGTCAGCGCCATGGAGAAGGGAGTGTTCCCGGTGCGCAGGGCGGCGATCTGGCGGTAGTTGGAGCCGTCGTAGACCAGGACTTCATTGGTATCCTGGCGCAGCACGAAGAAGCGGTTGCGGAACGGATCGGCCAGCAGATCGACCAGCTTGCCGGGAACGTTCACGATGGCCCCGCGCTGATCGGGATCCTGGAGATTAATGAGCACCTTGACTGGCTGCGGATAGTTCACCGCCGTGGAGGAACTCAACAGGATTGCGGCGGAGGTGGTGCCTCGCTGGTTGAGGAACGAACTGGGGTCGATCGAGACTTTCACCGTCATCGGAGTGACGCCGCGAGTGGGGGAGACGCGAATGCCGGGGGTTGCGACCGAGAGCGCAAAGTCAGTGGCGGCGCCGCTGGGATCGACGATGGTCAACTCCTGAGTGATCAGGCCCGGGTTGCAGAACGAGCTGCGGAACATCAGGTTTTCCTGGAGGGCGGCGACGCGCGGAACGGAGTTCAGCGACCCGACCGGAAGGATCGAGATACCGCTTTCCGACAAAGCGTACATGGTGGAGCCGTCCGCGGAGAGAATGCCCTTCCCGGCGAGGTGTTCGGACAGCTTCAGGCGCTGGTGCACGGTGAGATTGTCGGCATCGGCGACCATCAGGATCGGCGGGGGCAATGCCGAGGAACCGGTGGACGAACCGGAGGTGCTCCCGGAAGAGCCGCTGGTAGTGGTGGTGACTCCCTCAGGCACTTCCGCGTAAATGATTCCTCGATCGGAGTCTATGGCGTGCGAGCCCACTTCGACCTTCCCGAGAGGATTGGGGAACTGATTGAGAGCGCCTGCGCGATCAAACTGCACCCAGCCGGCGAGGTAGTTGGAGCCGTCCTTCGAGACGCTCATGGCCCGTGGGCCGAGCGGCGGTTCGGCAACATAGCCGGCCGCTTTCACAGAGCGGGAGGCCACGCCGTAGCTGAACAGGAGGCTATCGGTGACTCCATAGATCCAGAGTCCGTCTCCGGAGGCCTGCATGGAGGCGCCGATGATCTGAGTGGGAACCTGGGCCGGTGGCTGGGGCAGGGTCTTGGCGGAGACGCCGGCGATGGTATCCAGCACCTCCATGGTTCCGAATTCGGGATCGAACAGAATGAACTGTTTCGCGGTAACGACGAGGGCCTTGCCGTCGATGCCGAAGGCGACGCCGAAGGGCGGGTCCGCCAGAGCGAAGGTACGGCGCGACGAGCCGTCGATCTCGATCACGCTCAGCGCGTTGGACGGAGTATTGGGAGACTGGAAGTTCCCATAATGCCCGACGACGAGATAGCGGCCGTCCGGAGACAGCGCGAGTGAACTCGGCTGCGAGGACACGTTGATCGACCGGTCCAGCGATCCATCCGGCACGGAGACGACGTCCACTCGATTCGCAGTGAAGTTCGCGACGTACAGAGCGCGCCGGGGCTCATCGAGTGCGAGATCCGCGGCGTAGCCGCCCAAGGCGACCACACGTCCGAAAGTCTGTCCCGACGCGCCAGCCGATAGGGCCAGCCAAATTGCTGCGATCCACAAACGAGACGTTGGCATCGTAGTCTCCCTCACCTCACGATTAGTGAACTCCGTCAAAAAACCTTGGGCAGGGCGGCGTGCCGAAGCGGGCACCGGACGGCCCACCGCCAAACCCGAACCTGTTGTGCGGCGCGTAGCCGCAATTGCGACTATTCCTCAGCGTTGCGGCTCTTCCGGCGAAGGATGATGGCACCCAGCAGGACGACAGCCAGCACGGAGCAAACGATTCGAACGATCGAAGTAGTTTCCATTTCTTTTCTCCTTTTTCCCTATTCCCGCGAATCAAACATTTCGTGAGGCATCCCTTAGCAGGGACCACTCACACGCCAGTCATCATCGGGATGAGTTCCCGGACGATCTTGACAGCCACTGGACCAACCGTCACTACGAACAATGACGGCAAAATACAGAAGAAAATCGGAAATACGAGCTTCACACCCAGCTTGGCGGCTTTCTCTTCCGCCACCTGGCGGGCCTGGACTCGCATGAAATCGGCGTGGGCGCGCAGGCTCTGCGCAACGCCGGTGCCGAACCGGTCGGCCTGAATGAGAACGGCCACCAGTTTCTTCAGGTCATCGACGGCGCTTCGCTCGGCAAGGTTCCGCAACGCCTCGGCGCGCCGCTTGCCGGCCTTCAGCTCCAGGTTCACCATCGCGAACTCTTCGCTGATTTCCGGGTGAGCGTGTTCCAGTTCCTTGGCCACCTGCAGAATCGCCTGATCCAGACCGAGGCCGGACTCCACGCAGACGACCATGAGATCGAGCGAATTCGGCAATCCGCGCCGGATCTCTTTTTGCCGCTTCTTGCTGGCGAGGGAGACGTACTCATTCGGCCCGAAGAAGCCCAACCCCGCGGCGGCCAGCACGGCGGTAAGCTTGTTGAACATCTCCGTCGCCGACCCCCACACCGCGATCACCATGACCAGCGGCAGGAGCACAGCCAACGTCACCTTGGCGCCGTAGAGAACCTTCAAGGCGTTCGGCCCGCGGAGGCCGGCCCGCACCAGCCGCTTCTGCATCACGGTCATGTCTTTCGGAGAGGCGGGGACGATGGTCCCCAGCCGATTCAGCATGTCCCGAAAAACGAGGCTGGGATGGACGGGCGTCTCTTCCTGTTCGAGATTCAGCCCGGTGACGCGCTCCATGGCCTCTTTGGGGCGGACCCAAAGCTTGAGGCCGAGCATCGCGCCGCCCAAGGCGATGGCCAGGAAGAGCAAAACACTGAATAGAAGAGCCATGGTAGATTCCTGAGCGGCTAGACCTCAATGGTCACGATCTTCTTGATAATTCCGTATCCGATCAACTGCAGAACCACACCGGCAATTGCCATATAATTTCCAACCTCTTCCCGGACAAAGAAAGTCACATAATCCGGATTCACGACAAACATAATCGCTGCGACGCAGACCGGGATGGAAGACAGCGCCATGCCGGACATCCGGCCGTGGGCGCTGATGGCGCGGATCTTGCCCCGCAGCTTGAAACGCTCGCGGATGACGTACGCCAGCTTGTCCAGAATTTCGGCCAGGTTGCCGCCGGTCCGCTTCTGCAGCAGCACGGCGGAGACGAAGAAGTGCACGTCCAGCGAGGGTACTCTTTGCGCCAGCTTCTGCAGCGCGGTATCGAGCGGGAGACCGAGGTTGTGTTCTTCGAAGGCGCGCCGGAACTCGCCGGCCAGCGGCTCCTGGAATTCGCGGCTGAGCATTTCAAGAGAGACCGAGAAAGCATGGCCGGCCCGCATGGAGCGCGCCACGAACTCGAGGCTTTCCGGAAACTGCTCTTCAAACTTGCGGAGGCGCGAGTTCTTCTTCATGACAACGAAGAGAATCGGGAGGCATCCGGTGGCGAGGCCGGGCAGAATGGCGAGCGCCTGGTATCGCACGGGCAGCATGAGCCAGCCGAGGGCGAATCCGCAGAGAAACAGCGCCAGGCACATATGGATGAGCCGGGCCGGTTTCCACTTCAGGCCGGCCTGTTCGAGCAGCGTGGCCAAACGGTCCTGCAGCTGGAAGCGCTCCATGATCCGGAGGACAAGCCGGCCGGTCGTCTTGTCTTCTTCGGCCAGCAGCGAGGCCTGACGCTTCGCGCCCTTCTTGGGGCGGGAGGGCCGGTTGGCCCCCATCAGCCGATCACGGAGCTTGCCCGAGTCGGCGCTCTTGAATGCGTTCGTCAGCACCCACCAGGCGCCGACGATGCACACCCAAATCCCTAGTGCAATCAGAAGGAAATTCATCGCCTCAGACCTCCATCACTTCGTCAAACAGGTCCGGGCGCAGCCGGATGCCGGCGGCCAGCAGTTTCTCGTAGAACTTCGGCCGGATGCCGGTGGCGGCGAAGCGGCCGAGGACGCGGCCTTCCGGAGAAAGGCCTCTCTTCTCGAACACAAAGATGTCCTGCAGCGTGATCATCTCGCCTTCCATGCCCGTCACCTCGGTGATGTTGGTGACGCGGCGGGAGCCGTCGCTCAACCTGGCCGCCTGCACGAGAACGTGAACGGCGCTGGCGATCTGCTGGCGGATGGAGACCAACTGCATGCTGGCGTTGGCCAGCGAGACCATTACCTCAAGGCGGCTGACGCCGTCGCGCGGGGTGTTGGCGTGAATCGTGGTCAACGAACCGTCGTGGCCCGTATTCATCGCCTGCAACATATCGAGCGCTTCCGGACCGCGGACTTCGCCCACCACGATGCGGTCCGGCCGCATACGGAGGCTGTTGATCAGGAGCTCGCGCTGGCGGATGGCGCCGTTGCCCTCGAGGTTCGGCGGGCGGGTTTCGAGGCGGGCCACGTGCGGCTGCTTCAGCTGCAGTTCGGCCGCATCCTCAATGGTGATGATGCGCTCTTTGGGATTAATGAAGAACGAGAGCCCGTTGAGAAGCGTGGTTTTGCCGGCGCCGGTACCGCCGATGATGATGATGTTCAGGTGGGCCTTGACGGCCGCCTCGAGCAGCTCCATCATGCCGCGGGTCATCGCCTTGCGTTCCACCAGGTCCGCCGGCATCAGTTTGTCCTGGGAAAAACGGCGGATGGACATCAGCGGCCCGTCCAGCGCCAGCGGAGGAATAATGGCGTTCACGCGGCTGCCGTCCAGCAGGCGGGCGTCCACCATGGGGTTGGATTCGTCCACCCGGCGTCCGACCTGGCTGACAATCTTGTCGATGATGCGCAGCAGGTGCGGATCATCACGAAACGTGACGCTGGTGAGTTCGAGCAGGCCTTTGCGCTCGACGTATACCTGCTTGCTGCCGTTCACGAGAATATCCGAGATGGTCGGGTCCTGAAGCAGCGGCTCGAGCGGCCCGAGACCGAACACCTCGTCGAGCACTTCGTCGCAGATCTGCTGTTTTTCCAGCGCGCTGAGCAGCGTCGGCTCACTGTCGATCAGAGAGATGAGCGCCTGGCGGACTTCGCCGCGGACCCGCTGGTTGTCGATGGTGGCCAGCGCTTCCAGGTTGATCTTGTCGAGCAGCTTCCGATGGAGGGTGAACTTCAGCTCCTGGTACTCGGGCTTGAGAGAAGACTTGGGACGGCCCGCGTTCTTCAGCAGCCTCTGCTCCCAGCTGAGCTGTTGCACCGGTTTCTGATCCATCGTCGGAATCATTGCGCTTCCTGTCCTGATCCTTGTTTCATGGGGTCGTTCAAACCCGCTGCATATTCATCGGCGTCCTCGGTGAAAAACTTGAGGCCCTTCAGCCCTCCGAGAGCACCGCTTTCGTCTCGAGCACTCTAGGGTTTCCGTTTTTCTCGGCCTGCATGACCCCTCCCAACTTGCCGGCGATCGCCCCAATCGCCCGGCCCAGTTCACTCTCCGGCGGAAGGGCCTCCGCACTGGTGACCACTTTGTGCAGCGCCTGATAGTCGTTGGGCAAAGTGGTGGAGATCGGACAGGCGAAGATGCGCTGCATATCGGCCATGGTGATCTCCGCTCTCCTATTGAGGCGGTTGACAATCATCTGGAAGCGCTCTTTGTCATAGCCGAGTTGCGTCAGCATGGCGACGGCCCGGCGAGCCAGGTGCAGGCTGGGCAGCTCAGCGGTGGTGACAAGAAAGGCGTGGTCGGATTCAGACAGCGCGAAGAGGCTGAGGCGATGGAAGACCGTGGGAAGATCCACTACGATCCAGTCGTATCTGGTGCGGGCATACTCCACCACTTCGCGGACCCGGCTGAATTCAACGTCGTCGCCGGCAGCATGGTCCGGCGCGGCCAACACGTCGATTCCGTACGCGTTGGCGATCAGCGAAGACCATGTCGCCACGTCCAGCTGGTCAGACAAGGCCAGCGCGTCCAGGATGTTGTTGCCCGGGCTGAGCTTGAGAGAAAACGCAATGGAGCCGCTGAAGAGATCGAGATCGATGAGCAAAACGCGCTGGCCGGTGAGGCGCTTCAGCGCGAAAGCACATTGCGTCGCCAGCGTCGTGGAACCGGACCCGGGTTTGGTGCTGGCCCACACGACGAGCCGCCCCAGGTCCTGGGGATCTTTGGAGTCCGGCTCGCGCAGGCGCCGGATTCTCTGGGCCGCCTCTTTCTGGGCCTCGGCGTCAAAAGGCTCGCAAAGGAACTCGCACGCTCCGGAGCGCAGGATGCGGATGAGCACCTCGGGATCGCTTTCGCGATGCAGTCCGATGACCCGCGCCTTGGGATGGAGCGCGGCCACCAGCTTGGTCACTTCCTCGGCAGCCGCCAGATTTGCGCTGAAATCGACCAGCACAACGTCGGGCTGGATCTGCCGGAGCCGGATCTCAAGCGTCTGTTCCGACGGGAAAGTCTTCAGATCGGAAAGGATCTCGAACTCTCGCGCGCCAGCCACGGCCTGGCTTACCGCTTGGGCCAAGTCCCGGTCTTCCGCCACCAGCAGAGCAGTGAGGGCGGGTTCTCGCTTTGTGCCCTTGGGATTCATCCTGGGAGAAACACCTCGCTGGAGAGCACCAATTTATGGTCCTCCCTGCGTTACTTGACGGCCGGAATGCGTAGGAAGGCATCCTTCTTCGCGGTCACTGGCTGACCCTTGGTACGGGGTGTCCCTGCTCCAACGTTGGACGAGCCCGGCACTCCATTGGGCAACATCATCGGGTGGAGGAACTCGCCGGGGAGGTTCGGATTGAGCTTGGGGTCGCCGGCGGCAACCGGCTCGACGATTTCAGGCGTGACCATAACGATCAGCTCGGTCTTGGCCCGGTTCTCGTTACGGCTCTTGAAGAGCTGCCCCAACAGCGGAATGCTGGAAAGCCCGGGGATCTTGGCGAAGGTTTCATTGGTGCGGTCGTCGATGAGACCGCCGATGACGAAGCTCTGTCCCGGTCCGAGTTCGATATTGGATTCGACACGGCGCGTGGCCAAGGCGGGAATTGTGAAACCGCTGATGGAAACGCCGTTAGCCAGGTCGATGGTCGAGACTTCGGGCTTCACGTACATCTTCAGCGTGTTGTTCTCGGTCAACGAAGGCGCGAAGGTCAACCGGATGCCGAATTCGCGAAACTGCACTGTGACGGCGCCCGCATTGCTGCCGCCCTGAAGGACGGGGACGGGGAATTCGCCGCCCACGAGGAAGCTGGCCTCCTTGCCATTGCTGGTAACCAGATTGGGCTCGGCCAGGATCTGGAGGAAGCCCTCCTGCTGCATCAGTTTGATGGTGGCAGCCAAGTTCAAGTCGGGACGAAACGCGAAGATATTCAACGCGTCGGTCAGGCTGAAGGTGGAATTCGTACCGGCGGCGCCGCCTGGGATCGATCCGTTCAGGGTTTGGGGCTTGACGGCGCCAAACTGCTGCGTGGAAACGAGGCCGGGCGTATTCAGAGCGCCGGTGGAGATGAGATTGATTCCGAATTGATTGGAAAAATTGCGGTTCAGCTCGGCGAATTTCACTCGAAGCAGGATCTGCTTTTCGGCCGGCGGCGCCTTCACCCGCAGATTGGAGGCGACATTCTTGCTGACCGGCTGCAGGAGCAACAGCGCGCGGTCGACGACGGCCTGGCTGGACACCACGCCGGTAAGCGACACCGAATCCTTGGCCGCCAGGAGCTGAATCTGCTCGTTCGGGAAAGTGTCCCGGAGCATCTTGCGAATCGGCTCCAGGTTCATTTCGACAGTGATCGTGTAAAAGTTCCGCTGGCCGGATTTTGCCCACACCACCAGAGTGGCCGAGCCGACCCCTTTGGCATGGAGCAGGATTTCACGGGTCGAGACGGGAACGTAGTCGACGATCTCAGGGTTGGACGTCGAGATTCGGCTGACGTCTTCCGGATAATCGATCACCACGCTTCTGCCTAGCGTGACCTTGATCTCGTCGGTGGCGCCCGACTGGGCCTGCACAAGCGGAGCAAGAATCAGAATCACGCCAGCGAGTAGAGATGGTTTGCGTACGTTCACTGGTTCCTCCCGGTGTCGTCGGAGTTCTTCTTGGAGGCGACGGTCTCCACCTTTTTGTCGATTCCCCGGATCGTGATGATCTGGTCGGGGACGGGCGCAGGCGGCGGCGCGGGGATCGGCAGAGCGATAGGCGCCACGGCAACCGGCTCGCGGCGTCTCACAGGGCGCGGCTCGGAGTTAGAGCCGGGATTGACGTCTGCTTTGCCGTGAGAGCCGTACAGGGCGGCCAGGCTCAAGCCTTCCGTCTTCTCGATGCCCTGGTCTCCGCCATTTCTCAGAACGAGCTGAATTCGTCCCTCATTGCCGGCCAGGGTGAGCAACTCGGCCTGTTGCGGAGTCACCAGCACGGTCACATTGGGGGCGTTGACCGGTTTTCCGGCGCCGTCGGTCTGCAGAGTCTGGCCCGCGGAGAGCACGAGGATGTTCTGCAGGACGGTCTTAGTCACGATGGTGGCGTTTCCCGGAGGATGACCGGTGATCAGAACGTCCACCCGCATCCCGGGCAAGACGAAGCCGGCAACGCCGACGACGTCGTTCACGCGCACGGTGACGGCGCGCATGCCCACCGGAATCACCGGCGCCAGGCCGACACCGCTGCCGCGCTGCGCCAGGCGGCCGTCGGTCATGGGCTCCTCGGCCAGGATGGTCGAGATCACCGGCCGGTCCAGCACGTCTTCCGGCTTGCTGAAAGCTCCTTTCGGAAACGCCTGTCCAGGCACCTTCACCACTTTCACGTCAGCCGCCTTCACGGTGAGGCCGACGGACAATGGCCGGACGGCGATCACCAGATCCTTGAGGTCGGATGCCTCTGCCTGCTTAGGCGCCGAACCCGCCTTCGAGGACATCTGGTAAAACACCGCGCTGACCACCAGCGCGAACACCAGGCTAACCCCGAGTACTGTCAGAAACCTGCGGTCCATTCATCGCCTCCTCATGCGCTCTCCCGCTTGCAGCGGGAGGCCAAACCGAACCTCACGATCTCACCCACAAAGCCATCCAGGCGCCTGCGGCAATAGCCGGAGCATAGGGAATGGCATCACAATCCAGCTTTTTGCCGGTACGGCCCGGCACTCGCGGAGTAAACAGCCGCCAGTACACGACGACAGCGGCCGCAATCCCTCCGGCCAGGCACATCCAGAGCACGGCCTGCCACAGGTCCGGCAGCCCCAGGAGGGCTCCGAAGCCGGCGGTCAACTTCACATCGCCGCCGCCCATTCCACCCAGTAGATAGAGCGGAAGGAACACGGCAAATCCGCAGGCGGCACCGCCCGCCGAAAGAGCAAAGCCCCGCCAGCCGCCGGCCACCATGTGGTAACCGAGCCCGGCCAGCAGAGCCGCTACGGGAATCCAATTCGGGACCGTCCTGTCGCGCAAATCCGTGATACATGCGGCAATGCCAAGAAACACCGCAACGGCGATGGGGAAAGCGTTCACCCTCGCCTCCTTCGCGCCGTCGGAACGGCGACGGGCGCCGATTCGCGCACCGGCAGGCACGGCCCGCACTCCTGCGCCAGCGGGCTTACCGCCACGCCGGCCGCCAGGGCAAAACTGATCAGGTCCTCGCCCGACGGAAGGCGCCACTCGTTTTCCTGGGACACCCCAGGCAGCGGCCCCGGCGCCGGTATTCCCGGCACCCGAATTTCGGCAACTGCGCCTTTCGCCGTCATCTTGGTCTCCACTGGATCTTTCGGCCGCATGCCGGTTTTCCATTAGCCCTATCAGTTGGATTTCCCAACGGACGCCAGCGGCTGAACGCGCGCCAACAGGATTGCTTTCTTGTCGTCAGCCACTACGCGCCACTCTTTGGACTCTTTCAGAACCGCGGCCAGCGCCCAGTTTGGCCGCGCCAGGACCACATCGAACCGGTACTTGTCGAGCAGCTGCCGGTAGCCGTGCTCAGCCGAGAGCAGGCGCTGGTACTCCTTGGTAAGGTCTTCCCCGTAGTAATCCGTCCGGCCGTCGAAAAACACCTTAGTCTTGGGATAAAAGCGATAGATCAGGTAGTCGCCCCACTGGTCCTCGGTGAGGATCCTCGAGCCGGCCAGGAGGTCTTTGTGGCGGTTCACCATCTCCACCGGAAAACGGGTGGACGGGAAATCGGATCGCCACGGCATGGGGATCACCTGCATGGCGACCAGAACCAGCGTCACCCACGGCCACAAGGAAACCCTCTTCAGCCCGGGGGCCGCTTCGAGAGACAGGCCGTCCAGAATGGCGGCGACGGAGTTCTTCTTCGCCCCTTCGGTCCAGCGTTTCCAAAGCCACTGCAGCTGCTCTGCCACCAGCGGCGCGCCCACGGCCACAAAGATGGGAATATGACGGGCGGACTGCAGCGAGGAGTGCGCCCAGAACAGAACCACCAAAGGCGCCGCGAACTCTTTCCGCAGCATGGCCAAGCCCACCGCCGCGCAACCGCAGAGCAGGAGGATCTCGTATTGGGCCATGTTTTCGCTGCGGAACACCGGCGACTGGAACTCGCTCACGACATCCTTAATCCAGCTGGAGGTGAGGTACTTTGCGGTGTGCAGGTGCAGCTTCCAGCCGTAAGGGTTCACAAACGAAGCGGCAAAGCAGGCGGCCGCGAGCAATAGATACCGTTTCACCGTCCGCCATTGGGCGGCGCCCAGCAGGACCTCCATGGCGGTACCGACCGCAGTCAAGCCCAGCATCGCGATCAGCGCCAGCCAGCCGCCATGCAGGTTCGTCCAAAGCGTCGTCACGGGCACCAGCAGCCAGATCCAGCGCCCCGGCCTCCGCAGGTCGGCCTGAATCATCCAGGCGGTGGCCGCCACGGCCACCATCGTGAACAGGTGCGGGCGGGCCAGCAGGTGCACGGTGGCCGCGCCAAAGCCCATGAGCGACAAGGGCAGGGCGATGAAGATGTTCGCCCCGCGCCACACCATGTGCCGGAAGAGAATGCCGCAGAACAGCGCAGACAGGACGATTCCGCCCAAAGCCACGCCGCGCAACCCGGCCGCCTGGTGCGCCAGCGCCAGCAGTACGTCGCTCAGCCACTCCCAGGCGAACCACTCCCCGCCGGGTTTGCTGAAGGAAAACAGGTCATGCCAGACAAACGAATGATTAGATAGGATCCACTCGCCGGTTCGAATGTGCCACCCGGTGTCGCCATCGGAAAGCAGCAGCCCGGTTCCGCCGTCCGCCAGGCCGAAGAACCACAGCGGCAGCGAGACCAGAATGATGTCGAATAGCGACGGCCAGAGCCATCTGGCCAGCCCCTTGGGCGCCCCCATGGCGCCCAGTCCGCGGGCGGCGGCGGCATCTGCCAGTGTCACGTCGGGATTCGTCGAAGTTGCCATGCGGGTCCGCCTCGGGGGCTAAGGTGCTGATCGGCAACTTCAGCCGAAACATTTAGCCCCTATGGCGGACTCGCGACACCATCCACTCCCGGCGCGTCTTACTTGGCCGGGATGTAACTCAGCTCCGGCAGGAACCGGTAGACGTTGTATTCGGTGCGTTCCACCAGCGGAGTCACTTTGGCGACGAACTGCCGGTAGCCGTCCACGCCCAAGGCCTTGATGACCGGCGACTGTTCATCCAGATTCGACCAGCTATCCAATCCAATAATGGAGGAGAACTCCTGCGAGGGTCCCCCGAACCGCACGCGAGCATACAAAAAGAGCTTCACGCCGGACTTCTGCATCGCCGGCAGCAACTCGCTCTTAATGAGGTCCGTGTAGGCGTTCACCTTGTCGGGCTTCACCTGGGTGCGCATCATGCGCACCATTTTGGGCAGCTCCGTCCCGCGCGGCAGGCTCAACTCCGGAAGCAATTCGTCCACATAACGGTCGCCGCTATCCACGCACGCGCTGATGCGCGCCCCAATGCCGGTCAACTGCGCCTGCACGTCCTTGAGTTTCGGGTCCTCCATCACGTCCATCTCCGCGAACTTGGAGTAGTAGCTCGCCAGCACGTACTCCCGAGGCCCGGTCAGGCCCAGCCAGAGGGTGAATCCGCGATCCGGATTCGCTTTCTTGATCACGCCCACGTAGTCCTTGATCGCGGCCCGGAAATCCCCGTCACGGTCCGGCTTCACGCGGTAACGGCTGATCGAACGGATGTTCTTGTCCTGTGCCGCGGCCGGTATGGCCATAGCAAATAACAGCGGCAGCGCCAGAGCGCACACTACTCCCCTCTGCTGTCCAGTCACTCTCATCGTTGGCTCCTTAGGATCTGTGCCAAGGAAAGGCCAGCCGCTCTGGCGCTCGAGAGAATCCCAGATTTCCCGATCCTCCGCGCCGCTGCAGCGGGCTCATTCTGATTTCCCAGGCCGAACCAGAATAAGCCATCCTCCGCGGATTGCAAGGTTACGAACAGAGAAAATGCACATATTCGTATGCATTGCGAGTACCGGCAGTACCAAGCTCTGCCGGCCCCGTCTCGACAGGCCGCTCCCCCGGAGCCGGCGAAGCGGCCGGCGTTGCCCTGCTTAGCGTTTCGTCCCGTTGACGCGCACGTCCACCTGTTCCAACCCCTTCACGTTTTCGAGGACATCGCCCTGCTTGACGTTGTCGAAGGTGCAGCGCGCCAGCCGCACTTGTTCCACAGGGGCCTTCGCAAAGGCCCGGATGTAGATGGCCCGCTGGCTGCGGCCGCAGGTGACATCTTCCATGACGATGTTCTTCACACGGGGCAGGAAATCGCCCTTTTCGCCCTCTTCGTAGAAGAAATCAGCATGCAGAACGGCGTCGGCCACCTGGCCCACGGTGACGTTCCGCATGTAGACGTTCTCGATGAAGCCGCCGCGGACGGCGTTGGTTTTCAGCCGCAGCACACGGTCGAGGTTGGGGCTGTCCATGCGGCAGTTCTCTGCAAAGACGTTGCGCACGCCGCCGGAAACTTCGCTGCCGATGGTCACGCCTCCGTGGCCGTCTTTCATCTCGCAGCCGCGGATGATGATGTTCTCGGTGGGCGCGTTCACCCGGCGCCCGTCGCGGTTGCGGCCGCTCTTGATCGCGATGCAGTCGTCGCCGGTATCGAACTTGCAGTTCTCGATGAGCACATCCACGCAGGATTCTGGATCGCAGCCATCGTTGTTGGGCCCGTGGGACCGCACGGTAACGCCGCGCACGGTCACGTTCCTGCACAGCACCGGGTGGATCTCCCACATCGGCGAGTTGAGGATGGTCACGCCTTCGATCAACACGTTCTCGCACTTGTAAGTCTCCACGAACTGCGGGCGCAGGTAGGAGCCCTCGGCGAACACGCGCTCCGCCACCGGCACATCTTTCTCGCTCAATTCCCCCAGCTTGTTGCGCGCCGCCGCCTGGTGCGGATCGCCCTTCTTCCAGCCGTATTCGGTCCGCCCCTTCCACGGCCACCAGTGCGCGGCGCCGGCCTGTCCGTCCAGCGTGCCCGGCCCCGTTACGGCGATATTTTTCTGGCCGAAGGCGTACACCAGCGGCGAATAGCCCATCAATTCCATGCCTTCCCAGCGCGTGAACACGGCCGGCAGGTAGGCCTTGGGATCCGTGGTGAACAACAGCACGCTGCCGGCGGCCAGATGCAGATTCACGCCGCTCTTCAGATGCACGGGACCGGTGAGGAAGCGGCCTTCCGGCACCACCACGCGTCCGCCGCCGGCCGCCGCACAGGCCGCGATGGCCTGCTTCAGCGCGCCGCTGGCATCCACGGCGCCTCCGGCCTGGGCGCCGTACTTCGTGATAAGAAAGTCGCGGGCCGGGAATTTCGGGGGAACAATGCGTTTCAGAATCGCATCGGCCTGCTTCCAGGGGTCGTTTGCCTCAGGCGCGGCCAGTGCGGCCAGACAACTCATCCATTCGCGTCGTGTAAGCATGACGCCACTGGTATATCAGATTTACGGCTCCGATGCGATGTTAAACGTCAAAAAAGCCGCACAGGCACGCCTGTCGTACTCACCCGGCCCTGCGCGGTGTTCATCTGGATGGGCCCCCAGCCGAAGACGGCGCCGTCGGCGCGCACCGCGAAGACGGTCTGCCGCATCGAATAGAACCGCGCCACCGGACCGAGCCCCTTCACCGCTTGCGGACGCCCGAAGAAGTTGTCGAGCACGCCGATGCCGAGACTGCCGTGGTAGCTCTCGCCCCAGCCGCGCAGCGTCCCGTCCGGTCCCTGGATCAGGACGAAGCCGCTGTTGGCCTGCAGCGCCCGGACGCCCGTCACGCCGGGAACGGCGTAGGGCGTGGTCTTGTAGCGTTGCGCCTCGTCGGGCGGATTGGTGGAGGGATCGCCCATCCGTCCGTTGAGGTTCATCCCCCAGGTGCGCACGGTGCCGTCCTTCAGCAGCGCCGCGGACATGTAATAACCGGCGCCGACGCTGATCGCGTTGGAAATGCCCTGCACCTGCACGGGACGGAAGCGCGGCTCCCGCGTCCCATCGCCGATCTGCCCCTCGCGATTCGCTCCCCAGGCCATGATGGTGCCGTCCTGCTTCAGGGCCAGCGCGTGGGTTTCGGAAAACGCCAGTTGCACCACGCCCGTCAGTCCTTCCACCGGCTGCGGCACGGCCACGCAGGGATAGCCGCCGCCCTCCAGTCCATTGGCCAGCAGGCCCTTGTCCGGCGCACCCCACACCCACACGGAGCCATCGGCCAGCACCGCGCCCGACACGCCGCTGCCCGCCGCCACCTGCACCGCATTGCGCAATCCCGTCACCGGCACCGGCGCCGGCGCGGCCGCCAGGGGCATGCCCCTTCTCATCTTCCGGCCCGGCTCGCCGTTGCCGACCTCGCAATCGCTGTTGCCGCCCCAGCCGGCGACAGTCCCGTCGGCCAGCAGCACCAGCGCCTGCCCCGGCCCCACCGAGACGCTCATTGCGGGGCCGAGGCCGGGGACGGGCCTGGGATCGTCCCACACCACCTCCGCGGCCGTGTTCCCGTCCCCGAAGCCCAGCTTGGGCTTGGAACGGCCCCACACCTTCACGCCTCCGTTGGGCGCCACCATCGCATAAACAAAGCCGTTGCCGGAGATTACCGGCAGGCCGCCGGGGGGCTGAGCCTCCAGTCCGGCAGCGAGCAACAAAGTGGAAGCCGACAGCAGCAGGCGGTTGGCCAGATTCGACATGGGGCACCTCTCTCTTCGAATTAACAGTTTGCCTGGAAGCCGCGCCGCCGGGGCCACTCTTTAGATAGCCACATCGCCAAAACGCCGGCGCGGTAACACCCACGGAGCCATTGGATTACAATTCCGTGAATTTTCTACATGGGTGGTTTGATGGAGAATGGGATTTGACAGAGTGGCGGCCCATCCAGAATAATTCCTGAGTACGCGAGGCTCCAGGGGATGCTGTTTCCAGGACGAGCAACTTCCTCCGCGATGAACACGTGTGCAATAGACCGTTTTGATCTCTTTTGCTAAGAATCTCCGCTGATTCCAGTTCCGATGGAAGGAGCCCAACAACTTATGATGAAGTTCTCGCTCAGGATCGCGCTGGCCGCCATGGTCCTTTTCACCCTCAGTGCTTTCGCCCAGTTTGATAGTGCCACCGTGCTTGGCACGATCAAGGATCCCTCGGGCGCCGTGGTCGCCGGAGCCAAGGTGGAGCTGACCAACGTGAAGACGGGCATTGTGATGAAAGCCCAAAGCGATGGGTCGGGCAATTACCAGTTTCTGAACGTCCCCATCGGCAACTATACGGTGAAGGCGGAGCAGTCCGGCTTCAAGACGGCCGTCGCCGAGGAGTTTGAGGCCACGGTAAGCGCCCGGCAGAGAGTGGATCTCGCGCTGCAGGTGGGCTCGGTCTCGGAGAGCGTGGTGGTGAGCGACGCAGCCACGGCGCTGGAGACCGAATCGAGCGACCGCGGCCAGGTGGTGAAGAACGTGACCATCGTCAACCTGCCGTTGAACGGCCGCTCCTACGCCGACCTCGCCTTGCTGGCGCCCGGCGTCCGCAAGTCCTTCCTGGCGATGGACCAGAGCAACAGCAACTACCGCGACTCCTCGTTCAACGTGAACGGGCTGCGGAGCGCGCTGAACAACTTCCAGGTGGATGGCGTGGACAACAACACCTACGCCACCTCCAACCAGGGTTATTCGAACCAGGCCATCCAGCTCAGCCCGGACGCCGTATCGGAATTCAAGGTTCAAACCAACAATTTCAGCGCCGAGTATGGCCGGGCGGGCGGGGCCATCGTCAACGTCTCAGTGAAGAGCGGCGCCAACGACTTTCACGGGGCGGCCTGGGACTACCTGCGCAACACGGCGCTGAACGCCGTGGGCTTCTTCAAGCCGGCGCTGGGGAAACCGGTGTTCCAGCAGAACCAGTTTGGCGGCGCCTTCGGCGGCCGCATTATCCGCAACAAGACTTTCTTCTTCGCCGACTACGAAGGGCTGCGGCGCACGACGAAGTCGCTGTCCTACCAGACCATCCCGACGATGGACCAGCGCAACGGCATCTTCAAGACCGCCAGCGGCGCGCCGCTGCCCATAGAGAACCCCTACACCGGCCAACTCTATCCCGACGGCATCATCCCGAAGTCGCTGATCACGAGCTTCGCCACCAAGGTGTTCGCCGATCTGCCGGTGCCGACGACGTCCGGTTTCTCGAACAACTACCAGGCGCTGCCCCGCATCCCCACCGTGGACGACAAGGGCGACGTGCGCGTGGACCACTACTTCAGCAGCAAGCTGACCGCCTTTGCGCGCTACAGCCACCGCGAATTCAATCAGACCGACACGCCGGTGATCCCGTTGCCGCTGGGCAGCGACGGCAGCAACGGCAACGTGCATATCGTGAACAAGCAGATTGCGGGCGCGGCCACCTACACCCTGAGCCCGTCGTCGCTGATCGAAGTCCGCATGGGTTGGACGAAGAGCGTGGGCGGCAAGTGGCCGTTGCAGATCGGCATGCCGAACATGGAACAGGCTTACGGCATCAAGGGCCTGCCCACGGATCCGGAGCTGGCCGGCGGCCTGAACACCCAAAGCATCAACGGCTATGCGGGCCTGGGCCGCCGCAACAGCACGCCGCAGTTCCAGAACCCGGTGGTATTCAATCCCAAGGTGAACTACTCGAAGATCTTCGCCCGGCACACGCTAAAGCTGGGCTGGGAGCTGCAGACCATCCACACCGAGGTGCTCGACTTCAGCCCGCAGTACGGACAGGACAGCTACAGCGGGCAGTTCAGCTCGCCCGTCGGAGCGTCCAGCAGCACGGCTTACAACATCGCCGACTTCCTTTTCGGCGCCCGCAGCAGCTACTCCCTCACCAATACCTTCGTCGCCCAGTACCGCCAGCGGATGAACTTCTTCTACGTGCAGGACGACTGGAAAGTGAACAACAACCTCACCTTCAACCTGGGCGTCCGGTACGAGTATGCGACGCCGCAGTGGGAGGCCGGCAATCATCTGGCCAACTACGACCTGAACACCCAGAAGCCGATCTACGCCAGCAGCGGCGACATCTACAGCCGCGCGCTGGTCTATCCTGACCGCAACAACTGGGCGCCGCGCATCGGCCTGGCCTACAAGATCATGCCGAAGACCGTGCTGCGCAGCGGTTACGGCGTCAGCTTCATCCACTTCAATCGCCTCGGCGGCGAGAACCTGCTGGCCTACAACCCGCCCTCGGTGATCAACACCGGCATCACGAATCCCGATCCGCTGAACGCGCCTACCTGCGCGGCGGACGTGGCGCTCACCAACTGCTTCCGGCCCACCATGCTGGGCTACACCTCCAACATGGTGGACCCCTCCCGCGTCGTGCTGCAGAACGTCTCTCTGCGCTACACGCCCTCCGACACGCGCACGGGCTACGTGCAGAGCTGGCATCTCACCCTGCAGCATGAGCTCGGCATGGGCTGGGTGCTCGACACGGCTTACGTCGGCAACCGCAGCGTGAAGCTGGTGACGCTGGGCGACGTCAACCAGGCCCGCGCGCAGAATCCGGGCGAGAACAGCTCACTGAACTCCCGCCGGCCGATGCAGGCCTTCGGCGAGATGGAGATCTCCTGGGGCGGCGGTTTTGCCACCTACCACGCGTTGCAGACGAAGCTGGAGCGCCGTTTCGCCGGCGGGCTCTACTTCCTGAATTCCTTCACCTGGTCCAAGGTGATCGACAACGCCGCCGGCCACCTGGAATCGGCCAACGGCGACAACTCGCGCATGAACTACCTGGACCAGAAGACGGAAAAGGGCCTGGGCAGCTACAACCAGCCGATCGCCAACACCACCACGCTGGTCTACGACCTCCCGTACGGCCAGGGGCGCAAGTACGGCGCCAACGGCAACGCCGTTATGCAGGCGATCGCCGGCGGCTGGCGCGCCACGCTCATCAACACGATGTCCAGCGGCCTGCCTGTCAACCTCACCTATTCGCCCGCCTCGCGCTACTCCATCAGCGGCTACCCCACGTATCGCCCGAACCTCGTCGGTGACTTCATGGCCCCAGAGGGCCAGCGCAGCATCGACAAGTACTTCAATCCGGACAACGTGGTGATCCCCGTCGATCCGCTGCATCCCTATCCGTTCGGCAGCGCCGGCCGGAACGTGGCCCGCAGCTACGCCCTCTACCAGGCCGACTTCGGCATGCACAAGGACTTCCCGCTGTGGGCCGAAGGCAAGAAGATCGAGTTCCGCGCGGAGTTCTTCAACCTTCTCAACAAGACGAACTTCCAGGCGCCGAACTCCACGCGCAGCAGCACCGCTTTCGGAACCATCCGTAGCGCCTTCCCGGCGCGCATGATCCAGCTGGCCCTGCGTTTCGCATTCTAGTTCCCACCGGAACCCCATGGGGCCCGGCCGCTGCCGAAGCGCCGGGCCCTATTTGTATTTTTCGAGCAGTGCGTCGATGGCCACCTGGCCGATAGCCTCGTCCACTTCCGACGGCGCGCCGCTGACGCCGATGCCGCCCAGAATCTGGCCGCCCATCTTGATCGGCAGTCCGCCCTGATTCGGGAAGCCGTCCGGAAACGCCAGCACCTGGAGGTTGCCTTTGGCCAGATTGTCCGCGGCGTTCTTGGACGGGCTGCGGAACTTGGACGCATGGCGGGCTTTCTTCTGCGCGAACTCGATGGTGTTCATCGTGGCCCCGTCGGCTTTCTGGAGGAAGAGCAGGTTGCCGCTCTCGTCCACGATGCAGATGGTCACCTGCACGTTGCGCTTCTGCGCCTCGCCTTCGGCGGCCGCCACCATGGTCTTGATAGCCGCGAGGCTCAGGAACTTTTTGGTTGGGAGATCTTCAGCCATAGCCGTAAATGAGCAGACCAGCAGGAGTGGAGCAAGGATGCGCATGAGCGCTATCCTATGCTACTCCAGCAGCGGATGGTTGCCCTGCCCCGCCCCGCAAACCACTCCGCCGCCGAACACCCGCTATGTCTCGATGCTCAGTCGCCGCGGGTGGAAGAACCGCCGCCCAGGCCGCCTTGCAGGAGGTTCACCGGCTTGCCTCGCGGAGGGCCACTCCCTTCAAAGTGGATATCGTGGATCGCCGAAACCCTCAACCGGCCGGTGTTGAGAGACTCGATGGCAGGATACAAAAAGGATACAAACAGGTGACCGGGCCTTTCGCCGGAGGGACAGCCGCGCTTTCCGCGGCAGTGCCGGGCAGGATACTCCGGCGCGGGCGCCGGCCGGAGGCCAGCGCGGAAAGTGCCTGAAAACTGCTAAGATATGAGAGGAATCTTCCTCCATCCCCGTAGGCGGTCGTATCGAAGGAGTGCGGTTTTTTTGCCGAGCCAGACTAGCCAAAAGATAGCCTTTTCCAGCGGCCACTTCGATTTGCTCATCCCTGGCACCTGCGCTGTCGAATCCAACTCCGGGCCAGCCCCGAAGATCGCCCGAGCGGTTGGCAGCGCCCCCGTAGGCATCGGCTCCCATGTGCCGGACACCGTCACTTCCGCAGCAGGCCGGCGGCCGGCCAGCGGCCGCGGATGGATTTGCTCGAACAACAATCCGACTCAACACCAGAGCACTCTTACCAAACGATGAAGACTCTCATAATCGGCGGAACTCAGTTCATCGGACGCCATCTTGTGGCCAGCCTGCTGAAGGGCGGCCACGACGTCACCATCCTCCATCGGAGACATTCGCACGACCTCGGCAAGAAAGTGGCCAATCTGCAGGCCGACCGCAACGATCCCGCGGCGGTGCAGGCAGCCGTCAACGGCAAGAGTTTCGACGCCGTTTTTGACCTGGCCTACGACTGGGAGCGCGGAACGCCGGCAAAGGCGGTTTCCTCCCTGGCACATTATCTGACGGGCAATATCGGCCGCTACATTTACATGTCCTCGGTGGCGGCTTACGGGGATGGTTTGAACCATCACGAAGGCGACGCGCTGGCGGCCGACGATCATCCCGACGCCTACGTCCGCAACAAGGCGCAAACCGAGCGCGCTCTGTTCCGCCTGCACCAGCGCCACGGCACGCCGGTGGTCACCATCCGCCCGCCGTTCGTCTATGGCCCCGGCAATCCGATCTACCGGGAGCAGTTTTTCTGGGACCGGATCCGCGACAAGCGCGCCCTCATCCTGCCCGGCGATGGCCGCCGGCTGATGCAGTTTGTCTTTGTGAAGGACCTGGTGTCGGCCTGCATCCGGGCGGTGGACGCCCCGAACGCGCTCGGCCACGCCTTCAACATCTCCAATGCGCGGCCGCTGACGCAGGCCGAGCTGATCGACGCGTTCTTCACATCCTGCGGCAAGACGACGCCTGTGGTTCGCATCCCCCGCGAGCGCATCCTGCGCTGCGGCGGGCACCCCATGGGGCCCAACCTCTACTTCGGGATGTACTTCGACCTGCCCCCGATCACGATGGTGATCAGTAAAGCGCAGCGCGTTCTCACCTTCAAGCCCACGCCTTTCGCCGACGGGCTGAAGGAAACCTACAAGTGGTACGTGCGGAATCACAAGCGGACCATGGATTACGGCTTTGAGGACCACCTCCTGGCCAAGGACCGCGCGCAGCTGGCCAGCTAGCGGACCAGTTTTTAGCCGGGCGCATACTCCGGGTTCCTCCTCTCCGGAAGTGGCGCCCGGATTTTTTCGCACCACAGCAGAAGATCCCGCAACAGCTCCTCGCGTTTGGCGCTGTTGTCCTGGGCCAGGTCTCGGCGTTCTCCGACGTCTTCGGCGATATTGAAAAGCTCCACCGCGTGATTGCCGGCGATGCGCGCGTGCCCGCCGTCGAGCTGCCATTCCTCGTGATAGAGCAGGAGCTTCCAGTCGCCCTTGCGGATGACGCTCACCGGGCGGGTGCGGAAGTCGTTATCGCGGCCGCGCGGCACCGGCACATCCAGATAGCCGGGGAAGTGCCAGTAGATGGCTTCGCGTTTCAGCTTTCCCCGGCCGGTGAACAGCGGCAGCAGGCTTTCGCCGTCCAGCGCCTGTCCGGCGGGCCTTCGGCCGCCCGCCGCCTCGAGCAGCGTCGGATAGAAGTCGACACTGGCCACCGGCACCGCGCAGGAGGAGCCCGCGGCCACGCGCCCGGGCCAGCGCACAATCATCGGCTCTCGAATTCCGCCTTCGTAGTAGCAGCCCTTCGAACCGCGCAGCGGCTCCTGCAGCGACTGCTGCGTGCCGCCGTTGTCGGAGGTGAACACCAGCAGGGTGTTGCGTTGCAGGTCCAGTTCGGAGAGCCGGCGCAGCAACTGGCCCACGCCGTCGTCGAGATCGTAGACACAGGCCGCGTAGAGCGCGTTGCTGTGCTGCGCGCCTTTGGCCTTGGCGCGGAATTTCTCGAGCGTCGCCGGACGCGCCTCCAGCGTGCTGTGAATGGCGTGGTGGGCGACGTAGGCGAAGAACGGCTGGTGACGATTCTTCTCCATGAACGCGCCGGCGGCCCGGGTGAGGGAGTAGATGCCTTTGGGGTCGTCGGGCAGGTCGCGCTTGCGGTTCGGATCCGGAAGGCGCGGGTCGAAGTACTCGTCGAAGCCCTGGGCCTTGGGTTCGCTGCCGTTGCCGGCCCCCAGATGCCATTTCCCGAACAGCCCGGTGGCGTAGCCGGCAGAGCGGAGCGCCTCGGCCAGAGTCACGGTGGAAGGCTCCAGGTACTCTTTGTTGGGCACCGGCTCCAGCCGCATCTTCTTCACCGGGCCGCGTTTGGTGCTGCCGACGGCGTAGACGCCGTGGCGCGGAGTGTACTGGCCGGAGAGCAGGCAGGCGCGGCTGGGAGCGCAGTTGGCGCCGCAGGCGTAGGCCTGCGAAAAGATCATGCCCTCGCCCTTGAGCCGGTCCAGGTTGGGCGTCTCATAGAAATCCGAGCCGTTGAAGCCCGTGTCTTTCCAGCCGAGATCGTCGGCCAGGACGAACAGAATATTCGGCTTTTCCGCGCCGGCCAGCCAGCCGGCCCCACCGGCCAGCAGTTGCCGGCGGGAGATCACATTGCGATGCATCGTCGGAATCCCTTCCCGGCGCGCGGGCCGGCTCACTGACTGAGAAATCTTACACCGTCGCGTGCGAGCAGCGTGGCCATCACCAGCAACGCCACGCCGAGCACGCGCATGGCCACCCGGTAGCCCGTACCCAGCAGCGCGTCGCGAGACCGGCCCACCAGCGCGGCCAGCACCAGCTTCGCACCAATC
>JACQZS010000185.1 GCA_016213725.1 Acidobacteriota bacterium | reverse complement strand
ATCACCTACGATCCCAAGGTGGTCACCTACGGCCAACTGCTCCGCGTTTTCTTCGAAGCCGCCCACGATCCCACCACCCTCAACCGCCAGGGTCCCGACTTCGGCACTCAATACCGTTCCGCCGTCTTCTTCGCCACCGAAGAGCAGAAGCGCATCGCCGAAGCCTATATCCGCCAACTCGACGAAGCCAAAGTGTTCAAGAGCAAGATCGTAACCGAGGTCTCTGCCCTGAAGGGCTTCTACCCCGCCGAAGATTACCATCAGGACTACGCCGCTCAGAATCCGGCCAACCCCTATATCGCCTACAACGCCGCCCCCAAGGTAGCCAAGCTCAAAAAGGCCTGCCCGCGCCTGGTCCGCAAGCCGTAACGCCGGCCCGCGCAGCCCACCGCCCCCTGACCCTCGCCGGGAAGTGCGGATTACACGTAGTACCAAGGTACCTTGGACGTACCAAAACAAAATGATCCCAAAGTTCGCTTGGCCCTCCGGCTTCCCCGCCCTATCCTCAAATCAACGAGATTAAGAATCTCCTCCTCCAAAACAAAGGCCGGCTATCATCCTCCTCCGATAGCCGGCCATTCATTTTTCAGCCTGCCCCGCTGCGCCCCACCCGAAGTACCTGGAACGTACCAATTGCGATTGAACCCATCGGGCGATTCCCCGTTCGCCGCTCATCTTGCACACTGAAATCACCAAAGAGATACAAAATCTCCTCCTCCAAATTCAGGCCGGCTATCACCCTCCTCCGATAGCCGGCCTTTCCTGTTCCAGCCGGCCTCGCTGTGCCCCACCGGAAGTACCTGGAACGTACCAATTGCGATTGAACCCATCGGGCGATTCCCCGTTCGCGGTCCATCTTGCACACTGAAATCACCAAAGAGATACAAAATCTCCTCCTCTAAATTCAGGCCGGCTGTCATCCTCCTCCGATAGCCGGCCTTTCCTTTTCCAGCCGGCCTCGCTGTGCCCCACCGGAAGTACCTGGAACGTACCAATTGCGATTGAACCGATGGTTCGATTCCTCTTCCGCACTCCATTTCGCATACTCAATTCAACGAGAGATTAATTCTCCTCCTCCAAAAAGAATGGCCGGCCATCATCCTCCTCCGATAGCCGGCCTTTTCATTTCTCCCCGCATTCGATAATCTGAATCCGCGAGCCTCGTGCGTACCTTAGCCCTTCTCTTCCTCAGCCTGGCGGCAGCCGCTCAATCGGAACCGCCCCCGGCCCTTTCCGGCCAGGTCATCAACGCCCTTACCAGCGCGCCCCTGGGCAAGGCCAGACTTCTTCTCGTCCCCGCCCAATCCCCCAACGACTGGAACCACTCCTACGCGGCCACCTCCGCACCTGACGGCAAATTCACGATTCCATCCATCGAACCCGGCCGCTATCTCCTCCGAATCTCCCGCAACGGCTTCGTCGCCACCGAGTACCCCCTTCCTCTCGATCTCCCCGCGACTCCTCCGAAATCGCTCACCCTCCGCCTCACGCCCTTCTCCGTCATCGCCGGCCGTGTCCTCGATTCCGATGGCGACCCGCTCGACCAGGCCCAGGTCCAGATTCTGCGCACCCGCTACGTCAACGGCCGCAAGACCCTCGCCACCCTCCGCTCCGCATCCACCAACGACCTCGGCGAGTTCCGCGTCGCCAACCTCAAGCCCGGCATATACTACCTCTACGCCACTAGCCTCGCCGGTGCGCCCCCCAAGTCCCATCAAGCCGAGCGCCTCGTCCCTGTCTACTACCCCGACGCCCCCGACAGCTCAACCGCGGCCCCCATCACTCTGGAGCCAGGCGCCGAGGTTCGAACGGGCGATATCCGCCTCCCCTCCGCCCGCACCGCCACCATCCGCGGCAAAGTCGTAGTCGAAATCCCCAACGCCAGCCATCCCAATGTCCGGCTCTTTCTCCGCAATAGCCACGACGCCTCCGCCGCCGGCATCTACAGCTTCCATTCCGCCGAGCTCTCTACATCCGGCGAGTTCGTGATCACCAGCGTCGAACCGGGCGAATACTTGGCCCAGGCCGAAGTCGGACAGAACGGAATCGCCCGCGCCGGCATCACCCCGGTCTCTGTCCGGGGCAACGACATCGAAGGCGTCACCATCGTCATCAATAACCCCTCCACCCTCTCCGGCCGCCTCCGCGTGGATGGCGACGCCGGCCTCGATCTCTCCAAAGCACGCGTCGAACTCCTCAAAGGCGGTCCCGCCGTCGATGCCTCCAGAACTGTGGACTCCGGGCGCGTCCAACCCGACCGCTCTTTCCGCATCAACGGCGTCCAAACCGATACCTACGCCCTCGTCGCCACCCAACTCCCCCAGGGTTACTATATGAGCCGCGTCACCGTCGGCGGCGCCGATGTCACCTACACCGGCTTCGAACTCTCGTCCGCGGTCGCCTCCCCCATCGAGATCCTCATCAGCCGTAAAGCCGGCTCCGTCTCCGGCACCGTCGATCCGCCCCAGGGCCGGCCCGCCGCGCCCCAACTCACCGTCGCCCTCGTCCCCAAGGACCCCGTCCTCCGCAAGTTCGCCTTCCGCTTCGCCGACACTCCCGCCCCCGGCGGCCGCTTCTCCATCACCAACGTTCCACCCGGAGACTACCTCGCCTTTGCCTGGGAAGATGTCGAGCCGGGCGCCTGGATGGATCCTGATTTCCTCAAACCCTGGGAAGAACACGGCCTCGCCGTCACCGTCCCCGAAGCCGGCCAGGCCAGCCTCCGCCTGCCGGCCCTCGCCCCCTCCACCCAGCCCCACTAACCCATCCCAGGCTCCGGACACAGTCTAAACCCATGCCCAAACCCCGCCGATAAGAAATCAGTGGGCGACAATTCCACCAATTACTACGACCTTCTCCAGGTAAACCCCGGCGCGGAGCCTGAAACCATCCAACGCGTCTATAAGATCTTCGCCGCCCGCTATCACCCCGACAACCAGACCACCGGCGACGCCGAGCGTTTCAAACTCTACACGCAAGCCTACAAAACCCTCTCTGATCCCGCCGCCCGCGCTTCGTACGACGAAACCCTCGCTCAGAATCAGCCCGCCGCCCTGCCCATCTTCCAGTCCCGCGAGTTCACCGACGGCTTCGACGCCGAGGCTAAAATCCGCGTCGGAGTCCTCTGCCTCCTCTACGCCCGCCGGCGCGCCAATCCCGACCTCGCCGCCCTCTCCATGCTCGACCTCGAGCACCTCATGGACTTCCCCCGCGAACACCTCCGCTTCGCCTTGTGGTTTCTGCGCCTCAAACGCTACATCGTCCAGGACGACCGTTCCAGCTTCCAGATCACCGTCGAAGGAGTGGAATACCTCGAAGCCCAGCTCCCCGGCAATGAGCTGCTCATGAACATTTTCCGCGCCTCCGAAGCCGGCGTGATGGTCCTGCCCAAGGGCCTCCTCGGAACCAAAGACCGATAAGCCCAAACCGCTAGGCACAGAACGCTAAAGACCGCTCACCACCGCCGCGCCCACTCTGTCATCGAATCCGTCGCCGCCCGCGCCGTCTGGATGTGCAGGTCCACCGTGTCGTCGATCTTCTTCGCATACCCCCCCGCCAGCACCGAAACCACGGGGATGTGCTTCCGCAGCGCGACATCGAACACCAGCCGGTCCCGCAAATACATCCCCTCTTTCGTCAGCGAGAGCCCGCCGAGTTGATCGTCGAAATAGGGATCGGTCCCCGCCACGAAAAACACGATCTCGGGCCGGAATCCCAGCACCGCCGTTTCATACGCGGGCGCCAGGTGCGCAAGGTACTCGGCATCCGGCACTCCATCCGGCAAGTGGATATCCACCGTCGAGGGCGGCTTTTCCGTCGGGTAGTTGTTGAAGTGGTGAATCGACAGCGTGAACACCCGCCGGTCCCCCGCAAAGATCGACGCCGTCCCGTTGCCCTGATGCACGTCGCAATCGACGATCAGCACCTTCTTCAACACGCCTTCTTTCTGCAAGGCGCGCGCCGCCACCGCCACGTCGTTCACCGCGCAGAAACCCTCCCCATGGTCAGGGAAAGCGTGATGAAAGCCGCCGCCGATGTTGTATCCAACCCCCTGGTGCAGCGCCCACCTCGCCGCCAGCAGCGTCCCCCCCGCCGCCAGCCGGGCCGCTTCCACCATCTTCCGCGAATATGGCACTTCCAGCTTCAGGATGTCGTGATACGTCAGCGTGTCGGTCTCGAGTTTCTTCACCCACTGCGGCGTGTGCGCCTCCAGTAGCTGCTCGCGCGTCGCCGGGCCCGGCTTGCGGAAATCCTCCTCTTCCGCAAAGCCGCTCAACATCATCCGGTTCTTGATCAGCCGGTATTTCTGCGACGGAAAGACATGATCGCCGAAATGCGGATCATATCCATCGTGGTACACCAGCCGGAATGGCAGTTTCATTGCGCCGGTGCCGCCTTAGTCGCCCGCCTGCAACGCTGTTAGCATCGCCAAACGGTAGATGTCCTCCGCCGTGCATCCGCGCGACAGGTCGTTGGCCGGCTTCTGGAACCCTTGCAGCAGCGGACCCGTACACACCGCGCCGCCCAGCCGCTCCACCATCTTTACCCCGATGTTCGCGCTCCCCACGTCCGGGAAGATCAGCGTGTTCGCGCGCCCCGCCACCGTCGAGCCCGGCGCCTTCGACCGCCCCACGCTCTCCACCAGCGCCGCGTCGGCCTGCAACTCTCCATCCACATGCAGGTCAGGCCGCCGCGCCTCCACGATCTTCCGCGCCTCAATCACCTTCGCCGCCAGCGGATGCTTCGCCGAGCCTTTCGTCGAAAACGAGAGCAGCGCCACCACCGGCTCCACCCCGATCACGCTCCGCGTCGTCTCCGCCGTAGCTATCGCAATATCCGCCAGCTGCGACGGAGTAGGGTCGATCATCAATGCCGGATCCGCCATCGCAAACACCCCGCCCGCCCCCATCTCCGCCGCATGCGTGCAGACGATCATCACGCCCGACGCCGTCTTGATGTCGGTGCGCATCCCGATGGTCATGTGCGCCGCCCGGAACGTATCGGCCGTCGTCGTCGCCGCCCCGCCCACGAATCCGTCCGCCTCTCCCGAAGCCACCATCAACCCGGCGAACACCAGCGGATTCAGCGCCATCTTCCGCGCTTCCATCTCCGTAATCCCGCGCGCCCGCCGCCGGTCCTGCAGCACCCGTGCAAACTCCGGCAGCCTGGCGTTATTCTCCGGCTGCTCCACCACCACGCACGACGCCACCTGCCCCTGCGGCCGGCCCATCAAAATCGGAATCGCCAGCTCTTCCGTGCACAGCCTCGACGCCGCCGCAATCACCCGCGGATCTTCCCCTTCCGGAAAGACGATGCGCTTCTTCTTCATCTGCTTCCGCAGACGCTCCATCTGCTTGTCAAAGTAGGCGCGCGCTGACTCCGGTTGCTGCATGAAATTCCTATTCTAGCCCTATGCCACCCCAACTCAACGCGCCCAGCCTGCCCTGGCGCGCTCCGGCCGCCCGGTGATCACGCTTCTCCCCCGCACCTGCCGCGGCATCTTCGCCGCTCTCTTCCGGCCCGGCGCCGGCCCGGCTGCTCGCTCCGCCGGCACGGAAGCCTGAGGGCTCGCCCGTTCCGCCTCCAATCGAGCCGCCGGATTCGCCCCCCAGAAGCTCCCGCACCAGCCTGACTCGACGCGAATCTCCGCTGCCGCCAAATCTCTCCCGCCCTCTTGCCTCAAAGACTACAATCAGAGAGGAACCTCCGCTCGGAGCGCTCCCGCAGTCGTTGCCACTACTCGATCAGGAAGGATTTATCATGCGGAAAAAAGTCACTGTCGTCGGCGCCGGGAATGTCGGCGCCAATTGCGCATTGCGCATCGCCGGGAAGGAACTCGCCGACGTCGTCCTCGTCGACATCATGGAAGGCGTACCTCAAGGCAAAGGCCTCGATATCGCCCAGTCCGGCCCTGTCGAAGGCTATGACGTGAACGTCACCGGCGCCAACGACTATGAGCCCACCGCCAATTCCGACATCGTCATCATTACCGCCGGCTTCCCCCGCAAGCCCGGCATGAGCCGCGACGACCTCCTGCTCGCCAACTACGAGATCGTCAAGAGCGCTACCGAGCAGGTCGTCAGATACTCCCCCAACGCGTTCCTCATCCTTGTCACCAACCCCCTCGACGCCATGTGCTGGGTGGCGCAGCAGGTCTCCAAGTTCGACCGCTCCCGCGTCATCGGCATGGCCGGCGTCCTCGATACCGCCCGCTACCGGACCTTCATCTCCATGGAACTCGGCGTCTCCGTCGAGAGCATCACCGCCCTCGTCCTCGGCGGCCACGGCGACACCATGGTCCCCATCGTCCGCCTCACCACCGTCGGCGGCATCCCCATCACCGAACTCCTCCCCAAGGAACGCATCGACGCCCTGGTGGACCGCACCCGCAACGGCGGCGCCGAGATCGTCAAGTACCTCAAGACCGGCAGCGCCTACTACGCCCCCTCCGCCGCCGCCGTCGAAATGGCTGAGTCCATTCTCAAGGACAAGAAGAAGGTGCTCCCCTGCGCCGCCATGCTCGAAGGCGAATACGGCTACAACGGGCTCTTTGTCGGCGTCCCGGTGAAGATCGGCGCCGGCGGCATCGAGAAGGTCTATGAGGTGGCCCTCCAGCCCGACGAGAAGGCCCAGCTCGACAAGAGCGCCGCCGCCGTCCATGAACTCGTCGAGGTCCTCAAACAAAAGGCCGGCATGTAATCTCTCCCCGGACGCCAGTCCGGAGCCGCCTGAACTTCGCCCAAGCCCGCCGCCCCCCGGCGGGCTTCCCTCT
>JACQZS010000168.1 GCA_016213725.1 Acidobacteriota bacterium | reverse complement strand
GCGGCGTGTCAGCCACCGGCCTGGCGATCCGCGAAGACATGCAGCTCACGCAAGGACGCTGGTTCGCCCCCGGCCGGCGCGAAGTCACCGTGGGCAGTTCCATCGCCCGGCGGTACCCGGACGCGCAGGTGGGCCGGATGCTCCGCTTCGGGCGCGGCGACTGGGAAGTGGTCGGCGTCTTCGACAGCCCGCAACTGGCGCGCAACTCCGAGATTCTGGCCGATCTCAACCAGGCGGCGGGAGACTTCGAACGGACGGAGGTGCTCAGCTCAGCGCTCATCCGCGCCTCCGACGCCGTCAGCCACCAGGCGCTGGTCAACGATCTCAACTACGACGGCCGGCTGAATGTCCAGGCGAGAGCCGAGAAGGACTACTACCAGCAGCAGACCTCCTCGGGCGACCTGGTGCGCTACCTGGGCGGCTTCGTGGCGCTGATCATGGCTGTGGGCTCCTGCTTTGCCGCCATGAACACGATGTACGCCGCCGTGGCCCGGCGCTCGAAAGAGATCGGCACGCTGCGCGTACTCGGCTTCTCGCGCCGCTCCATCCTGCTCAGCTTCCTGTTGGAATCGCTGCTGCTTTCCGTACTGGGCGGGGCGCTGGGCATCGCGCTTGTCTTGCCGCTGAACGGGTTGACCACGGGCATTGGCAGCAACGTCACCTTTGCCGAGGTGGCGTTCTCGCTGCGCGTCTCCCCTGAAATCATGGGCAAGGGCATGGTCTTCGCTTTGGTGATGGGCGCCTTCGGCGGTCTGCTGCCCGCTTTCAGCGCCGCGCGGAAGCAGATTCTCACCGCGCTCCGGCAGATCTGACAGAGCTGCATATGGACTCCGACATCAAGAGCCTCCGCATCGACCGCTCCTCACAGGAGCCCGCACACGGCGGCTCCCGGTGGGCTTTCCGCTGGATTATCGGCGGCATCGCGGTGATGATTCTGATGGGCGCCGGCGCCGCTCTGTACAAGCGGTTGAACGCCGCCACTGAAGTGACGACGGTACGCGCCCGGGCGGCAAGGACCGGAGGCGCGCCGGGGGATGCGGTGATCCTCAACGCCACGGGCTACGTGATTGCCGCGCACAAGATCCAGGTGGCCTCCAAGGTCGTGGGCAAGGTGCAGTGGATTGGCGTGGAAAAGGGTGATCCGGTGCAGGCCGGGCAGGTCATCGTTCGTCTGGAGGACGACGAATACAAGGCCCAGATGCAGCAGGCGCGCGGGCAGTTGATGACCCTGGAGGCGCGGCTGGCCGAACTGCAAGCCGGTTCGCGTCCGGAGGAGATCGCCACGGCAAAGGCCAACGTGGAGCAGGCGCAGGCTGATCTCGCCAACGCCAGGGTGCAGTTGGACCGTGCCCGGCAGCTGGCGCACGACAAGGTGTTGTCGAAGTCCAGCCTTGACGACGCGCAGGCGCGCTATGATGCCGCCACCGCCCGCGTGAGTTCGCTGCAGAAGACCTATGAACTGGTGCGCATCGGGCCGCGCCAGGAGGTGATTGCCGCCATGCGCGGCCAGGTGGAGCAGGCGCGCGGCACAGTGGCGCTGGCCGAAACGCAATTGGCGAACACGTTGATCAAAGCCCCGGTTACAGGCACCATCCTCGAACGCGGCGTGGAGAAGGGTGAGTTCGTCACCACCAGCTTCGTGGGCGAGCGCGGAGCCAAGGGATACGTCGTGACGCTGGCAGACCTGAACGACCTGCGCGTGGAACTCGACATCTCGCAGAACGACTTCAACAAGCTGGGCCCAAAACAGAAGGGCGTCATCACCGTGGACGCCTATCCTGGCCGCAGCTGGCAGGGCATCGTCGATGAGATTTCGCCGGAGGCCAACCGCCAGAAGGCCACCGTGCAGGTGAAGGTGAAAGTGTTGAATCCGGATGCCTTCCTGCGCCCTGAGATGAACGCCTCCGTGGCCTTCCTGGCCGAAGACAAGCCGGGCGCCGCGGTGCAGGCCGGCAAACCTGTCGTGTTCATCCCCGCTTCCACGGTGCGCAGCGACAAGGTCTACATCGTCGTGGGCGGAAAGGTCGTCGAACGGGCGATCAGGACCAGTGGCAATACGCCCCAAGGGCTGCGCGTGGAGGACGGACTGATCGGCGGCGAGGACCTGGTGGTGAATCCGCCGGCCGAGTTGAAAGACGGCATGAAAGTGCAGGTGACGAAGCGATGAGCGAAATCGTGATTCGTACGCAGGGCCTGACGAAGGAGTACATCCGGGACGAGTTTCATGTCGTCGCCCTGAAGGACGCCAACCTGGAAGTGCGCCGGGGCGACTTTCTCGCCCTGATGGGGCCATCGGGCTCCGGCAAGTCCACTCTGCTGCACCTGGCGGCGGCGATGGACCGCCCCACCAGCGGCGACATCGAAGTGCTCGGGTCGAAACTCAACGGGCTCTCCGATAGTGAAATCGCCAGGTGGCGCAACCGCCACGTGGGCTTCGTCTTTCAGAGTTTCAATCTGATTCCGGTCCTGACTGCGCTGGAGAATGTGGAGCTGCCGCTCAAGCTGACGCACCTGAAGAAGGGCGAGCGGATGCAGCACGCAGCCACGGCCTTGAAGCTGGTGGGGCTGGGTGACCGCATGGGCCACTATCCGCGCCAGCTCTCAGGCGGGCAGGAGCAGCGCGTGGCGGTGGCTCGCGCCATCGTCACGGATCCCGACATCCTGCTATGCGACGAGCCGACCGGCAACCTCGACGCGAAGTCCGCTCAGGAAGTGCTCTCACTGCTGGCGCGGCTGAACCAGGAGTATGGCAAGACGATCATCCTGGTCACGCACGATCCGCACGCGGCGCATTTCGCCGCCACTGTCCGCTTCATCGACAAGGGTGTGTTGCTTCCCGAGGGTCAGAAGCCGGAAGATTGGAATTAGCTTTCCGTGGCCAGACTCGCGATCCTCTACGAACATCCGCACTGGTTCAAGCCCCTCTTTGAAGAGCTGCACCGGGCCGGAGTCGCTTTTGAGGAATGGCACGCCGGCGCGCTCGCCTACGACCTGGAGGAGAGCGAGTACCCTGACCTGGTCCTGAACCGCATGAGCCCCTCGGCCGTGTGGCGCGGCCACGGGCACGGTCAGTTCGCCGTGCGGGATCTTCTCAGCGTGCTGGAAGAGCGGCGCGTGGCCGTGGTGAACGGCTCACGGGCCTATGAACTGGAAGTGAGCAAGGTGCGGCAGCTGGACCTCTTCCGCCGCGTCGGGGCGCGCGTGCCCAGGACGAAGGTGATCAACTCCGCCTCTCTCGCCGCCGGCACGGCGGAAGCCCTGAATTTTCCGCTGCTCGTGAAGCCGAATTGCGGGGGCGCCGGCAGTGGCATCCAGCGCTTCGACTCCTCTCGCGATCTGGCAGCCAGAGCGGCCACCATCGACTTCGGCTGCGACCATACCGCCCTCCTCCAGGAGCACATCCCCTCGCGCGACGGCGCCTGTTATCGCGTGGAGGTGCTCGACGGCCAGGTGCTCTACTGCCTGCGCATCCAGCGCGAGGGTTCCGGCTATAACCTCTGCCCGGCCGATGTCTGCCAATCTTCCGCTAAACCCACGTTTACCCGCGTGGAGCCGCATCCCGACGCCGCCGTCACCGCCGTCTCCATCGCCCGCCGCGGCGGCCTCGATGTCTGCGGCGTGGAGTACATCATCGACCATCGTAGCGGCGAACCGGTCTTCTACGACCTCAACGCGCTGTCAAACTTCGTCGCCGGCGCCGAGCAGGTGGTGGGCTTTAATCCGCACCGCGTTTTCGTCGAATACCTCATGCGCCGCCTGAGCGGCATGGGCCGCATCCGCTGAACCCTGCGCGCCGCCGTCTCCCGGATGGAGCCGGATCCGCCCGCTCTAGTGGCGGAAGTGCCGCAGGCCGGTGAACACCATCGCGATGCCCAGGCGGTCCGCCGCCGCAATCACGTCCGCGTCTCGCACTGAGCCGCCAGGCTGTATCACGGAAGTCCCGCCGTTCTTCACCACCACTTCCAGACCGTCCGGGAAGGGGAAGAACGCATCCGAAGCCACCGCGCAGTTCTCCAGCGGCAGCACCGATTTCCGCGCGCCGATCTCGGCTGAAAACACGCGGCTCATCTGGCCCGCGCCGGAACTCAGCAACTGCCCGTCGCGGGCATAAACGATCGCGTTGGACTTCACGTGCTTGCACACCTTCCAGGCGAACTCGAGCGCCGCCCACTCAGCCTCGCTCGGCTGGCGCTGCGTCACCACCTTCGCCGCCGGCTTGTCGATCGTCAGTAGATCGGCGGACTGCGCCAGGAAGCCGCCCGTGATCGACTTCACCACCAGTTCCTCCGGCACAGTGCCCTTCACCGTCACCAGCCGCACGTTCTTCTTCGCCGTCAGAATCGACAGCGCCTGCTGCGAAAACGCCGGCGCCGCCACGCACTCGACGAACAACTTCGCCATCTCCGCCGCCGTGTCCGCGTCCACCTCGCGGTTGCATGCGATCACGCCCCCGAACGCCGACACCGTATCGGCCTCAAACGCCTTCAAATAGGCGTCCACCAACCTCCCCTGCTCCGCGCAGCCGCATGGATTGGTGTGCTTGATGATCGAGACGGCCGGGCCGGAAAACTCGCACGCCAGCTGCCATGCGGCGTCGAGATCCACCAGGTTGTTGTAGCTCAACTCCTTGCCGTGGATCTGCGTGCAGTTGGCGATGCCCTCGTCGCCGCAGGCGTACAAAGACGCGCCCTGGTGCGGGTTTTCCCCGTAACGCAACGCCTGCTTCTGCGCCACGTGGATGTTCAGCACCTTCGGCAAAGGCGTGGGCTCGTCCTTGAACGCCTCTCCTTCCACTTCGATCGACGCCAGCCGCGCCGTAATGGCCGCGTCGTACTTCGCCGTCGTGGCGTAGGCTTTGCGCGCCAGGTCCCAGTGGGTCTTCTTGGATAGGCTGCCGCCGCTGGCCTGCAGTTCCGCCAAAATCGAAGCGTAGTCCGCTGCCGAGGTGACCACCGCCACGTCCTGGAAGTTTTTGGCGGCGGCGCGGATCATCGTCGGCCCGCCGATGTCGATGTTCTCGATCAGTTCCTCCACCGGGGCGTCTTTCTTCGCAGCCACTTTCTCGAACTCATAGAGATTCACCACGATCATGTCGATGGTGCCGATGCCGTGCTTTTCGAGCGCGGCCATGTGCTCCGGCACGGAGCGGCGCGCCAGCACACCCGCCGCAATGATGGGGTGAATCGTCTTCACCCGGCCGTCGAGCATCTCTGGAAATCCCGTGACTTCGCTCACGTCTTTCACAGCCAGGCCGGCATCTCGGAGGAGTTTGGCGGTGCCGCCGGTGGAGATCAGTTCACAGCCCAGGGCGGCGAGGCCCTTGGCGAAATCGGCGAGGCCGGACTTGTCGGTAACACTGAGTAGAGCGCGTTTGACGGTGGGCATGACCTTTCATTCTGACACTTTCAGCCACGCTGGTACCATAGGAGCGTGGCACACAAAATCACGCTGATTCCTGGAGATGGCATCGGTCCGGAAGTGGCCGACGCAACGGTACGCGCGGTGGAGGCAACCGGCGTCGAAATCGAATGGGAGCGCGCCGAGCTTTCTGCCGCCATCATCGAGCAGAGCGGCACCTCGCTGCCCGAACACGTGTTGGAGTCGGTTCACCGCACCGGCGTCGGTCTGAAAGGGCCGGTCACCACCCCCATCGCCGGCGGTTTCAAGAGCGTCAACGTGGCGCTTCGCAAACAATTGGACCTCTTTGCCAATGTGCGGCCCGTGTTCACTCTCCCTGGGCTGAAGACCCGCTTTGAAGATGTGAACATCGACATGGTGATCTTCCGCGAGAATACGGAGGACCTTTACTCGGGCCTGGAGCACGAGGTGGTGCAGGACGTCGTCGAGAGTCTCAAGATCATCACCCGCTACGCTTCCATCCGCATCGCCAAGTACGCCTTTGCCTATGCGCGCAAGAACAAGCGCCGTAAGGTGACGGCCGTGCATAAGGCCAACATCATGAAGCTCTCAGACGGCCTCTTCATCCGCTGCTGCCGCGAAGTGGCCACCGAGTATCCCGACATCGCCTACAACGAGTTGATCGTGGACAACGCTTCCATGCAGCTCGTGATGCGGCCCGAGAGCTTCGACGTGCTCCTGCTGCCGAATCTCTACGGGGACATCGTTTCCGATCTGGCGGCCGGCCTCGTGGGCGGCCTCGGCGTGGTGCCCGGCGCCAACATGGGCGAAAAAGAGGCCGTCTTTGAAGCGGTGCACGGCTCGGCGCCCGACATCGCCGGACATGGCGTGGCCAATCCCACGGCCCTCATGTCTTCAGCCATCCTCATGCTCCGCCATCTCGGCGAAAGCGCCGCCGCCGATCGCCTCCAGAAGGCCATCGCCGCCACTTTCGCCGAAGGCAAGTTCCTGACACGCGACGTTGGCGGCACCTCCGGCACCAAGGACTTCACCGACGCCGTCATCCGCCACATCGGCTAAAGCAACAACGCCAGGCCTGCCCCGAAAGGCAAAACCGGGCGAATCTCATCCTAAATCGAGAGGGCGGCCCTGCGCGGGCCGCTCTTCCTATTTCTGCAACGTGACAGTGACTGGTGCCGACAGTTTGAACGTCAGCACGCTTTCGGCAGGGATCTCCGCCGCGGCGCCCTTGGTGGCCATGGCTGTGCCGACGCCCGCGGCGCCGCCAACACCCGCCCCGATGGCCGCGCCCCTGCCTCCGCCGGCAATGGCGCCGATCGCTGCGCCCGCGCCGGTCATGATCGCGCCGCGGGTGACGTCCTTCTTCACCGTGCTCCTGGCCTCCACTCCCACACTGCCGGTGGTGATGCCCAGCTTCCCGTACTCGCTATTCACCGTCCTCAGCGCCACGGCGATGCTGGCTTTGCCTTTCACCCTTCCGCCCGAATCGCTGTGCGCCACCACTCCGCCCACTTCGGCGCCCTTGGCAGCGATCAACTCACCGTCCACGCTCAGCGGTTCCTGCAGCGTGGCCGAGAACGGCGTGCCGTTCTGCGCCGTCTTCGTGCTCAAACTCGTGATGGTGCGCACTGCGATGGTCGTGCCGGCGGGTATCGTAACTACCTTCGGTGGCGGCGGTGCAGCCGGAGCCGCCTGGCCGGGTTGAGCCGGAGAGCCGAAACCGCCACCAGTGCCCGGCGCGGGTGCGCCGCTCTGCTGCGCGGCCGCCTTGGCTGCATCTACCTGCTTCTGAGCATCCGCCAGTTGCTTTTCGGCATCCGCCAGCTTTTGTTGCGCATCGGCCTGATCGGACTTCTTCCCGCAGCCGCTCAATACCACTGCTATCGCCAGCGCCAACGCGGGCGCCCATCGCTTCATCGCCATTGCCTAATCCCTCCTAAGTTCGGATTTCTCTACTGAAGTTTAGCCCTTTTTATCTGAACCCGCATTGCCGCCTTTTGTCGCTGCCCCCTCTGCTGGTAGATTATTACGGTGAGCAAGAAAGACGAGGCGCGATCCAGGGCTTTGCGTGACGCAATCGGGGCGCTGGGCTACCCCGGCTTCGTGAACCTGTTCACGGAGATGGAACGCGAGTTCCTCCAGGACCCCGGCATCGTGCTGATGGCGGCCCTGGCTTGTGAACGTCTCGAAGAGCGCGTCATCGAGGCACTCCCTTGGCTGGTGCTCCGCTTTGAACACCTGGATTGGGAGTGGCTTGTCGCCGAATCCAAACGCCGCGGAGTGCAGAATCGTCTCGGCTTCGTCGTAGGCATGGCGCTGCGGGTCGCCGCCGAGGGCCGGGTCACCACCATGGAGCGCCTCACCATGCTATCCGGCATCGAGGAGCGCCTCTTTGAATGCCGTGTCGAAAGGGAAGACGCCAAATGGCCCTCTGTCCCGCCTCCGCAGCGCGAGTCGCTCCGCGAACGCCGCAGCCGCGAGGCGCGCCAGTGGGGTCTGCTGAGCGACCTCCGCATCGACGATCTCGTCTACGTCGGCGAAGTCTAGCCCAGTCGTCTCTAGCTCAGAATCCCCTGCACCACCGTCGCCTTTTCCACGCCGGTCAGCCGCTGCGCCAGGCCCTGGTACTTGTACGTGAACCGCTCATGATCGATGCCGAACCGGTTCAACAGCGTGGCTTGCAGGTCGCGCACGTGCACCGGGTCGCGCACGATGTTGTAGCTGAAGTCATCCGTCTCCCCGTACACCGTGCCGCCCTTGACGCCTGCGCCTGCCAGCCACAGCGAGAAGCAGCGAGGATGGTGGTCGCGCCCGTAATCCTTCGGCGTTAGCTTGCCCTGCGAGTAAATGGTGCGGCCGAACTCGCCGCCCCAGATCACCAGCGTGTCGTCCAGCAAGCCGCGCTGTTTCAAATCCTGCACCAGCGCATAGCTCGCCTGATCCACGTCCTTGCATTGCGATGGCAGCACTTCCGGCAGGCTGCCGTGCACGTCCCAGCCGCGGTGGTAAAGCTGAACGAAGCGCACCCCGCGTTCCACCAGCCTGCGCGCCATCAGCGCGCAGTAGGCGAACGTGCCGGGCTTGTTCACGTCGTCGCCGTACATCTTCTTCGTCGCCTCGCTCTCCTTGGAGAGATCGGTCAACTCCGGCACCGAAGCCTGCATCCGGTAGGCCATCTCATACTGCTCGATCCGCACGCGCGTCTCCGGATCGTGCAGCCGCTGGTCCTCCATCTTGTTCATCTCCGATAGCCCATCCAGCATTTTGCGGCGAATCTCCGGCGTCACCCCGTCGGGGTTGTTGATGAACAGCACCGGGTCGCCCCCGGAGCGCAGCGCTACGCCCGAATACTCGCCCGAAAGAAAGCCAGAAGACCAGAGCCGCGACGAGATCGCCTGCACGTTCGCCTTCGGATTCGAGTGCGAAGCGTTCAGCACCACGAACGTCGGCAAGTCCTTGTTCATCGAACCCAGCCCGTAGGCCAGCCACGACCCGATGCACGGCTTGCCCGCAATCATGAACCCGGTCTGGATGAACGTCATCGCCGGCTCGTGGTTGATCGCCTCCGTGTGCATGGAGCGGATGATGGCGATGTCGTCCGCCATCTTCGCCATGTTCGGCAGCAGTTCGCTCACCTCCGCGCCGCTCTGGCCGTGCTTGGCGAACTTGAACACCGAGGGCGCAATCGGAAACCGGCTCTGCCCCGACGTCATCGTCGTCAGCCGCTGGCCTTGGCGGATCGAATCCGGCAGGTCCTTGTCGAACCACTCCTGCATCTTCGGCTTGTAGTCGAACGTCTCAAGTTGCGGCGGTGCGCCCACCATGTGAAGGTAGATCGCGCGCTTGGCTTTCGGCGGAAAATGCGGCAGCGTGGGCCGCGTCTCCGCGCCCAGCAGTTCCGTCAGCGCCAGCGCGCCAAAGCCCTGCGCGCCGCACGCCAGCAGGCGCCTGCGCGAAAGCTTGCCGAGCGTGGGCAATGCGTCGTGTCTCATTTCGAAAGGGCCTCGTCGAGGTTCAGTATCTGGCTCGCTACCATCGTCAGCGAGGCGAGTTCGGCCGCATTGGCCTGCTCCGGAGCTTTTGATTCGCCGGTGGCGATCAGTTTCTTGGCCTGCTCCGGATTCGTGTCGTAATAGCGTAGAAACTCGCGGTACGATGCCCGCAGCACCGTCCGCTCGCGCTCCTCCAGCGGACGCGAAATCAGCCTCTCCGCCATCGTGTCCAGCCGCGCCTCTAGCGCCGGCTCACTCAATGTGCGCGCGGCCAGTGCCCGCGACGCTTCCACAAACTGCGGGTCGTTCATCGTCACCAGCGCTTGCAGCGGCGTGTTCGTCCGCTCACGCCGGACCGTGCATGTTTCGCGCGTCGGAGCGTTGAAGATCTCCATCGACGCCGGCGGCGCGGACCGCTTCCAGAACGTGTACAACGATCGCCGGTACAGCTTCTCGCCCGTGTCCTGCTTATAGAACCGCGTGTCGCTGCTCTCCATTGCCACCGTCTCCCAGATGCCCGTCGGCTGGTAGGGCTTCACGCTCGGCCCGCCCACCTCTTCTACCAGCAGACCCGACGCCGACAGCGCTGCGTCGCGAATCACCTCGCCATCCAGCCGGAACCTCGGCCCGCGCGACAGCAGCCGGTTGCCCGGATCCTTCTCCAACTTCTCCGGCGTCGCTTCCGCCGCCTGCCGGTACGCGGCCGAATTCACCAGCAGCCGCATCATGTGCTTCGTATCCCAGCCCGACTCGCGGAACTCCACGGCCAGCCAGTCCAACAGCTCCTGGTTCACCGGCGCCTCGCCTTGCGACCCGAAGTCCTCCGACGTCTTCACCAGGCCCGTGCCGAAAATCTCCTGCCAGTAGCGGTTCACCGTCACGCGTGCCGTCAACGGGTTCTCCGCCGACACCAGCCACTCGGCCAGCCCCAGCCGGTTGTGCGGCAGCGACGCCGCCATCGGCGGCAGAACGGAAGGCGTGTTCGCATCCAGCTTTTCCCGCGGCGCATCGTACATTCCGCGGTACAGCCGGTGTGCATACGGCTTCTGATCCGCGCGCTCTTCCATTACCAGTGTCACCGTTCCGCGCCAGCGGATCGCGCGCTTCTCCATCTCCAGTTCATGCAGTTCCGCCTCTTCCGCGCTCAGCACCGGCTTGTAGACGCGCAGCTCCGCGATCGCGCCGTCCAGCGGACGCGTCGGATTGCCCAGCTTCAGCGGAGCGTTGTTCTTGATCGATCCCTGGATCTTCGCCTTCGAGTTCCGCTGCGGATTCACCTCGCGCCCATTCACCAGCAATCGCACCCCCAGCGCTTCGCCCGTCCCGTCGTAGTGCATTTCCAGCCGGTTCCAGGTGCCGGGCACCAACTGGTCCAGATGCCCCGCGCGGATCTCAACGCTCTTGCCTTCGTTGCCGTAGAATCGCGCGCCCGGAATGCGCGCGGAAACAAACAGGTTCCAGCCGCGCCCCTTGTCCTTGCTGTCTTGCTGCGCCGCAATCAGGTAATACTCTTCGCCCTTGGGAAAGTAGAACGTCGTGCTTACGGAGAACGGCGTCGGCGTGTCGATGGCCGCGATGTTCGGCAACTCCAGCGACGCCTTTTCGAAGTACACCGCCATGCGGTTCGCTTCTTGCGCACCGCCCAGCGACACGCCCGTCTGGAACGGCACAATCTCCGGCCCGGCCGGGGTCACGGCGCTGATCTGCCCGTTCAGATCCAGCCGGAACAGATCGCCCTGCGCATCGCCGGCTGCCTTCGGCTTCTGCGCCATCAAGGCCCGCAGCACCTTTTCCCGCGCCTGAATCGCATCCCAGCGCGCGCGGTCCGCCGGCGCCGGCACCACGGCGATGGGCGGCGTGTCGGACACATTGCCGTCCATGGCGTGCTGCGTCGTGTTGCGGAAAAACGCCGTCATGGCGTAAAAGTCCTTCTGCGGAATCGGATCGAATTTGTGGTCGTGGCACGTCGCGCAGCCCACGGTCAGCCCCAGGTACACGGCGCCGATCGTGTCCGCGCGGTCCTTGGCATACATGGCTTCAATCTCATCGATAATCACGCCCGCTTCGTTCGTCGTGACATTGCAGCGTTGGAAGCCCGTCGCAATGAGCTGCTCCAGCGTCGGATTCGGCAGCAGGTCGCCGGCCAGTTGCTCTCGCGTGAATCGGTCAAACCGCATGTTGTCGTTGAAAGCTTTGATCACCCAATCGCGATACGGCCAGATGTCGCGATAGTTGTCGATATGGATGCCGTGCGTGTCGCCATAGCGTGCCGCGTCCAGCCAGAACCGCGCGCGATGCTCGCCATACTGTGGTGTCGCCAGGTACTTCTCCACCAGCGCTTCGTAGACCTTCGGATCCTTCGAAGAGGCGAACGCCTCCACGTCTTTCGGATCCGGTGGCAGCCCAGTCAGATCGAATGCCAATCGCCGCGCCAGCGTCCGCCGCGACGCCTCCGCCGCGGGCTTCAGACCCTCTTTGTCCAATCGCGCCAGAATGAACTGGTCCACCGCGTTCCTGGTCCAGTCCGCGCTGCTCACCGCCGGTGGCTGCGGCCTCACCGGCGCCGCAAATGCCCAGTGTTCCTTCCACGGTGCACCGGCCTGAATCCAGGCCGTCAGCGTCTTCACCTGCTCCGCCGTCAGAGTCTTGTGCGCGGAGGGCGGCGGCATTCGCCGGGCCGGATCCTTGGCGGTGATGCGTTGCAGAATGAGCGATTTCGCCGGATCACCCGCCACCACCGGCACCCCGTTCGGCCGCTTCTGAAATGCGCCTTCCTTGGTGTCCAGCCGCATGCCCGCCATGCGAGTCGTGCGGTCGTTGCCGTGGCAATGGAAGCAGTTGTCGGATAGAATCGGCCGCACCTCTTTTTGGAAGTCAGGTGCGGCGCCGTGCACGGTCACGGCAAGCGAAACCCAGAGAATTGGAATGCGCATGGAGTAGCCCAGTTGAGTGCTAGTATATACCCGCGGAACCCCGTTGCGGCGGACCCCGGCTCCTCTCCTGTTACCCTGGCCCCATGGCCCTCACCTTCCGCCGCCACGCCGGCGAGTTTGCCGTCTGCCGCCTCGCGCCCGATGCGCCCATGCCGGACTGGGCCTTGGAAAGCCTCTTCTCGAGCGTCACTCGAACCCCCGCCGAACTCTCCATCGTGTGCGAAGCCTCTCGCGTGCCTGAGTCGATTCAGGCCGAACGCGGATGGGCATGCCTCGAGCTCTGCGGCCCCTTCCCCTTCGCCCTCACCGGCATCTTGGCGTCTTTTCTGAAGCCGCTCGCCGAAGCTCCGGTCCCCATCTTCGCCCTATCTACCTTCGACACCGATTGGATTCTCGTTCCAGCCGCCAAACTCGACGCCGCTCTGCAGGCCCTGCGCGCAGCGGGTCATAATGAAAGTTGACCCCAACCCAGCCCACTGCACAGGATCAACTCGCCCAGGCGCGCGCCTGGCAGCGGGACTCCTCCCGTGTCACCGTGCTCTCCGGCGCCGGCACCTCCGCCGAAAGCGGTGTGCCCACCTTTCGCGGTCCGGGCGGCCTGTGGCGCGATTTCAAACCTGAGCAGCTCGCCACCCCCGAGGCATTCCACTCCAATCCCAAGCTCTGCTGGGAGTGGTACGACTGGCGCCGCTCGCTCATCGCCCAGGTCAAGCCGAACCTCGGCCACTTCGCCCTTGCCCAGCTCGAGCAACGCCTCCAGGACTCGTTCACCCTCATCACTCAAAACGTCGACGGCCTCCACAATCGCGCCGGCTCCCAGCGCATCCTCAAGATTCACGGCGACATCTGGTGGACCCTCTGCCTGTCCTGCAACAGGATCCAGTCCGATTTCCGCGTCCCGCTGCCCGATCTCCCGCCGCGCTGCTCCTGCGGCGGCATGCTCCGCCCCGGCGTCGTCTGGTTCGGCGAGTCGCTGCCCACCCTCACCTGGGAGCAGGCCCGGAAGGCCGCCTGCGACTGCGACCTCTTCCTCATCATCGGCACCAGCGCCGTCGTCTATCCCGCCGCCTCGCTCGCTCCGCTCGCCCAGAGCCACGGCGCGCGGCTCATCGAAATCAACATGGAGGAAACGCCACTAAGCGGCTCGGCCGACCTCTCGCTGCGTGGCGCCTCCGGGGAAATCCTGCCACAATTGATCGACTCATGAACATCGCATACTTTGACGCCTTTTCCGGCATCGCCGGCGATATGACCGTCGCCGCCTTGATCGATGCCGGAGCCAGTTTCGAAACGCTGACCGCCGGGCTCCACTCGCTGGCCACCGGCGCCCGCTTCTCCATCGAAAAGACCAAACGCCAGGGCATCGCCGCCACCCGCTTCCTCGTCGAGTTCGAAGACCAGAAGAAGCACCGCCACCTCCCCCACATCGTCAAGATGATCGAGGCCGCTGATCTGCCCGCCGCCGTCAAACAAAACGCCATCAAGGTGTTTGAAACCCTCGGCGCCGCCGAAGCCCAGGTCCACGGAACCTCCATCGAAAAGGTGCACTTCCACGAAGTCGGCGCCATCGACTCCATCTGCGACATCGTCGGCGCCTGCCTCGGCCTCCACCTCCTCGGCGTTGACGCGCTCTACGCCTCCGCCGTCAACACCGGCTCGGGCACCATCGAGGCCGACCACGGCGTCATGCCCGTCCCCACGCCCGCCACGGCGCTGCTTCTCAAAGGCATCCCAGCCTACGCCCGCGGCCCGCAAACCGAACTCACCACCCCCACCGGCGCCGCCATCCTGGCCGCTCTCTCCCGCGGCTTCGGGGCCATGCCCGCCCTCACCATCGAGCGCTCCGGCTTCGGCGCCGGCACCAAGGATTTCCCCGGCACGCCCAACGTCGTCCGCGTCCTAATCGGCGAATCCAGCGGCGCTTCCGAAGCGACCCTCATCTCCGTCATCGAAGCCAACATCGACGACTCCACCCCCGAAATCCTCGGCTACGCCATGGATCGCCTCCTCTCCGCCGGCGCCCTCGACGTCACCCTCGAGCCCATCTATATGAAGAAGCAGCGCCCCGCTTCGCGCCTCTCCGTCCTCGCCCTCCCGCAGGACCAGGAGCGCCTCGCCTCGCTGCTCTTCGCTGAAACCTCCACCGCCGGCTTGCGAATCCACCAGGCTGAACGCCGCGTCCAACCGCGCAGCCACGTGGAAGTGCAAACACCCTTCGGCATGGTGCGCGTGAAGCGCACCCCCACCGGCGCCTCGCCTGAATTTGAGGATTGCCGCCAACTCGCCGCCGTCTCCGGCGCGCCTTTGAAAGAAATCTTTGCCGCGGCCATCGCCGCGTTCGGGAACTCCAAATGAGCGAAAAATTCTACCTCACCACACCTATCTACTACGTCAACTCCGCGCCGCACCTCGGCACCACTTATTGCACCCTCGCCGCCGACACCATCCGCCGCTATCAGGCCATGCTTGGCAAGGAGACGCTCCTGGTCACCGGTTCCGATGAGCACAGCCAGAACGTCGAGCGCGCCGCCCGCAAGAAGGGCCAATCGCCCTACGACTTCTCCACCGAACTCTCCAACGAGTTCAAGCGCGAATGGGACCTCTTCGAAATCCCCTACCGCTTCATCCGCACCTCAGACCCGCGCCACCACGCCACCGTCCAGTGGCTCTTCGAGCGCTGCCGAGCCAACGGCTACATCACCGCCGGCACCTACACCGGCCAGTACTGCGTCAACTGCGAACTCTACGTCAACGACGCCGAGGCCGGCGACCCCTGCCCCGATTGCGGCCGCGCCACCGAAACCGTCACCGAAGAGAACTACTTCTTCAAGCTCTCCGCCTTTGAGGACCGTCTCCTCAAACTCTACGAGGAGCAACCCGAGTTCGTCACCCCCGATTACCGCCGCAACGAGATCGTCTCGTTCGTCAAAGGCGGCCTGCGCGATCTCTCCATCACGCGCTCCAACCTCCAGTGGGGCATCCCCGTGCCCGTCGCCGGCCACCACGTCTTTTACGTCTGGTTCGACGCGCTCATCTCCTACCTCACCGCCGTCCGTGACGAACACTATTGGCCCGCCGACGTCCACCTGATCGGCAAGGACATCCTCCGCTTCCACGCCATCTACTGGCCGGCCTTCCTCATGGCCGCGGACCTGCCGCTGCCCGGGAAGATCGTGGCCCACGGCTGGATCCTCAAAGACCAGGTCAAGATGTCCAAGTCCCGCGGCAACGTCGTCCGTCCCGAGCCGCTCCGCCAAGTGATCGGTGCAGACCCGGTGCGCTACTTCCTCCTGCGCGACATCCCCTTCGGCCAGGACGGCAACTTCTCCTACGACTCGCTCATCACCCGCATCAACGCCGACCTCGCCAACGGCATCGGCAACCTCGCCTCGCGCACGCTCACCATGATCCGCCAGTACCGCGGCGGCAACATCCCCGCCTCTCAGGGCGCGGCCGAAATCTCCGCCGCCGCGACCGACGCTGTGGCCGCCTACCGGGTTTCGTTTGAGAAGTACGAGTTCAACCGCGCCCTCGAGTCGCTTTGGACCCTAATCGGCGCCGTGGACAAGGCCATCGTCGCCTATCAACCCTGGACCCTCGCCAAGAAGGACCACCCCGAGCCCCAGGCTAAGCTCGACGAGATCCTCTACTCCGCCGCCGAGGTCATCCGACTCGCCACCGCCCTGCTCCATCCCGTCATGCCCGACGCCACCGCCAAGATCTGGGCGCAGCTCGGCATGACCACCCCCATCGCCGAAACGCGCATCGACCAGCTCGCCTGGGGCCAGCTCCCCGCCGGCCAGGCCATCGGCGAGATCGCCCCCGTCTTCCCGCGCCTCGAGGCCGCCAAGGTGATCGATAGGATTCAGGAGATCGACGATATGGAAGTGGATCGCATCAACGTCCTGCTCGGTAAGACCGAAGCTCCCGCTGAAGAAGTGAAGCAGCCCTGGGCGCCGCCGCCCGGTGTGGCGCCGCTGGCTCCGGAAATCACCATCGACGACTTCGTGAAAGTGGATCTCCGCGTCGCCAAAGTCCTCACCGCTTAACCGGTCAAGGGCGCCGACAAGCTCCTGCACCTTACCGTGGACGTCGCCGAAGAGAACCCGCGCACCATCGTCGCCGGCATCGCCAAGGCGTATGCGCCTGAGCAGCTCGTGGGCCGCAAAGTGGTGATCGTCGCCAACCTCGCCCCGCGGAAGCTGCGCGGCCTCACCTCCCAGGGCATGATCGTCGCGGCGTCGCTCGAAGACACCCCGCCCGTCCTCGCGGCCTTCCTCGAAGACGTCCCAGTGGGCGCCCGCCTAAAATAGACCGGCACGCCGCCGAACCTGGCGCCGGGCTGCTCTCAGTGCCCAGCCAGGTGCTTGCTCCCAACACGGCAACGGCCGCCCCTGGCTGGGGCGGCCGTTGCCGTTTCGCGGGAAGGAATGCAGCGAAAACCTAGTCGCCGAAGTAGCCCTGCGCCAGCTCCGGTTTCATCTCCAGCGCCTGGCGCCAGCACGTGCGCGCTTCCTCCGCCCGGCCCTGCGACTTCAACGCATGGCCCAGGTTCAGCAGCGCCTCCGGGAAGTTCGGACGCAATCCCAGCGCCTCGCGGTACAGCGAAACCGCATCGTCCACCTGCCCCTGCTTCTGCAGCAGCAGCCCGGTGTTGTAAAACAGCTCCGGTGAGCGCTCGCCCATGTCGATCAGCTTGCCCTGCAGCTCGAGCGCCTTGGGCTGGTCGTGCCGCTCCAGCGCCAGCGCCGCCAGGCCGCGCATGGCGTCCTTGTTGTCGGGGTGCGTCTTCAGCGCCGCCTCGAAGCTCTCCTGCGCGCGCTCGATCTCTCCGGTCTGCTTATATGCCAGACCCAGGTTGATGCGCGCCTCCAGCCACTCCGGCCGCTCCTTCACGCACACCAGAAACTCCTCGAGTGCGCCCAGCGCGTCGCCCCGGCAGATCTTCAGGTAGCCCAGCCTGAACCTCGAGTCCGTCCAGTCGGGCCGCTTCCTCAGCAGTTGCGCATACAGCGCCTCGGCATCCACGGACTGGCCCAACTCCTCCAATACCCCGGCGAGATTGGACTGCACTTCCGGCTGATCCTGATTCAGCTTCAGGGCGGTCTCATAGGCCTCTTTCGCGCCGCGCGAGTCGCCCATCGCCTGCCTTACCGTGCCCAGGTTCGCCCAGCTCTGCGCATGGTCCGGCTTCAGGCGCACCGCCTCGCGGTAGGCCTTCTCCGCCTGGTCCAGCTTCTCCAGTTTCTGGTAGGAGACGCCCAGGTTGTAGCGCCGTTCCAGGTGTTCCGGAGTCAACTCCACCAGCTTCGCGCAGTACTTCGACGCCGCTTCGTAATCCTCCTGCGCAAAGGCGCACCAGGCCAGCCCCTCCAGCGCAGTCTGTGAAAACGGCCGCAGCGCCAGCAGCTTCTCGCTGGTCTCCGAGACCAACGCCACGTCATTCCGCTTCATGCCGATCTGCACCAGGTTCGACATCACCTCCTCCGCATTCGGATTCGAGGCCATGATCTGCCGGTAGATCGCCATCGCTTCGTCATAGCGCGTCAGCAACTCCAGCGCCACTGCTTTGCCAAACAGCGCCGTTTCGTCTCCGGGCATCTTCTTCTGCACTAATTCGAAGCACTCCAGCGCCTTCTCCGCGCTGCGCGAATGCAGCAGGCAAATGCCCAGGCCCAGCCGCGCGTCCAGCCGCTTATCGTCTTTCGAAAGTACCCGCTGGAAGTTCGCCGCCGCTTCGTTCCAACGCCCCAGCTTCTCCTGGCAAACCGCCAGGTTGAAGTGCGATGAAATCGAATTCGGGTCGAGATCGATCAACCCCTCATAGCTCTTCACCGCGTCTTCGTACATCTCCAGTTCGAACTGGATATGGCCCTTCGCAGCGTAGACCTCCCGCGGCGGATCGCCCGATTCCAGGCTCCGTTCCAGTTCCTTCAACGCCTCCCGGCCTTTCCCCTCCAGGTGCAGCGTGACCGCCCGTGACAGGGCCGTTCCGTTCTCTGCCGGTGTGGCATTCCCGCGCGGCTTGTTTTGGTCTTTCATGAGCGTCTCCTATGGACTCTTGGCTTTTCAATCGCCTTTTGCGCCTTGTGTCGTCACGTCGTAGGGGGCCAGCATCGCACACAGCCTCCCCAGAAAATCGTATTGATGCGTTACTTCCACCCACCTCAGCCGGCCGGTGTCCCCCCTCGCTCCAAAGAAACCCACGCCACCCTGTACCAGCCTCTCGTCATGGAAGGTGTCTACCACCTGGTCCTGAATGTAGGTCGTGAAATCCGCCCCGTTCACGTTCATCCTCACCAGGTACATCGTGTCCGGCTGCACAGAGAAGGGAATCGGCAGCGATTTGACACCCGTCTCTTTGCCGTCGATCACCGTCGATCGGATCAGTGCGGCCTCCGGCAACGGGCCTGTCTTCTGAATCACGATGCGCATTGAATAATAGTTGCTCGGGTTGGCCGCCCGGAATACCCAGTTCAGGCTCCGTTTTTCGATCTGGCCCAGGAATTGGAGCGTGTAGTTCCTCATTCGCACCGTGGGTGTGTAGATCGCCAACTGGCCTGGCTCCAGGAATCCGGCCTGCCCGTATTTCCAGGTCTTTGACCACCCATCCACGCCGCTCCACGAGCCCAGCCCTCCGCGGAAGTCGTCGTACAGCTTCACTGCGGCGCGCCGCAGCAGCACCTGTTGCACCGTGCTCAGCTCATTCCCGATGGCCGAATAGCTGGCGCCCTTTTCGGCTGTAGCCGGCTTTTCCACCTTCGGCTGGGTCGGGCGGAAACTCGAGACCACCAGCACCACCAACAGAGGCAGGCCCAGCGCCACCCACTTCAGGTCCGCCGGTGCGTGCATCCAGAAGCGGCTTCCCGGCAACTCCTTCAGCCGCAGCGACAGCCGGTTCCCGCCGGGTGCAGGCTTCTCGGGCGCCCGCGTGGATCGCGGACCCGAACCGTCCGCCTGATCGGTCGTCAGATGGCAGGCCGGGATCTGCGGCGACGGGATTTCCTTCAGCGCCATCACCGGACCGCTCCACCTTGTCTGGCCCGGCTCTCCGCTCAGCGGCCGCGGCGGCATCACCGGGAGCAGCCGCTGCATCGGCGGCTCCTCGACATCGGGTTCCGTTTCCTGCGGAAGTGCCGGATCCGGAGGCTGCGGCCTGAAACCGGAACTTGGATAGGCGGACTGCTGCGCCGAATTGATCACAGATCCCAGCCAGTCCAACTCCGGCCGTCTCGCGTTCGTGATGCCTGCCGGCACTGGCGGCAGTTCGCCTGTGGCCAGCCCCGGCGCCGCCATACTCACGTCGGTCAATGCGCCCGCCACCGGCACCAGCAAAGTCCGCTCAGGTTCAAACTGCGGCACGGCCGCGTGCACTGCCGGTCCGGGTGCCGCCCCGGCCGCCGCCGCCATCGCCTTCACCTTGATTCTCGCCGTGCGGTTGGACTCCTTCAGGCTTCCCGCCTCCGATTGCACGGCTGGCATTCGGGGCGCAGCCGCTGGCGGCGCCGGCGCGAACTGCGCCTCCACCGCGTAGCGGCCCGCCGCACCCGCGGGCTTCTCTCTCGAATCGATGCCCGCCGGCAGCTCCTCTGGCGGCGTCTCCGCGGCGGCCCGCAGGCCATGGAACCCGGCGCTGATCTCGGGCACCCGCGCGGCTGATAAATGCACTTCCGGCGTGGCCCACAGCGGCGCTTCCACAGCTCGGCTTTGCCGTGCCGATGCCTGCGCGACAAGCTCCAGCGGAACGCATTGGCAATAGGCCGGCAGCTCCGCTTCTTTGACGGCGGCCGGCGGATGCCATTCCGTTCTCAGTCGGCTGGCCGGAGTGCCCGGCTGCCGCCCAACGGCCGCCCATGCCGCCCGGCCCGCTTGCGGCGCAACGCCCAGCCGCAGCGCTCTTCCCCCAGCCTCCCGGATCAGCCCGCATCCCCGGAACCCGGCCCGTCTCAATAACCGCAATCTGCCTGCCGGAAGCGCCGCGTCAGCCGCGAATTCGGGCCTCATCGCTGCCGGCTGCGCTTGGTGCGCCGGAACTGAGATGGCATGCAGCGGGAGCGGAGTGCCGGCTCCGCACTCCACCTTCACGCCTTGTCCGGAAAGTTTTCCCTGTGACGGCAGGGTCATCGCCACCACCGCCCGCTCGCAGGCCGGCGCTATCGCATGTTGCTGCATCCTCAGCGCAGATGAGACCGGCGCCGGCGCCGGAAGCGGCAGGATGCTTCCCGCCTTGAATCTGCCATGCGTCAGCGGAAACTCGATGCTGGGATACTCTGTATCCAGATCATGCGGCTGCGTGCTCTTCGATCCGTCCAGCACCTGCATCACCGCCACTGCGCGCAGCGGCTCATCGAGAATCTCCGCCATCGGAAACACCGCTTCAGATTGGGCCCGCTCCTGTGTTTTTTCCGGTTTCTTGCCCTTGGCTGCCGGCTTCGACCGATCCCGGTTAGCCCGCTCCAGACGGTTCTGAGCGTCGATCAGTCTCGCTAATGCCAAATCGCTTTGCTGCTGGCGGAATTCCTGGCGGTGGTCATCAGAACAGAATTCGGTGTCGGATAGCTTCCTCAGCAGTGAGATTCGTTTCCCGCAGTGGAGACAGCGCATTCCGGACAGATTCCTTCCACTGCATTTATCGGCTGCATTTCAAGCCGGAACTATCGGGAGAACACCTGAGTTTTTGAACCTGAGGGAGGGGTAGTACTACGGGTTATGCCTGGGGGAACCGTCTCACTTCAACATCCGCGCCCCGCAGCCGATCTTCATCCAGACGCACGCCCAGTCCCGCGCCTTCAGGAACAGGCAGGAAACCGCCGGCCGGAATCAGTTGCCGGTCCAGCAGCCCGCTGTACTCATCCAGATAATGGCGCCGCACGGTCTCCAGGATGCGCATGTTCGGGATGGCCGCCGCGAAATGCGCGCTGGCCCAGTGCAGTACCGGCCCGCCGCAGTTGTGCGGGGCCACCGGCAGGTAATGCGCCTCGCCCAGCGCCGCGATCTTGCGCGCCTGCGTGAATCCGCCGCACCAGGCCAGGTCCGGCATCAGAATCCGGGCCGCCCGCGTTTCCAGCAGGTCCCTGTACTGCCAGATGGTCATCAGCCGTTCCGAGAGGCACAGCGGCAGCCGCGTGGAAGACGCCAGCTGCGCATAGGCCGCCAGGTTGTCCTGGGGCAGCATCTCTTCCAGCCACATCGGCTCCAGCGGTTCCAGCGCCCGGGCGATCTCCATGGCGCAGGGCAGAGACCAGTAGCCGTGGAACTCCATGGCCACGTCCATCGAGCCGCCGAATTCGGCCCGGATCGCCTCCAGTCCAGCCAAGCCTTGCCGGATCTGCCCCGCCGAGATCCGTTGGCCGCACGTCTCGCGGGCAATCGGATCGAACGGCCAGATCTTCATCGCCTGCACGCCCATCTCGCGCAGGGAGGCCGCCAGTTCCACCGGTTGGCTCAGGAAGTCCAGGTGGTCGTAACACGTGTTGTAGACCGGAATGCTGCTGCGGCAGGCTCCGCCCAGCAACTGGTGGATGGGCTTCCCGCAGGCTTGCCCCAGCAGGTCCCACAGGGCGATGTCGATCGCGCTGATGGCCCGCATCTCCGCTCCGGCCCACCCGCTATAGGAGACTTCCAGGAACAGGTCCGACCAGATCTTTTCGATAGCCAGCGGATCGCGGCCGATCAGCAGCGCCGCCAGGCGCTCCAGCACCACCGCCTGCTCGGATGCCGGGTGCGGGTAGGTTTCCCCAAGTCCGATCAACCCTTCATCGGTGTGGATCCGCACCCAAAGCCACCCGATGGAACCGGCGTGAACGGTAAGCCCCTTCTTGAGCCGGGCCGTCTCGACACAGGTGATCTTCATGAGTGGTTCGCCCTCGCGGGCTGCGCTCCACGCCGGGCCATCTTCCGCAGCTCGGCTAGAGTGGTTCTGGGAAGCGCAAGTTGCTCTTGCCCAAGGACTTGTTCAACAAGTCCAAGGCCTCTGTCTCGCGCATCGCGCGGGACGTCGCCAGCTCCGTCAAAAGCATGATCCGGGCTCGGTCCAGCATCTTCTTCTCTCGGAAGGAGAGCGGCTTCTGGGCCTGCAGACGCACCAGGCACTTCAGCACCTCGGCAATCTCCAATAGACTGCCGCTCTGCATCTTAGCGGAATTTTCTTTGAACCGGTCTTTCCAATCGTGGGCCGACTTGATGTCGCCCGTTGCTAGAAAATTGAGAACCTTGGTGATCTCGCCATTCTTGGTTACCCGGCGAAGGCCGACCTGGTCCACGTGCGAGAACGGAACCATCACAGTCAGGCTGTTGTAGGAGAGCTTCAGCAGGTAGAACTTTTCGGATTGAATGCCGAAGGAACGAGAACTGATGTTCTCGATTGTGCCCACCCCATGGTTCGGGTAGACAACCTTCTCACCGACTTGAAAGGTCATTCCTGGACCTCGTGTCACTAGAGCAGAGTAGTAAGCGGGACTACATTAGAGTAGTAACCAACTGTAAACTGACTCAGCCCCCTTTGTCAACCCCATCGATGGCCGCAACATCAACGAATTGAAGCATTTAGCTGTCTTAATGTTTGCCTGCGGCGCGCTCTCCCGCTGAGCCGCAATTCGAGACTGAAGAATCTGTTATGGCGCCTCTTACCACGGGCCGCAAGTGGTTGTTTCTACACCGTCGGGGACGGCTCTTTCCCCCAGTGCGCGCGCACTTCTCCCCCGGGATCAGCTGCTTCCGCTTCCAGGCCCCGCCGGCCGGGATCAGGCCATGAGTCCGCGCACAAACTTGAGATTGCGCTTCATGTCTTCATCCACTGATTTCGGCGAACTGGTCTCCAAATTGGCGAAGCCGTGGAAGCCCAACTCCATGATCCGTTTCATCACCGCCGGGAAATCGATCTGGCCCTCGCCCAGATAACCCTTGTCTTTCAAGTGGATCTGGGCGATCCGTGACGCTCCCAGCCAGGGAATCTCGTCCACCGGCTTGAACCCGGCATAGGTGGAATTGCCCACGTCGTAGTAGACCTTCACCGCCTTCGACCGCGAGCGCTCCATGATCTTCACGTTGTCCTGGGCGGACAGCGTGTTCTCAAGCGCCAGCAGGACCCCCGCCTTCTCGGCGGCCGGCGCCAGCTCCCGCAGAGCGTCGCCCACGTAGTCCAGGTCTTTCGCCTCCAAGGCGCCTTTCCCGAACGACGGCAGCAGCATCACCTTGGCATTCAGCGTCTTGGTGATCGGAATTCCGGCGGCGATCCATTTCAGTGCCAGCTTGTCGCTCTTCAGGTAATTCACGTGCAGCACGTCCAGGCAGGTGCCGGCCACCGCGATCTTGTGCTGCTTCACCGCCGCCAGGTACCTCTGCTGGATCCCGGCGTCATCCAGCGGCAGCTTGTCGCCTTCCACTTTCCGGCCGAGGCTCACCTCCACGCCCTCGAACCCCAGGCGGGCGGCCAGCTCCACGGCCTCCACCTTTCCGGACATGCGCAAGTTCCAGTCCGTGACGCCAATCTTGAGGCTGCTCTTCTTGGCCAACAACGGCGCCGCGCCGGCCAGAACAGCGGATGAGAGAAGTTCTCTGCGGGTAAGCATTCCCCTATCCTAAGCCAGTTTCTCCTCGGACAATCTAGGCGCCGGAGCGGGCTTGCCGGCCAGCGTGGCGGAAAACGCCGCCTGATGCTCGGCCGCCGGCGCCACTCTGGCGCACGCCGCCATCTCCAAATCGCCCCATTGGAGCCTGGCCGTGCCGCCTTCCATCCGCAGGCTCGCCGCCGTCTGTGTCAGCGGCACGCCCGGCTCGGCCAATTCCAAAGCGAAGCCCGCATAGGCCGCGACGATCTCCGCCCAGCGCACCAGCCGCGCAGCTTCCGGCGGCTTGAAGTCCAAAGTCACCGTGAGGCTGCTCCTGTCCGCCACGGCCTTCAGTTGCGGTTTGAGCGCGCCGAACTGCGCGCCCAGCAGTTGCACGCGGGCCTGCAGCGCGCCGCACTTCAACGTCACTGCCCCGCCTTTCAGCTCGTGCTCGAAGCCTTCCGGCAGGCCGTCGAAGTCCAGCTCCGCAAACAGCCTTCCGCACTCGAACTGGCCGTTCTGGATCATATCCAGCGAGATGTGCTTGTCCCCGCCGGGATTGCGGAAGTTGATCAGCCCCAGCACGCGCGCCTGCTGCTGCACGCTGAACCACAGCGCGGACGAGAAATCGTAGCCGTCTTTTACCACCCTCAGCTGCACCGTCCGTGCCGGCCGGGCGACATCGCCGAAGTAGCCCAGCAGCGGCCTTCTTTGCACCCAGAAGTCCGACCGGTTCGCTGAGCCGAGCGAGTAGCTCTTCGAGAAGTACGTGGTGCCCACCGTCTCCGGCTTGGCCACGAACCACTCCCGGTGCTGCCGCACGCCCGCCGGTTTCAGGAACCGCTCCACCAGTTCTTCGGGGCAACGGTAGTCGTGGATCGCCGTCTCCCCGTCGCCGCCCGTGCGGTTCTCAATGTTCGCCAGTTTGAGCCGGCCCGCCAGCCCCTTCTCCAGCCACATCGGAAAGCCCGCGTCGTTGCCGTAACACCGGCTCATCGGCCCCGCAAACTGGGCCCGCGCCGCATCCCAGTGCGTGGCCAGGTGCAGCCAGGCGCGGTGTTCGATCTTCGCCGCGCGCCGCAGCGCGTCGCCCGATTTCACGTACATCCTGATCCGCGTCAGGTTGGTCAGCGTCACTCGCGCGTAGGTGGGCGAATTGTACTCGGCGAAGCTGCCCGTTTCGTCGATCTGGTGGCCCAGCCGCACGCTGCGGTCGGCCGCATACTCCGCCAGCGCGGCGTCGCCCAGCAGTTCCGCCGCCGCCAGCGTGACAAACGTGCCCTTCACCGCGATGTTGGTGTACGCCATCGACACGTTGCGCCGCCTGATCGACTCGGCCGCGTGCCGGATCGCCTCCCGAACCCCGCCGCGCAGTTGCGCCGGCAGCTTCTGCCCGTGCCTCAACTCCACCAACAAGAGCAGGGATCCGTTGAAATCCGCCCAGTTCCAATCCGCCGGAGCCATCTTGTCCGGCGGCTCTTCCATGTACCAGCCCCAGATGCCATACCACTTCGACGCCGGGTCGGTCACCTGCAGCGCGAGGATCTTCGTGAGAATCGCAAAAGCCCTCTTCGCGTGCGGCTGCGAGCCTTCCTCCAGCAGGTTCAGCGCGTACTCCAGCGAGTCCCGCGTCGGATGCACGCGGCACTCCCGCATCTTCGTGTGGTAGCGGTACTCGGGGCCGAGAATCGATTGCAGCAGTCCCTTGTCCGGATCCCACCGCTGGCTCTCGGCCTGCACGGCCTTCTCGATCAGGAGGCGATCCCAGGCTTTCGGCCAGCCGCCCTGCTCCGCCGTTGTTGGCGCGCCGCAGGCGGCAACGAAACCCAGAGGCGTGAGCGTGAAGTGGCGGCGCTGCATGACGCTACCAATCTAGCGCGGATGCGGAAATGGGCGGCGCTTAACGGTCGCGGTCCGCAATCAGCGACGTGGCGGCAAACAGCGCCGAGCGCGCCGCACCGTCCGGGAAAGACTCCAGCAGCGCGCGGGACTTGGCAATAAACTCCTGGGCCCGCGCCCGGGCTTTCGCAATGCCATCGTGGCGGTCCAGAATGCGGCGGATGTCATCCACGCTCACCTCCGCGTAACCGCCGCCGGTCAGCACCCGCTCCACCGCGGCGCGCTCTTCCGGCGCAGCCTGCTGCAGAGCGTATGTCAGCGGCAGCGTGACCTTGCCTTCCCGCAGGTCGTTGCCCACCGGCTTGCCCAGCACGGATTCCTTGGAGGTGAAATCAAGGATATCGTCCACAATCTGGAACGCCATGCCGAGATTCCAGCCGAACTCGCCCAGCACCGCCTGCTGCTCCTGCGTCGACCCGGCCGCAATCGCCCCCAGGCGCGTGCAGGCCGCAAACAGGCTGGCCGTCTTGTGGTCGATCAGTTCCAGCGCGTCCGCTTCCGTGATGCCGATCTTGCCGATCCGCTCCAGTTGAAGCAGTTCGCCGTCCACCATCTGCTGCGTGAGCGTGATGAGCAGGTCCAGAATCTCGAAGCTGCGCAGCCGCAGCGCGATCTGGAACGCCTGCATGTACAGCCAGTCGCCGGCCAGCACCGACGTCTGGTTGCCCCAGCGGACGTTGGCCGACGGTTTGCCGCGGCGCGTCTTCGCTTCGTCGATCACGTCGTCGTGCACCAGCGTCGCGGTGTGGATCAGTTCGACAATCGCCGCCAGGCGCACGGCCTCCGGCGAGGGCTCGCCGAACAGCCGGCAGGAGACCAGCAGCAGGATGGGCCGCAGCCGCTTGCCCCCGTTGCTCTGCAGGTATTGTGCGATCTGCGAGACCGCTTCGATGCTCCCCACCGCCTCCAGACGGAACTCGGCCTCGACCCGCGCGAGGTCGTCTTCCACCAGACCCTTGATTTCGCGTGTGCTCAGGGCGAGGCCCAGCTTGCCGGTAGCCATCGGATGCCCCAGTTTACCCATTGGCTGGCGCTCGCTGCAAACAGAGCCGCTCGAAATTGGCGGTCGTCCTGGCGGCGATCTCCTCCGCCGGGACGCCCCGCAGCTCAGCCAGACGCTGCGCGGTGTGCACCACGTAGGCCGGCTCGTTGCGCTTGCCGCGGTAGGGGACGGGGGCCAGATAGGGGGCGTCGGTCTCCACCAGAAGGCGGTCGTCCGGCACGATTTTGGCCGCGGCGTGGATCTCAGTGGCCCTGGGGAACGTCAAAATGCCGGAAAAACTCACGAAAAACCCCATTTCGAGCACGTTTTCGGCATCTTTTGGGCCTCCGGAGAAGCAATGGAAGATTCCTCCCAGCCGGCCGTCCCAGTGTTGCTTCAAAATCGCGATGGTGTCGTCCCACGCCTCGCGGGTGTGGATCACAATCGGCAGTCCGGCGTCGCGGGCGATGCCGAGTTGCTCGATGAAGGCCGCCCGCTGCACCTCGCGCGGCGAGAAATCATAGTGGTAGTCGAGCCCGATCTCGCCTACTGCCAGGCACTTAGGGTGCGCAGTCAGCGACAGCAACTGGGGCCAGGTCTCCGCGCCGGCCTTGGCGGCATCGTGCGGGTGGACGCCCACGGTGGCGTAGATGAACGGGTAGGAATCCGCAAGTCGAATGCCTGCTTCAAGATCCGGCGGCCCATCGCCGGGGCCGATGGCCACCAGGCGGTCGACGCCGGCCGCGCGGGCGCGCTGGATGGTCGCATCGAGGTCGGCCGAAAAGGGCTTCGAGTCCAGGTGGCAATGTGTGTCGATCAGGCTCATGGAACGGTTGTGCCTTTACCAGTTTAGCGGGTTGCCGCCGCAGCGCCCCCCGGGCCGCATTTGCTGAAATGGAAACAGGGAATCAACTTGACCACCGTACACTTCATCCGCCACGGCCAGGCCGGCCAGCGGGACGACTACGACCGCCTCTCCGACACCGGCCGGCTGCAGGCCGCGCTGCTCGGCGAGCACCTCTGCCGCGAGGGCGTCCGATTCGATCTGGCCGTGATCGGCGGGCTGCGCCGGCAGCGCGAAACCGCTGAAATCGTTTTGGAAAAGCTCGCCGCGGCGGGCCTGGCGCCGGCGGAAATCCGCCAGGACGAGCAGTGGAATGAGTTCGACCTCGACGCCGTATTCGCCGGCATAGTGCCGCAGATCGCGGCCGAAGACGACGAATTTCGCCTGGCGATGGAGGAGATCGAGCGCCAGATCCGCGCGGGCGACGGGCGCATCCACCGCGTCTGGACGCCCACCGATTCGCGCGTGGTGGATGCCTGGATCGAGGGCCGCTACACCTTCGACGGCGAGAGCTGGGCGGGATTCAACCGGCGCGTCTTGAGCGCGGCGGAAGAGCTGCGGCGCAACGGCAATGGGCGGCGAATCGCCGTATTCAGTTCGGCGGCGCCCATCTCCATCGTCATTGCCTCCATTTTCGGCAGCAGCAACCCGGCTCATATCATGGGGCTGGCCGGTGCGTCCATCAATTCGAACGTCTCCATCCTGGCCTGGCGCGGCAGCGAAACCTACCTCGGATGCTATAACGCCGTGGCGCACCTCGGCGATCCGGCACTGAGGACGTTTCGTTGAGCGAGATTCTCATCCTCGGCGCGGGCTACACGGGGTGGAGAGTGGCGCGTCTGCTGGCCGCCGCAGGGCACGCGGTGACGGCGACGGTGCGCGACCCGGCGCGGGTCCGCCCGGTGCCGGGGGTGCGCCTCAGGGCTTTGAACCTGCCAGGGTCCGCGCAACTAGCGGCCGCGCCGGGGTGCAGGGTGCTGCACTCGATTCCGGTTTCAGAGGATCTGTACGACCCGACGCCCGCTCTGTGCGAGTCTCTGCGAGGGGCCGCGGCGCGCGTCGTATATCTTTCCACCACCGGCGTTTATGGCCGCTGCCGGCAGGTGGACGAACGCACCCCGCCGGCGCCCGGCAGCGCCTCGAACCGGCTGCGGGTGGAGGCCGAGCAGCTGGTGCTGAATGGCCCTTGGCTGGGGATGGTCCTACGTCCGGCGGCCATCTACGGGCCGGGGCGCGGCGCGCAGGTATCGATTCCGGCTGGCCGTTTCCGGCTGCGCGGCGACGGCTCGAACTTCGTTTCCCGCATCCATGTGGACGACCTGGCGGCGCTGGCCGCCGCGGCCCTGCTGAGCGATGCCGGCGGCGCCTGGCCGGTGGCGGATCAGGAACCGGCCCGTTCGCGCGAGGTGGCCGCCTACGTTTGCGGCCTGCTCGGCTGCCCCATGCCGGAGAGCGCGGCGGACGAGGAGTTGCACGAGACGCGGCGCGCTGACCGGCAGGTGGACGGCAGCGCCGTTTTCCGCCTGCTCGGCGTCGAATTGCGGTACCGCTCCTTCCGCCAGGGCATTCCCGCTTCGCTCGGCAGCGCGTAGGATAGGTGACGGATTCGGTAGAATCGCTCTCTTGGAACACCGGAAAGACAGACGACGAAAGGGGCGGCCCACAATGGCGCCGGCGCAGCGCGTGCTGAAGACGCTGGACCGCGTGCTTTCCAAGGCCGGCATCTGTTCCCGTACGGAAGCCCGGGAGTGGATTGTGCGGGGCCGCGTGAAGGTGAACGCCAAGACCATCCGCGATCCCGAGCACTGGGTGGACCTCGACCACGACGCGGTAGTGCTGGACGGCAAGCCGCTGCAGGCCGAGAAGAAGATCTACGTCCTGCTTTACAAGCCCAAGGGATTTCTCACCACCTACAAAGACCCCGAGGGGCGCCCGACGGTCTACGATCTTCTGCAGAAGCTCGACCAGTGGGTGTTCCCGGTAGGGCGCCTGGATCAGGATACTTCGGGGCTGCTGATTCTGACCAACGACACCGCCTTCGCCGAGCACATCACCAACCCCGAGTTCCACGTGCAGAAGACCTACCTGGTGAAGGCTTCCACGCTGCTGAGCGATGAGCAGCTGGGCAGTCTGCGCGACGGGCTGGAGTTGAAAGACGGCCTGACGCGGCCGGCGAAGGTGAAGCGGATCCGCGATTCGGAGAGCAAGACCTTCTTCGAGATCACGATCACCGAAGGGCGCAACCGCCAGGTGCGGCGCATGGTGGAGGCGCTGGACAGCCAGGTGCTGAAGCTGGTGCGGGTATCGATTGGAACCGTGCGCATCGAGCGGCTGCAGATCGGCCACTGGCGATTGATGACGCACGAAGAGGTGCGCGCATTGCGGAAGATCGGGAGCAAGGCGGCGCCGAAGCCGACGTCAGGCGTCCAGGCGGGGCGCGCAGGCCGCGGCCACGGCCGCGAGGGTCATCCCTAACACCTCGCTGTCGCCCAGGTTGTATTCAAAAAAACCGGTGACGAGCACGCCGGCCACCACGGCCACGCCCGCGCGCAGGAGCCAGGCGGAGGAGTCCGCGGGCGCGCGCCGCAGCCGGGCCAGCCAGTCGCGCGCCGTCAGCAGAAAGAACGCGATGACGGCGAGGGTGGCGGGGATGCCGCGCTCGGCGGCGTAGTGGATGTAGATATTGTGCAGATGGCCGTAGTAGCCCTCAGGCAACTCCTGCGGCAGGTCAGCGGGGATGTACTCCTTCACGTGCGGGCCGACGCGCTCCAGGCCGAGGCCGAGCCAGGGATGCGCCTTGATCATCTCCAGGCCGGTGCGGAAGGTGTAGATGCGGTGCAGGTTGGAATCGTGCTGGCCGTGCGGTTTGACGAGCGAGGTGACGCGCTCCCGCAGCGACGCCGGGCCGAAAGCGAAAGCGGCCAGAGCCAGCGCCGGCGCCAGCGCCACCGTCCAGCGCCTCCAACCCCACAGCAGGTAGAGCAGGGCGGCTCCGGTGGCGATCCACACGCCGCGCGTCCAGGCCAGCAGCAGGGCCAGGCCCACGATGGGCAGGCAGACCAGCAGCGCGATGCGCAGGCGGCGTTCGGGCCGGCCATAGAGCAGCAGGGCAAAGCCTGCCAGCAGGACAATCATCATCTGGCCGCTGAAGGTCATCCAATGGCTGTTGAAGCCGGTGATGCGGTCGCCCACGTAGGAGAGGTAGAAGTTTTCGCCGCGCGCCGCGGCGTGCTGATATTTGACGCCGAACTGCCACAGCCCGCGCAGCGCGGAGGCCGTGCCGCCGGCCAGCCAGGCGGCGGCGAGCCAGCGCGGGTGCTTCGACGACGAAAAGGTGGAGCAGATGGCCACCAGCATGAGCCAGACGTAGAACTTGCGCACCTGCGGGAGCCCGGCGGAGGGCAGATCACTGAAAGCCAGGGCCAGCAGGGAAAGCACCGCGAAGACGGCCAGCCAGGGCCAGCGTTTCGGAGCATGCCATTCGATGCGGGCGATGAGCAGGGCGGCCAGTGCGGCCCCCAGCAGAATCTGGGAGATGGCGATGGAAACAGCGGCCGCCGCCCCGGCGCCGAGGGCGCACCAGAAGGCGGCCTGTTGGAGGCGTTGCCCGCTTGCGGAGGGAGCCGTCTGCATCACCAGTGGTCCAGTGTGACACAATACCGGGCAGGAGAACGGCCCGTTGCAGATCTACCTGCTTCGTCATGGGATTGCCGAAGACGCTCCGCTGGGAAAGCGCGACGCCGAACGGGCTCTGACGCTGGACGGGAAGAAGAAGCTGCGGGGTGTTTTGCGCCGCGCCAAAGAGGCTGGCGTCTCGCCCCACATCATTCTGTCGAGCCCGTATTTGCGGGCCTTGGAGACGGCGGAGATTGCGCGTTCCGTGCTGGCGCCGCACGCCCAAATCGTGCGCTGCCAGGCGCTGGTGCCGTCGGCGCGGCCCGAAGAGGCCTGGGCGGAGATCCGGCTGCACCGCGACGAGACGCAGGTGATGTGCTCCAGCCACGAACCGCTGTGCTCCTTTCTGGCCTCTTACCTGCTGCGCAGCCCGAGCCTGGAAATCGACTTCAAGAAGGGCGCCCTGCTGCGGGTGGATGTGGAATCCGCGGCGGCGCACCCGCGCGGCATTCTCAGGTGGATGCTGGCTCCGAAGCTCGCCTAGCCATCTCCGTGCGGGCGAACTCCAGCGCCGATTCCCGGCTTTGCAGCCGGCCTTCCAGTTGTTCGGTTTCCACCGCGTGCAAGACGAGCGCAAAGAGGGGCCCGGGGCGAAAGCCCATCCCGATGAGATCGCGGCCGGTGACTAGAGGCTGGGGGCGCAAGGCTTCCGGCGGAATGGCGTCGAGGCGCTGGCGCACGGCGTCGTAGTTGGTCTGGGGCCGCTGGCCGGCGAGCAGGTCCAGGCGGTGCAGTTCCAGCAACTGGCCGAAGCGCGGCTGGCGGGCGAAGCGCTTGAAGGTGGAGTTTGTCATCTGGATGGCGTCTTTGAAGCGCATATGCTGGGCCGTCATCCAGGAGACCGCCTCGATCACCTCGGCAGGGTAGCGCAGGCGAGCGAGGATCTCGCGGGCGGCTTCCGCGCCCACGCGGTCGTGGCCGTTGAAGCGGATGCGGTCTTCGCGCGTTTGCGTGAGCGGTTTCCCGACGTCGTGCAGCAGGGCCGCCAGCGCGATCTCCAGCGGGGGATGATCCAGGCGCTCCAGCAGGCCCAGCGTGTGCAGCCAGACGTCGCCTTCCGGATGGAAGTCCGGAGGTTGTTCGACGCCTTTCATGCGCGCCACCTCGGGCAGCACGTGGGGCAGCAGGCCGGAGTCGTCGAGCAGCTCAAAGCCCCGCCGCGCGCCGCCTTCGGTGAGGATTCGGGAGATCTCGTCGCGCACGCGCTCCGGCGAAATCTCGCGGACGCCGGCGGCATGGCGCCGCATGGCGTCCATGGTGTGCGGCTCGATGTGGAAGCCGAGGCGCGCCGCGAAGCGCACGGCGCGCAGCAGCCGCAGGTAGTCTTCGGCGAAACGCGCGCCGGGATCGCCGATGGCCCGGATCAGGCGGCGGTGGAGATCCTGCCGCCCGCCGACGAGGTCGGTGATCTCGCCGGTGACCGGATCTTCGAGCAGGGCGTTGATGGTGAAGTCGCGGCGGCGGAGATCCTCGCGCACATCCTTTTCAAACTGCACTTCCTCCGGGTGGCGGCCGTCGCGGTAGCCGCCTTCGGAACGATAGGTGGCGATCTGAACCTCCTCACCGTCGCGGCGCAGCAGGATCACGCCGAAATGCGCGCCCACGAGGACTGCGTCGGGGAAAAGCTGCAGCAGATCGGGGGGCGTGGCGCTGGTGGCGAGGTCGCGGTCGTGGATGGGGAGGCGCAGCAGACGGTCGCGCACGCAGCCGCCCACCAGGAATACCTGGTGGCCCGCGCGGCGCAGCGTCAGGGCCGCCTCGCGCGCCAGCGAGCCGCCTGCTTGCCCTTGATGGCTCAGGACCTCCATGCAATTATCGTAGGATAGCTTCACATGGAAGACTCCAGCACAGCCTCGGCAAACCTGCAGGGCCGGTCGCCATCCTCGGCCAAGGTTGTCGTCGCCACCACCGTTGCCCTATCGTTCATCTCCTTCTGGCGCGGCGCGTCCATCGTGTTGAGCGACCTGGCCTCGACCATGTTCTACGTCGGCGGCATCGCCGAGCAGGCCATCGGAGAGTCTGCGCCGTGGTTCGTGCTGGCGGTGCTGCTGTTCGGCTTTGCCATCCGCTCCATCTACCTGGAGAGCTGCGGCATGTTCGTCCGCGGCGGCGTCTACGTCGTCGTGCGCGACTCGATGGGGCCGCGTATGGCCAAGCTGAGCGTCTCCGCGCTGGTGGTGGATTACATCCTCACCGGCCCGATTTCCTCGGTCTCCGCCGGGCAGTATCTGGGGCGGCTGATCAACGAGCTATTCGAGTTCGGGCACCTGCACTACCACCTGGACCCGAATCTATTTGCGATGTTCTTCGGCGTTTCGGTGACGTGCTACTTCTGGCGGCAGAACATCAAGGGCATTCACGAGTCTTCCTCGAAGGCGCTGCGCATCATGCAGGTGACCACGGTGATGGTGGCCATGCTGCTGCTGTGGTGTCCGCTGACGCTGCTGCTGCAGAAGAAGTTCTCGCTGCCGCCTCTGCCCACGCTGCCGAACGTGAAATTCGACTCAACCTCGCTGGGCTGGCTGGAGGGCACTTTCTGGCCCACCATCTGGCCGGCGGCGCTGGTGATCGGGTTCGGGCACACGCTGCTGGCGATGAGCGGTTTTGAGACGCTGGCCCAGGTCTACCGCGAGATCGCCTACCCGAAGATGAAGAACCTGAAGATCACGGCCAACATCGTGTGCACGTACGCGCTGCTGGCGACGGGCCTGGTGTCGTTCTACGCGGTGATGATCATCCCGGATGCGGAGCGCTCGAAGTACTACGACAACCTGATCGGCGGCCTCTCGATGAACCTGGCCGGGCCGGATCTGCTGAAGCTCGGCTTTCACGTATTCGTGGTGATTGTCGGCGCGATGATTCTCTCCGGCGCCGTGAATACTTCGATCATCGGCGCCAACGGCATTTTGAACCGGGTGGCGGAAGATGGTGTGCTGACGCCGTGGTTCCGCAAGCCGCAGAAACGCTTCGGCACCACCTCCCGGCTGATCTCCCTGATCGCCATCGCGCAGTTGCTCACCATCGTCGCCTCGCGCGGCGACGTCTATCTGCTGGGCGAGGCTTACGCGTTCGGCGTGGTGTGGAGCTTTGCGCTGAAAGGACTGGGCGTGCTGGCGCTGCGCTTCCAGCGCCACGACCAGGAGTACAAGTTTCCGGCCAACATCCGCATCGGGAAGATGGAGATTCCCATCGGGCTGGCCGTTACCACGATGATGCTGCTGCTGGTGGCCATCGCCAACCTGTTGACGAAGAAAGTGGCCACGGTCTACGGCGTGAGCCTGACGATCGTGCTGTTCCTGGTATTCACAATTTCCGAGCGGATGAATGCGCGCGCCAGGAAGTCAGCGGAGAAGGGCCACGTGCTGGAGGAGTTCAACCTGGAACATCAGCCGGAAGTGGACGAAGCCAACGTCCATGCCCGTCCCGGCAGCGTGCTGGTGGCCATCCGCGACTTCAACAGCATGGACCATCTGAAGCGCGTGCTGGAGAAGACGAATCTGCGCCGCCACGACATTGTCGTGATGACGGTGCGGCCGGTGACGGCCTCGGCGGGCGAATACGCGCTGAGCGAGTCTCAGCTGTTCTCGGACTACGAGCAGGAGCTGTTCACGCGCGTGGTGGCCCTGGCGGAAAAAGAAGGCAAGCCGGTGGAGCTGCTGGTGGTGCCTTCCAACGATCCGTTCATCGCCCTGGTGCAGACGGCGCAGAATCTGAAGGCTTCCAAGCTGGTGACGGGCGTTTCGCGCACGATGACCAGCGAGGAACTGGCGCGGCGCATCGGCCTGGCCTGGGAGCAGCTGCCCGAGCCGCGGCAGGCGTTTTCGCTGGAGATCATCGCGCCGGACCGGCCGCCGTCCTACGTGAACCTGGGCCCGCATCCGCCGCGGCTGTGGCCGGAGGACGTAGACCGTCTGCACGACATCTGGCTGCGCCTGACTTCGGCGGAGGGGTTCGGGTCGAACCTGCACCACCGGGATGTGGTCGGGGCCGCTTTGCGCGCGCTGGAACGGGACCTGGATTCGCCGCGCCGCACGGATGTGCTGGATGAGATCCGGAAGCAGACGCCGAAGAACTGAGGTTCGGCCGGGCGCTACTTCTTCTTCGCGCCTTTTTTCTCCTCGGCTTCCGCGGCTCCGGGGATGCCGCTGAGGACCGTATTGAAGAGTTCCGCCTTCTTCAGGTCGCGCTTGGAGGGTGGGGCTTCACACTTACGGAACGGCCCCTCGTTGTAGCAGGTCCTGCAGCGCACCTTGGCCGGTACGCCCTCCACCAGCGAGAGGATCGAGTGGTTGGTGAGGCGCTTGCACTTGATGCAGTAGTCATCCACATCGTCGCCGAGGCGCAGTTGGAACATGAAGGTCTCCCAGCCTGAGACTATCATTGATGCGGCGTCGCACTCAATGGGCTTTTCATCGCGGCCTTCCAGGGCAGTTACCATAGGAGTGCATGTTGCGCGGCAAGTGGATTCTGATCTCCGGCGTCCTGCTGATTGTCATTGCCGGCGCCGCCTCCGTTGTGTGGCTGCGGCGGCAGGCGCCGCCTCCCAAAGCGGTGCAGAAACAGGTGGTGGAGCTGCCCAAGGGCGCCGAGGTGACGTTGACCGGCAAGATTCAGGCGGCCGAAGTGCTGCACCTGGAAGCCCCGCTGGACGGCGTGCTGGAAGAACTGCCGGTGAAGAGCGGCGACGAGGTGTATGAAGGCCAGATATTGGCGCGCATCGCCAACGCCACACTGCAGGAGAACGAGAAAGAGACTCTGTTGGAGACTGAGCGGGCGCAGGCTCGGATTTCGGCGCTGGAAGCGGAGCTGACCTCCGCCCGGCTGGAAGACTCGCGGCTTTCGGCCGATTTGGCCCGGGCGCGGGCCGAAAACAGCCGCACGGAGCGGACCTACCAGCGCCAGGAGATGCTGCACCGCGAGGGCGCCACGCCGCGCAACAGCTACGAGAAGGCCCAGAAGGACTACGGCGCCGCCAAGGACGAGTTGGAACACGCGCAGGCCATGGCGGGCTCGGCCCAGGAGCGCATTCAGCGCATTCTGAAGGAGATTGAGTTGGGCAAGAAGGCGCTGACGGAGAAGGAGGCGGCGCACGAAGCGGCCAAGTCCGAGCTGGCCGCCGCAACAATCCTTTCGCCGGCGGACGGGCTGATTGTCGCCATCAAGAAAGCGGAGGGCGAGGAAGTGCAGCGCACCATGGGCGCGCTGATCGACCTCGCCACCGATCTCAGCCATCTACAGATTGTGGTGGACGCGCCACCGGCTTACACCAAGCGGCTGGCGCAGGGAAAGATGGTGTCCATCGTCATGGCCGAGCTGCCCGGCAACGGGCTGCAGGCGGAGATCACCAGCATCGAGCAGGAGCGCTTCATCGTGGACTTCGCGAGTCCGACGCCGCTGGTGAAGCCCGGCATGACGGCCGCCATCCGCTTCAAGCTGGACTAGCGCGTGGTGCGCGCTTCCAGAACGACGCGCTCCGGAGCGTGGCCGGCGCGGTAGATGGCGGCGGTCTCATCCTTGGTCTTGGGCAGTTCGGCGCCCGTGTTCGTGCCGGCGCGCCACACCTGCTTGAGGAAGTATCGGTCGCCGTAGCGCTCGAAGATCAGGCGCGTCTCCTCGGCTATCTTTCCGCCCCCGGCGGGGAAGACGGTGGAGGTGGCGTGCTGGGTGCGGGGCAGCACGGAGCTCACCGCAATGGCGCCGAGATTGAAGGGCTGGATGCGATATTCGCCGGCAGGCAGCTTCTGTTGCCCGACCTGAAAATCAAAGGGAATGTCGGCCCTCACCACGTAAGTGGGGCCCTGGGCAGAGGCGGGGGGCGCGAGCGCCAGCGCAAGCACCAATGAACCCAGCGGCACCGCCCAACGAATCGAATTGTTCAACATGGCTTTGCTCCTTTAACTGGTTCCCGCCGGATCTTCCGGCGGATGCGTTGTGACCAATGCCGGCGGCCGCTGCTAGCGGACCGTAAACAGAATGACGTCTTCCTCCACCTTCCGTGCCTGCTGCCCCCGGCGCCGCTCGCGCCCGGTTTGCTTGCCGTCTTTTCCGGCAGGCGCCGCGAACGTCGGCGGAGCCGAGGACTCCTGCCTGGCGGGCTCCGCCACGCAAACGTCCCTGGTAGCCGGCAGCAGCGCCGCCAGCCACACGAATCCCATGGCGATCCACACGAGTGGTTTCATCTGAGTCTCCAGGCTCCCGGTCCCGTTTGGGCCGTTCTCCCCCGTCCTCACTTGTTCTGCCCGTATAGACGCTCAAGCGGCGCATTTGTTCAGGTCGCAAAGGTAACAATCCATGCGCCTGCAATTCGCCCCTTGAGCGTTACCATAGGAAAGGAACTCAAATAGGAGCCCGATGTCATGGAATTCCTTCTGCAGAGCCTGATCGAACTCATCACCCAAACTTCCACCAACCTGCCCCCCGACGTGCGCGCCGCCATGGCCGGCGCACTGGAGCGCGAGAAGCCTGGCACGCAATCCCACCAGGCGCTCTCCATCATGGCCACCAACACGGACATGGCGTATGAGGACGAAGGTCCCATCTGCCAGGACACCGGCATGCCGACGTTTTTCGTGCACACGCCCGTCGGCGTGAACCAGATGGTGATCGCCAGGACGATCCGGGAAGCGGTGGCCGAGGCCACCAGGCGCGGCAAGCTGCGGCCGAACTCGGTGGATTCGCTCACCGGCGCCAACACCGGAAATAATCTCGGCGTGGAGACGCCGGTCATCCACTTCGAACAGCACGAGGGCGACGAGGTGGAAGTGAAGCTGGTGCTGAAGGGCGGCGGCTGCGAGAACAAGAACATTCAGTATTCGCTGCCGTGCGAGTTGGAACACCTGGGCAAGGCGGGCCGCGACCTGGCTGGTGTGAAGAAGTGTCTGCTGCACGCGGTGTGGCAGGCGCAGGGCCAGGGCTGCGCGCCGGGCGCGCTGGGCGTCTGCATCGGGGCGGACCGCGCACAAGGCTACTCGCTGGCAAAGAGCCAGTTGTTCCGCACGCTGGACGATACGAATCCGATTCCGGAGTTGGCGAAGCTGGAAGCCGAGGTCATGGCGGAGGCCAACACGCTGGGTGTCGGCGCGATGGGCCTGGGCGGCGGCGTGGCGCTGATCGGCTGCAAGGTGACGGCGGCCAACCGGCTACCGGCGTCGTTCTTTGTTTCCGTGGCTTATGACTGCTGGGCGTTCCGGCGGCTGGGCGTGAAGCTGGATGCGAAGTCCGGGGCCATCACGGGCTGGCTGTATCGGGATCCGTCGCGTCCGGTGGAGCGGCTGGCGAAGGAGAGCGGCTTCCCGCTGAGCGGGCGCGAGATCATTCTGGAACCGCCGCTGACCGCCGAACAGATGCGCGAACTGAAGGTGGGCGACGTGGTGCTGCTCCGCGGCGAGATGTTCACGGGGCGCGACGCTCTGCACGCCTACCTGATGAACAACGAGCCGCCGGTGGATCTGAACGGCGCGGTGCTCTACCACTGCGGCCCCGTGATGCTGAAGGAGGGCGGCGAGTGGCATGTGAAGGCCGCCGGCCCGACGACCTCATCGCGCGAGGAACCGTACCAGGCGGAAGTGCTGCGGCGCTACGGCGTGAAGGCCGTGGTGGGCAAGGGCGGCATGGGCAAGAAGACGCTGGCCGGCCTGCAGGAGTGCGGGGCGGTGTATTTGCACGGCGTGGGCGGCGCGGCGCAGTTCTACGCGCGTTCGGTGAAGAAGGTGCTGGGTGTGCACCTGATGGAGTTCGGCATACCGGAAGCGATGTGGCACCTGAAGGTGCAGGACTTCCTGGCCATCGTGACGATGGACGCCCACGGCAACTCGCTGCACGCCGAAGTGGAGAAGGCTACCGGCGACGTGCTGGAGACGTTGAAGGCGTAAGGTCGAGAGCAAGAGAAGCGCAAAATCGCGGCGCGCGTGGCGCGGGCGC
>JACQZS010000181.1 GCA_016213725.1 Acidobacteriota bacterium | reverse complement strand
CGACGACCGACACCACCGCCAGTTCGCTATCAGCGCCAGCTGGCCTCCGCCCAGACGGAGTCTTCGCAGCTGACCGCCGAAGCCAATGAGATCCAGCGCGACCAGGACCGGCTGCGCCAGAACATCAACAGCCTGAACCGCGTGGCGGGCCAGCAGGAGCAGGTCAACCGCTACGCCGCGGACCTGGCCAAGGGCGACGCCCGCCTGGCCCAGATCCGCGACCGCCAGGAACAGTTGCGCAGGAGCGTCAACGCGCTGCAGACTGAACTAAACGCCCTCATCGAGAAGCTCGAATTTTGAATCTCGCCATCCTCGGTTTCGGGAATGTCGCCCGCGCACTGGCGCGCCTCCTGCACAAGCAGCGGGGCGCGCATCCGTTTCGCATCACCGCCATCCACACGCGGCGCGGCACGGCAGTCGAGGCCAGCGGCCTTCCGGCCGAGCCGGCTTTCGGCCCGCCGGCCGCATCGCTGGATGAGGTACTGGACGGCGCAAACGCGCAGGTGCTGGTGGAACTCACCACGCTCAACCCGGAAAGCGGCGAGCCGGCGCTGACGCACATCCGCACGGCCCTGCGCCGCGGGCTGCACGTGGTGACGGCCAACAAAGGCCCCATCGCCTGCGCCTATCATGAGCTGCGCGAGGAGGCCCGGCGCCGCAACGTGCGGCTCCTCCACGAAGCGGTGACGATGGACGGCACGCCTGTCTCCAACATGGTGCGCCACTGCCTGCCCGCGGCGGCGGTGACAGGCTTCGCCGGCGCACTCAACTCCACCACCAAAGTGATTCTCGAAGCCATGGCGCGAGGCCATTCCTTCGAAGAGGGCATCGCACAGGCGCGCGCGCTGGGCGTGGCAGAGGGCGATCCGTGGTTCGACATCGAAGGGTGGGATTCTGCCTGCAAGGCCGCCGCCCTGGCCAACGTCCTCATGGATGCCCGCACCACGCCCGCGCAGGTAGACCGCAAGGGCATCAGCCGCCTTACGCCGGAGAAGCTGGCCGAGGCCGCCGCCAAGGGCAAGGCCATCGTGCTGGTGAGCCGCGCCCGCCGAACGACGCAGGGCGTGAAGCTGCGGGTCCGCGCCGAAGTGCTGGACCGCGACGACGTGCTGGCCTCCATGCACGGCACCTCCAACCTGCTGCTGCTCGAAACCGATCTCATGGGCCAGTTCGGAGTGTTCACGCTCGACCCCGGCCCCGAACAGACCGCCTACGGCGTCTTCGCCGACCTCATGGAAATCGCAAGGAACACATGAAACTCCTGAATTGCAGCCACGGCCCGGCCGTCCTGCGCGGCGCCGAAGCCGTGCTCTTTTCCGAGATCAACGCCGTCCGCGGCCATGCTCTGCCCGGTGACCTGCTGGGCCTCATTCAGAGCGGCGACCTCGCGCCGCTGCGGGACCTGCGCGGCGTCGCCGGCCTCCCGCTCGCAGAGGTCGGGCCGGCACTGCCCTACTCCGCGCCGCCCAAGATTCTCTGCGTGGGCCCAAACTACCGCTGCCAGCTGCCAGATCCCAACACGACGCAGCCGGACGAGCCCGGCAGTTTTCTGAAGCCGGCCTCGTGCATGGTGGCGCCCGGCGGCAACATCGTGCTGCCTCCGCCCGACGTCTGCGCCAGGGCCGACGCCGAATGCGAACTCGGCATCATCATCGGCCGCCGCTGCCGCTTCGTGCCGGAGGAGCACGTCTCCGAAGTGATCTTCGGCTACACGGCCACGCTGGATCTGACGGCGCTCGACATCCTGGCCAAGAGCCCGCGATTCCTCACGCGAGCCAAGTCGATCGACACGTTCTTCAGCTTCGGCCCGGTGATCGTCACGCCCGACGAGATCGCCGACCTCGGCGCGCTGGAGGTGGTGACCGAGTTGAATGGCGAGCCGTATTCGCGAGACCTGGTATCGAACATGTGCCGCCTGCCCGCGCAGCTGGTGAGCTTCCACAGCGACTTCTACGCGCTGGATCCCGGCGACATCCTCTCCACCGGCTGTCCGAAGGCCGCGCCCTTCCAGCCCGGCGACACCGTGGGCGGGCGCATTGACGGCGTGTGCCGCATCACTGCGCAGGTCACGCAAGGAGTCCGCAAGCCGCTGTACTGAGCGCCCGCACTCCGAACGCGAACAGCACCGCGGCCGAAGCGCGATTCAGCCAGACCATGCTCGCCGCCGGGAACCGCCCGCGCAGCGCCGAAGCAGTGCTGGAGAGCACCAGCCACCAGGCCAGTGATCCGCTGAAGACGCCAGCCATGAACCAGCCCGGCGAGGCCGCGCCCGCGCCGGCCACCAGCGCCGCGAAGGCCAGAATCGTCATGGGATTGGAGAGCGTCAGCAGAAAAGTGGCCGTGAAGCCGCTGCCGCCGGCAGGCTGCGCCGCCTCCGCGCGCCACGCTTTCCATGCCAGCCAGCAGAGCAGCAGGCCGCCGCACAGCGCCGCCGGCTGCTGCCACTGCGCCAGCAGCGTGACGCCGCCGGCGGCCAGCGCGCCGTAGCAGAGATCCGCCAGCGCCGCCCCCAATCCGCATCGCAGCCCGGCCCGCGCACCCCGGCTGAGCGATTGCCGGATCACCAGCAGGCCGATGGGCCCCACCGGGGCCGCAATCGAGAAGCCCAGCACCGCGCCGTTCATGTAGGTGGTCATACCGGCAGAATAGTTCGAATTGCGTATTTGCTACAGTAGCGATCGAAGGCCAATCTCCATGAATACTTTCGATCAATTGGACGCGCGCGACTGGCAGCTTTTGAAACTGCTGCAGGAGAATGCGCGCCTGAGCTTTGCCGAGCTGGGCCGCAAGGTGAAGCTCACCGCCCCGGCTGTGGCGGAGCGCGTCCGCCGCATGGAAGACCTCGGCGTCATCCGCGGCTACACGGCGCGCGTGGACCTCAAGGCCATTGGCCGCCCGTTGAAGGTGATTCTGCGCGTGCACGTGCCGCCGAAGGAGTATGCGCGATTCCTCAGGCAGGTGCAGGGCATCCCTTCGGTGGAGGAATGCCACCACGTCACGGGCGGCGAAGCGTTCGTCCTGAAGGCCGCCATCCCGGACGTCAGCGACCTCGAAAAGCTCATCGAGAAGTTCAGCGTCTTCGGCCCCACCGTGACGTCCGTGGTGCTTTCCACGCCGCTGGAGCGGCGCGTCTTCAGCGCACCGGCGTGAAGATCGCCAGGTACTGCTTGCCGGGCACGTGCTCCACCGTGCGCTCCAGCGCGAAGCCGTGCGCGGACACCTCTTTGATGACGTCGTCGCGATCCAGGCGGATATGCTGCAGTGCGACGCCGGGCGCGTCCATGGCGCCTGCGCGCTTGAAGTAGTCGACGATCACGAACCTGCCGCCCGGCCTCAACGCCTTCTTCACGCTGGCCAGCACCTCTGCCGGGTAGTCCCAGTGATGGTAGGCGTCTATGGTCACGGCCAGATCCACGGTAGCGGCGGCGAGCTTCACGTCCTTCTCCGTGCCCAGCACATAGCTGACGTTCTTGAGCGCCGCGTATTTCGTCTTCGTCGGCGCGAGAAAGTCCTGAAAAATGTCCTCGGCGATCACCTTGCCCTGGGCGCCCACGGCCTCACTGAACAGCGGCAGCATGGCGCCCCCGCCGGTGCCGAGATCGGCCACGGTGGAGCCGGGCTGGATGCCCAGCTCTTTCACGATCACCTCGCCCTTCAGCCGCGCGGCGCGGTCTTCGGCGCTGAGGTTGGCCAGCATGCCCTGGCGGCCTTCGGCCGTGCGGTAACGCTCATTGGCCTTGTCCGCCACCTGCGCGGAGAGCGGCGCCGCCAGGGCGATCGCCAACGCCAGTTGCTTCCTCACACGCCCCTCTCGATCGGCATCGCCAGCGGCGGTTCCACCATGAACTCCAGGGCGGCCATCTTCTCCACGGCGCTGCGCACCGAAGATTCCAGCGAGTTCTCCAGCGTAATGACGAAGGGCAGGTTGTGCTTGTCCTGATCAGGCAACTGCAGCACGGCGTCGATGGAAATCCCGTGCCCGGCCAGAATCGAGGAGAGATCGCGGATGATGCCCGGACGGTCTGTGATGCGGAACCGCAGGTACCAGGGCCGCTTCTGATCGCCGATGGGCAGCGGGCTGGCATCGGGCAGTTCAGTGTGAGCGAACGGCGGCACGCGGTGCGCCGGTTCCGGCCGGATCTCCCGCGCCACGCGCATCAGGTCGCTCACCACGGCCACGCCGGTGGGCGTCGGGCCGGCGCCGCGCCCGTAGTAGAACGTGTCCGCGCCAAACGCGCCGCGGCACCACACGGCGTTGTAGGCGCCGTGCACGCTGGCCATGATCGTGGACACCGGCAGCAGCGCCGGACGCACGGATACAAAGAGTCCGCCCTCCACGCGCCGCGCCGCGCACAGCAGCTTGATGGTGCAGCCCAACTGCCGGGCGTAGGCGAAGTCAGTGGGCGAAACGCGCTGGATGCCTTCCGTGTAGATCTCTGCGGGCGTCAGCCGCACGCCGAAAGCGAGCGAGGCCAGCAGGGCGAGCTTGGAGCGCGCGTCGAAGCCGCCGATGTCGGCCGTGGGATCGGCTTCCGCGTAGCCCAGCCGCTGGGCCTCGGCCAGCACCGCGTCGAAGGCCGTGCCGTTCTGCTCGATCTCCGTCAGGATGTAATTGCTGGTGCCGTTCAGGATGCCAAACACGGTCTCGATGCGGTCGCCGGCGATGCCTTCCCGCAGCACTGCGTGGATGGGGATGCCGCCGCACACGGAAGCCTCCATGGCCAGGGTGACACCCTTCGCCTGGGCCTGCCTCCAGATGTTCACGCCTTCCAGCGCGATGAGTTCCTTGTTGGCCGTCACCACGCTCTTGCCGGCGGCGATGGCGCCTTCCACCACTTCCTTGGCCACACCCGTGCCGCCCACCAGCTCGGCCACGACATCCACTTCGGGATGCGCCACTACTTCACGCCAGTCCGTGGTGATCAGCGCCGGCGCGATGCCGGCAGGCAGCTGCTTCTCTTTCGCCGTGCGGCTGCACACCGCGGCCACCTGCAGCCGGAAGCCCAGCTTGCGCGCAATTTCTTCGCTGTTTTCAGCCAGAATAGTGAGTGTTCCACCGCCGACATTGCCGAGGCCGACGATGCCCAACTTGACGTCTTTCATTAGGAACCAGTTTACCAAGCCGGCTCTGGCCGCCCTCCTGCTGGGTTTAGCGGCGTGGGCCCAGTTTCCCGATCAGCCCAACCCGCGGGAAAAGCCCGAAGAGCGCCGGCTGCCCAACGGCAAACTCCAGTCCGAAGCCATTCTGAAAGCCGACTACGAGGCCAACCTCAAGGACCTCACCTCCCTGCGCACCAGGCTCAACGCCGTGGAAGAAGAACTCAAGAAGACCCAGGGCCAGGTGCTCTCGCTGAAAGCCACCAAGGACCTCGAAGAGATCGAAAAGACTGCGCGCCGCATGCGCGGCCGCATGACCCGCTACTAGTCCGCCATCAGGGGCCTGTTCTCTTTCGCTCTCCGGCTGCTCGCGTCTGCGCCGGCGGACCGGAACGTTCGCGGCCGCATCCCGTCGCGCGAGTTCGTCGTTTCGCCACGGATTTTCCTGACACCGTGATGCAGATTGTCCGCGATTGTTACCACGGGCGGCGCTGACGGCGAGGGGTGCCGCCGCCCCCCGAAGTAGTAAACTGAACTGCGATGAGCGCAACCAGAGAAAAAGCCCAACTCATGAGCGCTTCCGAGATCGACCGCACGCTTGTGCGCCTCGCTCACGAAGTGCTCGAAAAAGCAGGCGACCCCACCAACCTCGCCTTCATCGGAATCAAGCGCCGCGGCGTGCCGATGGCGGAGCGCCTGGCCGCGAAGATCGAGGCCCTGGAGAAGATCTCCGTTCCGGTGGGGATCCTCGACATCAATCTTTACCGCGACGACCTCTCCACGGTGGGCCCCAAGCCGGTGGTCAGCGGCACGAAGATCGACTTCCCCGTCGCCGGCAAGGACGTCATCCTCATGGACGACGTGCTGTACACGGGCCGCACCATCCGCGCCGCCCTCGATGCGCTGTTCGAACTCGGCCGCCCCTCGCGCGTGCAGCTGCTGGTCCTCATCGACCGCGGCCACCGGGAGCTGCCCATCGAAGCCCAGTACATCGGCCGCAAGGTGCCCACCGCCTCCCGCGAGATCATCGAGGTCAAGTACCAGGAGATCGACGGCACGGAGAAGGTGCTGCTGGTCGAGAAGGCCGACTAGGGAGGTTCCGCCATGGCCCTGGGCCTGCTTGGCATCGAGGAAACGGATCGCTCCGTCATCGAGCAGATCCTAGAACGCGCCGTCGCGTTCCAGCCCCACGACGGGCGCACCTTCGCCAAGGCGAACACCTGCACGGGCAAGCTGGTGGTGAACGCCTTTTTCGAGAACTCCACGCGCACGCGCTCCAGCTTTGAGATCGCCGCACACCGTCTGGGCGCGGACACGCTGGCCATCACCGCATCCGGCTCCAGCGTTTCCAAGGGCGAAAGCCTCGTCGATACGCTCAACACGCTGGTGGCGATGCGTCCCTCGGCGATCGTGATGCGCCACCAGGCCTCCGGCGCGCCTCACTTTCTGTCGCGCCACCTCAGCACGCCCATCGTCAACGCCGGCGACGGCACGCACGAGCACCCCACGCAGGCGCTGCTCGACGCGCGTACGATTCTCGACTGCTGCGGCCGCCTGGAAGGGCTGCGAGTGGCCATCATCGGCGACATCCAGCACAGCCGCGTGGCCCGCTCCAACGTCCACCTGCTGTCCAAGTTCGGCGCCGACACCGTGCTATGCGGACCGCCGTCGCTGCTGCCCCGCGAAATGGCCAGCATCGCCTCCGGCGTCACGCTGGAATACGACATCCTGCGCGCCGTCACCGGCGCCCACGTCGTCATGATGTTGCGCGTGCAACTGGAGCGCATCCATGAGCCCGCCATGCAGCCCGGCGAGTACTTCCGCTTCTACGGTCTGCGCCAGGAGCATCTCAGCCTGGCCCACCCCGAAGTCATCGTGATGCATCCGGGCCCGATGAACCGCGGCCGCGAAATCTCCTCCGAAGTGGCCGACTCGCAGCGGGCCCGGATCCTCAATCAGGTTGAAAACGGCGTGGCCGTGCGCATGGCCGTCCTGGAAAGGGTGTTGTCGCAGTGAAGCTCCTGATCCGCAATGGCAGAGTCATCTGCCCGGCGTCCGGCCTCGATGCCGTCGCCGACGTTCTCCTTGAAGACGGCCGCGTCAGCGCCGTCGCCCCCGATCTTTCCGCGCCCGGCGCCGACATCTTCGATGCCGCCGGACTCGTGGTGGCGCCGGGCTTCATCGACATTCACGTCCACCTGCGCGAGCCCGGCTTCACGCACGCCGAGACCATCGCCACGGGCGCCCGCGCCGCTGCCGCCGGCGGATTCACCACCGTCTGTTGCATGCCGAACACCAATCCGGTGAACGACTCGGCCACCGTCACCACCTACATCGTCGAGAAGGCACGCCGCGAAGCCATCGTCAACGTCTGCCCCATCGGCGCCATCACCAAGGGCAGCGCGGGCGAGGAACTGGCCTCCATCGGGTCGATGATCGCCGCCGGCGCCGTCGCCATCAGCGACGACGGCCGCCCGGTGATGAACGCCCGCGTCATCCGCCGCGCCATGGAGAGCGCCCGCGCCCTTGACGTCCCGGTCATCCAGCATTGCGAGGACTTGAACCTCTCCGCCGGCGGCGACATGCACGAGTGCGTGGAAAGCGTCCGCCTCGGCATTCGAGGGATCCCCGCGGCGTCTGAAGATGTCATGGTGGCGCGCGACATCCTGCTGGCCGAACTCACCGGCGTACGCTATCACGTGGCGCATATCTCCACGCGGCACGCCGTCGGCATGGTGGCTTTCGCCAAGCAGCGCGGCCTGCCGGTTACCTGCGAGGCCACGCCGCACCACATCGCGCTCCACACGGAGCACATGAAACCCTACGATTCCAATTACAAGATGAAGCCGCCGCTGCGCTGCGAACACGACGTGGATGCCGTCATCTCGGGCATCGCTTCCGGCGCCGTCGATTGCCTTGCCACGGATCACGCCCCGCACGCCGGCGACGACAAGATGCAGGAGTTCGAGCGCTGCCCCTTCGGCATCACGGGCCTGGAGACCGCCCTCGGCGTGTCGCTCGAAGTGCTCGTCCACTCCGGCCGCATCAGCCTCAGCAAGCTCATCGCGCTGTATACCTGCGAACCCGCCCGCGTCATCGGGTGGAAGGGCGAGCAGGCCCGCGGCGCGCTCAAGCCGGGTTACACCGGCGACGTCACCATCCTCCACCCCGAATATCCGTGGACCTACGACGTCAAGCAGACCGCTTCCAAGAGCACCAACACGCCCTTCAACGGACGCACCTTCCACGGCGGACCCATCGCCACCGTGGTCGGTGGCCAGGTGGTGTGGAAGGCCCCCGGGTTCTGATCTCTAGTTCAGCGGCTGCAGCTTGATATTCCGGAAGGCGATCTCGTAGCCTTCCGCTTCCAGCCCGATGTAGCCGCGCCGTAGCCCCACGCCCGTGTATTCGCTCACCACGCCGCCGTTGATCGAAAGCGTGATCTTGTCGCCCTGCACGCGCATTTCGTAGAGGTTCCACTCGCCGGCCGGCTTCACGCGGTTCTCTTTCATCTGGTCTTTCAGGTTCACGCGCTTCAGCGCTCCATCGGCGAAATTCGTGCCGAACAGCCAGCCGCCGGCCAGCCCCGTCTGCGCCTGCCACCACAGCTCGCCCATCGGCGACAGCCGCAGCCCGATGCCGCTGTTGTACTTCGTCTCGCCTTCCTTCGGCGCGAACTTCCACTCCACCTGCAGCACGTAGTCACCCAGCTCCTTGTCGTAGCGCAGCCACTCATGGCCGCCCTTGCCGGTGCAGATGATGGACTTCGTCGCCGCATCCACCTTCCACTGGGGTTCGGGCTTCAGCCCGGCGGTGGCGGGAATCGGAATCCTGGTCCAACCCGGAATCGGCTGGCCCAGCGCGGTCTCCGGCGGCAGCAGGTCCACCCAGTCGGCGGCCATCGCGGGCGCCAGCGTCAATGCGGAGAGAAGAAGGCAGCGAATCGTCATAACGTGGTCAAAGTATCATAGGTACGGATCGGCTTGCCCGTTATGAAGATTCCAGCTTTCCTCCTCATCACCCTCGCCTGCCTGGCGCAGACTCCGGATACCCCCGTCCGTTCCGTCACCGACCCCGGCGTGGTGACCACCAATCAGCGGACCACGCCCGCCGGCGTGCAGAGCATCTTCCAAGGACGCGTGTACGGCGTCGCCTTCGGCGCCACCAATGCCGAGATCCACGTCCTTCAGGCCACCGGCCTCTATCGCATGGACTGGAAAGAGAACAAAGTCCTCCAGCGGGTTCCCCTCAAGGGACGCATGGCGCTCCAGGGCCTCGCCTATCTCCCCGGCCCCGCCCATGCGCTGGCCGTCTACACCGATGCCAAGGGCCAGATCCACATCCAGAAATCCACCGGCGAAGAACTTCCCGGCGCGGCCAATCTGCCGAAGTCCGCACTGGCCGGAGCCATCGCTTCCAATGGCTCCGTTCTGGCCGTTCCGCTCACCGCCGCCAATGAACTGGCGGTCATCGACGCCGCCTCCGGGCAGCTTCGCGGCAGCGTCAAAACCGGCATCGCCCCCTTCGGTGCAGTGATGAACGCGGAAGGCACCGTCGCCTACGTCTCCAACTGGGCCGGCCGCGTGCCGAAGCAGGGCGACCTTACCGCCGCGCTCGGCCTCGACGCCAACGCCGACAAGGCCGTGGTGGACGCCCGCGGCATCGCCGCCTCCGGCACCCTCACGCGCGTCGATCTCAAGACCCTCGCCGCCACCCACACCATCGCCGTCGGACTCCATCCCACCGCCCTGCGCTGGGACGAAAAGCGCAACCTGCTCTACGTCGCCAACTCCAACGCCGACTCGATCAGCGTCGTCGATACGCGCACCAACGCCGTGCTCCGCACCATCGACCTCCAGCCCTTCCCCCAGCGCGTCCGCGGCATCTCGCCCACCGCTCTCGCGCTCTCGCCCGACGGCGCCGCCCTCTACGCCGCCTGCGGCGGCATCAACGCCGTCGCGGTGATCAATCCAGCCACCGGCCGCACTTTCGGCCTCATCCCCACCGCCTGGGTCCCCAATGCGCTCGCAGTCTCCCCCGACGGCCGCCAGCTCGGGGT
>JACQZS010000183.1 GCA_016213725.1 Acidobacteriota bacterium | reverse complement strand
GTTCAACATCAACCACACGTACAGCAAGACGCTGTCCGATGCCGGGGCGGGGCGGAGCGGTTACAACTGGCAGATCGAAAAGACGCACGGTGAGAGCGACCGCCGGCAGGTGTTCAACGCGATGGTGGTGTATGCGTTGCCGTTCGGGAAGGGCAAGTCCATTCAGCCGTCGAATGCCGCGGTAGGCGCGTTGGTGAGCGACTGGCGGGTATCCAGCATCACGCGGCTGCGTTCCGGGCTGCCGTACGGTGTGATCGCAGCGGCCTGCACGCTGCCCAATGCCGGCGGCTGCCGGGCTTCGTACAACCGGGACTTCACAGGCGACGTGAGGATCAACGGAGAATGGGGCAGCGGAGACCTGCTGGGCGCGAGGCCGCAATTCCTGAACCCCAAGGCGTTCAAGAACCCCACGGCTTACACGTACGGGGACACGCCGGGCGCGGGCTCCTACGGGCTGTATAATCCGGGGTTCTGGAACGAAGATCTGAGCGTGGCGCGGCAGTTCCGGATCAAGGAGCGGATCAAGATGGACTTCGCGGCCGAGTTTTTCAACCTGACCAACAGCGTGATCTTCAACGGCCCGGCGTCGCTGGATATCAACAACGCGAACTTCGGGCGGATCACGGGCCAGCAGAACTCGCCGCGCTCGATCCAGATGAGCCTGAAGCTGCAATTCTGATGAGTGGAGTGAGAGAGATGATGCGGAGTTACCTTGCATTGCTGAGTGTGTCCGGATTGCTGGCAACGGTGGAGCCGCCGCAGAGCTGGGTGGATGCGGCCACGGGGCACCGCGTGGTGCGGCTGACGAAGGAGGCCGGCAGCGCGAGCCTGTACTTCAACCAGAACGGCTATACGCCGGACGGCAAGCGGTTGGTGTACACGTCGCCGGCAGGGATCCATGTGCTGGACCTGGCGACGCGCGAAGCGAAGCTGGTGGTGCCAGGCCGCGTGCGGCTGATCGAAGCGGGACGGAAGACGGCACGGGTGTTTTACGCCGAGGGCAGCGCCGTGTGGTGGGCGGACATCGACAGCGGAGCCAAGAAGAAGATTGCCGATCTGCCGCGGCGCGGGTCCGTGTCGACGGTGAACGCCGACGAGACGCTGCTGGCGGGCACCTACATCGAGGGCGACGGGCGGGACTACAACAACCAGCGGCCGCCGGCTCCCGCGCAAGGCGCGGCGGCGCCGGCGCCGGCGCCAGCGCAAGGACACTCGCTGGACCAGCCGCGCAACAAAGGCCAGATGATGGAGGACCGCTGGGCGGCGAAGCTGCCGATGGGGCTCTTCACGCTGAACGTGCAGACGGGCGAGGTGAAGACGATACACCGTGCGACGGACTGGCTGAATCACCTGCTGTTCTCACCGACGGATCCGAAGCTGCTGATGTTCTGCCACGAGGGGCCCTGGCATAAGGTGGACCGGATCTGGACCATCCGGACCGACGGCACGGGGATCAAGAAGATCCACACGCGAACCATGGCGATGGAGATTTTCGGGCACGAGTTCTGGAGCGCGGACGGCAAGACGATCTATTACGATCTGCAGATGCCGCGGGGCGAAGATTTCTGGTTGGCCACGTACAACGTCGATAGCGAGGCGCGGAGCTGGTATCACCTGCAGCGGAATGAGTGGTCGATCCACTTCAACGTGACGGCGGACGGGAAGCTGATGTGCGGCGACGGCGGCGATCCCGGGCAAGTGGCGAAGGCCCCCGACGGGCAGTGGATCTACCTGTTCCGGCCGGAGCTGATTGCCGACCGCGGGCTTCCGAACCAGAACCTGGTGAAGCCGGGCGTGCTGCGGGCGGAGAAGCTGGTGGACATGTCGAAGCACCAGTACCGGCTGGAGCCGAATGTGAGTTTCACGCCGGACCAGAAGTGGGTGGTGTTCCGGTCGAACATGTTCGGCGAAACCTACGTGTTCGCCGCGGAGGTGGCGCGGGCGGAAGGCGCGGCGAAATAGCGCGGCCGGCTAAAGTTTCCAGGGCTTGCGCAAGGGGCGGTTCATCATCTTAGCAGCGGCCTTGTCGCCGGTGATGGTCTCCTTCTCGGGGTTCCAGGTGATTTTGCGTCCGGTGCGGACGGCGATGTCGGAGAGGTGGCTGATCAGGTCAGAGCGGATGGCGCAATCGATGGGGCTTTCGGGTTGCGCTTTCCCGCGGATGGCATCGAGGAAGTTGCGGGTGTGGTTGCGGCCCATGACGGCGAAGCGGTCGATGGGCGGTGCTCCGTCGAGCAGGGAGGCCGGTTCGGACTGGATGGAACCGCGGGCGATTCGAATCCAGCCTTCGGCGCCGGTGAATTTCGTGGAGTCGTTGCCGGTGGTGAAAGTCATGGGCAGGCCGCTGGCGAAACGGCATTTGACGTTCCAGTCCATGACTGTGTCGAAGAGGCCTTCCTTGGGAACGAGGCCCGTCCCCTCGTATTCGACGGGGACTTCGGGAGTGGGCAAGCCGAAGTCGAGGACGTCGAGGGGATGGGCGCCCCAGCCGCCGAGGAAGCCGACGCTGTAGTCGTAGATGTGATAGTGGCCGGGCTGGAGGCAGCGGCCGTCGCAGTAGGGGCGCATCGGGGCGGGGCCTTGCCACATCTCATAGTCGAAGCCTTCGGGGACGGGCGCGGGGATGACCTTTCCGCCCGGGGCGCCGGAGGGGGAGACCACCTCGACGGCAGTGAGTTTCCCGAGGCGGCCGGAACGGACCACCTGGCAGGCGAAGCGCACGTGGGCGGCGCCGCGCTGCTGGGTGCCGTACTGGAAGACGCGGCCGGTTTTGCGGATGACCTGGCGGGCCTTGAAATTCCACTTCAGCGAGGGGCTGAGCGGCTTTTCGACGTAGACGTCCTTGCCGGCGCGGGCGGCGGCAATGCAGATGGGGACGTGCCAGTGGTCCGGGGTGGCGATGACGACGGCGTCGATATCCTTGCGGTGGAGGAGTTCGCGGAAGTCGTTGTACATGGCGGCGGGGGTGGCAGTTTTGCCCTGTTTCGCGTAGGCGGCGGCGATCTGTTGCGAGCGCTTTTCGCGGCGGTCACGGAAGGGATCGCAGACGGCGGCGCACTGGCAATCGTCGTGTTGGAGGAAGTCCACGATGAGGCCGTCGCCGGAGCGGCCGCCGACGCCGATGAAGCCGAGAGCGATCCGGTCGTTGGCGCCGCGCAGGCGTGCGGTGAAGATATTGGTGGTGAAGAGGGCAGTGGCAGATTGCAGGAGGGCGCGCCGGGAGGGTTGGATACAACTGGATTCCATGGCGGGATTCTATCGCGTACGGAAGCGCGAAGCCTGCCCCACCCCAGCCGGCCCCACCCTGGCGCTGAGCGGATTGGAATGCGCTATGCGGCGCGGGCGGCGCCCCCGTTGCGGTAGGCGAGATTGGCGAGGTGGGCGGCGTTGGCGGAGGCGACGGAGCTGCGGACGCCGGCATTGGGAGCCTTGCGGCTGCGGACGCAATCGAGGAAGTTGCGGACGTGCGCGGGCGTGCCGTCGCCGGTGGAGCGGACGGCGATGAGGGGCTCGGGATAGTTGGTCTTTTCGGCGGCGAGGACGCCCTCGGGGTAGAGGGCGAAGCCGTCGCGGGTGATGCGGAGCATGCCGTTGGTGCCGCGGAAGACGAGGGTGCCGCCTTCTAGATGGCCGATCAAGGTGCTGTTGAAGGAGAGCTGGTAGTTTGGATATTGCCAGGCGGCGATGAGGGTGTCGGGGCAGTCCCAATATTTGTGATAGAGCTTCGAGCCGGAGGCGGCGGCGGAGAGGGGGCGGTCCTGCTGCATGTACCAGTGGACGACATCGCCCCAGTGGGAGTGGAGATCGGTGACGGCGCCGCCGCCGAAGTCCCAATACCAGCGCCACTGCTGGAGGCGGCGTTCGTCGAAGGGCTGGTCCTTGGCATTGCCGAGGAAGCGTTTCCAGTCGACGTCGGCTGGGCTGACACTGCTCAGCTTGCCGAAGTTTCGGATGTAGTCCTGATACCAGTGGGATTCGACGAGGGTGACCTGGCCGAGACGGCCGGAGCGGACGAGATCATGGGCAAGCTGGAAGTGGTCCCAACTGCGCTGCTGGTAGCCGACCTGGAGGATGCGGCCGGATTGCTCCACGGCCTGGATGAGCAGGGCGCCCTCTTCGATGGTGTGGGAGACGGGCTTCTCGACGTAGACGTCCTTGCCGGCGCGGACGGCGTCGATGGACATGGGGACGTGCCAATGGTCGGGTGAGCCGATGACGACGGCGTCGATGTCGTTGCGGGCGAGAACGTCGCGGTAGTCGAGGAATTCCTGGGCCTGGGGAGCGAGCTTGGCGCGGGCGCCGGCGCGGCGGGGGGCGTTGACGTCGCAGACGGCGACGAGATCGCAGCCGCCGATCTTGAGGGCGTTTTCGAGGATGTAGCGGCAGCGGCCGCCGGTGCCGAGGCCGGCGAGGCGGATGCGGTCATTGGCGCCGAGGATGCGGGCCTGCGAGGCGGCAGTGAGGGCGGCCGTGGATTGGAGGAAGCTGCGTCGGGTGGAGGGCATGGGAGGTAACTCGGATTCCTCCCATACTATATGGCGCTGGGGTCAGCGGGCGGCGGGCCGCTGCGCCGTGGGGACGAGGGGGCGGGAGAGGGTGACCAGTTTGTCGAGGAAGGGGTCTTCGTCGGCGAAGTAGGCGGTGCCGGGGAAGTCGATTTCGAGATCGGGGACCAGCGGGCCGTCAAAGCCAGGCACCTGGATCAGTCTGGTGCTGACTGAGGCGGTGAGGCGGTAGTTGGTGAGGCTGACGGACTTAACTTCGCCGAAGTAGGAGACGCGGCCACCGGCGGTTTCGCCGACCAGAGTGATGCCGGACAAGCGCATTTCCGCGGCGGCGAGCGAGCCGGAAGAGAAGGTCTTCTTGCCGATGATGCCGAAGGCGCCGGCCGAGGGGAGGGGTACTTCGCCGGAGAGATAGGCGGCGCCGAGGGCGGTCATGAGGTCGTGGAAATACTTGCTATTGCCGCCGGTGTTCTCGCGGACATCGAAGACCAAACGCTCGACGGGGTTGTGCTTGCCGAAGTCGATGAGTTCGCGGACGAAGTTGTTCAAGGGCAGGAGCGGAGACTCGGCGCAGCGGTTGTACTGGAAGTAGACGGTGCGGGAGTCTTCGAGCCAGGCGAACCAATAGTTGGAGTTGGGATTGCGGCGGTAGAGGGGGTTGCGCGGGCGAGCCGGCTGCGGGCCTTCGATGGTCTGTGCGGAGGCGAGGGGGATCTCGATGGATTCAGTCTGGCCGTCGGCGGTGGCGAGTTCGAGCGTGAGGGGGGCGTCGGGTTCGACGAGGCCGGCGGCGGCCAGGAGTTCGTGATACTGGAACGCGGCCTGGGCCTTGTAGCGGAACCAGGGTTCGGTGTCGTAGCTGATCCAGGGGCGGATGGTGGCGGCGGCTTCGTCGAAGGAGCGCGAGCCGAGGCGGGTGACGCGGCGTCCGATGAAAGAGGCTTGGGCGGTGGGGGCGGTGGTGAGATAGAGGCCGTCGGAGAACCAGCGGAAGGCGACGGGGTAGCGGCGAAGGATGGAGGACTGGGTGAAGTCGAGGCTGGTGTGGCCGTCGTTGGCGAGCGCGGCCAGGCGGGAAAGCTGGAGCAGGACCTGGGCGTCGGTGGAGGCGGGGATGGAGTCGCGGACTTTCTGATAGGCGGCGTCGAAATCGGCTCGGGAGGTGGTGGTGTAGGGGTTGGGGTGCAGGGCGACGATGCTTTGGTAGAGGGTGTCGGCGTCGGCCAGCCAGCGGGCGTTGCGGTCCTGGGCGGCGAGGCAGAGCGAGAGCAGGAGAGAGAGAATCGTGGCGCGCATCAATAGAAGAGACGAGTCCGGGCGGCGAACGTTCCTGAGAATTTTGGCTCTTTATTCGCGGCGGAGGCCGTGCTTCTCCATGCGGTAGATGAGCGTGCGGCGGGAGATGTCGAGGAAGCGGGCGGCCTGGGACTGGTTCCAGCTGAACTTCTCGAGGGCGCGGAGGAGGAGTTCGCGTTCGACGCCTTCGAGGCTGATGCCATGGTCGGGGAGTTCGAGCAGGAGTGATTCGCGCTGCGGCGCTGCGGCGCGGATGTTGTCGGGCAGGTCAGGGGGGGAGATCTCATCGCCGGCGGAGAGGACGACCATGCGTTCGATCACGTTCTCCAGCTCGCGCACATTGCCGGGCCAGCGGTAGGAGCAGAAGGCATTGATGACGGATGGGGAGAGGCGGAGGTCGGGCAGGTTGTGGCGGGCCTTGGTTTTGGCGAAGAGGTGCTGGGCGAGGTCGGGGATGTCGTCGCGGCGTTCGCGGAGCGGGGGGAGTTCGAGGGGGACGACGGCGAGGCGGTAGTAGAGATCCTCGCGGAAGGCGCCGTCTTCGATCATGGCGGCGAGGTTGCGATGGGTGGCGGCGATGACGCGGACGTTGACGGAGGAGCTGGTGGTGGCGCCGATCTTTTCGAGTTCGCCCTGCTGAAGGAGGCGGAGAAGCTTGACCTGGAGTTCGGCGGGGAGTTCGCCGATTTCGTCGAGGAAGAGGGTGCCGCCATCGGCGAGTTCCACTTTTCCGGGCTTGGCGGCGTGGGCGCCGGTGAATGCGCCGCGGGTGAAGCCGAAGAGTTCGGCTTCGAGGAGATCGCGGGGGATGGCGCCGCAGTTGATGGTGACGAAGGGCTGGGCGCCGCGGGGGCTGTTGTGGTGGATGGCGCGGGCAAGGAGTTCCTTGCCGGTGCCGGTTTCGCCGTGGATGAGGACGGTGGAGTCGCGCTGGGCGACGCGGGAGGCCATTTCGAGAACGCGGAGGAGCGGCTTGGAGCGTCCGATGATGGCTTCGAAACCGTAGCGGGCGTCGAGGGCGGCGCGGAGGTTGCGGACCTCTTCGATGAGGTTCTGGCGCTCCGTGGCGCGGTTCACGACGAGGGTGAGGGCGTCGTAATCGATGGGTTTTGTGACGTAGTCGTAGGCGCCGGCCTTCATGGCTTCCACGGCGGTTTCGACGGTGCCGAAGGCGGTGATGATGATGACGGTGGTGTCGGCGTGTTCGGCGCGGATGTGGCGGAGCAGGTCCATGCCGTCGCGGCCGGGCATGCGGAGGTCGGTGATGACGAGTTTGGGCTGGCGTTCGTGGAGGATCTGAAGGGCTTCGTCGCCGTTGGCGGCGAGGGCGACGGAGTAGCCGGCCTCTTCGAGCTGCATTTTGACGATGCGGCGGAGGCTGGAATCGTCGTCAACGACGAGGATGAGAGGTCGCTTCATGGGAGTGTGGCGTGGATGGGGAGTTCGACGCGGAAGGCCATGCCGCGCGTGGGGTTGTCTTCGGCGGTGAGCGAGCCGCCGTGCTGTTCGACGATTTTGGCGGCGACGGCGAGGCCGAGGCCGGTGCCGTTCTCCTTTGTGGTGTAGAAGGGATCGAAGATGCGGTCGCGGTCCGCGGCGGGAATGCCGCAGCCTTCATCGATGACGGAGAGGAGGACTGAGGCGGCGGAGGCGGAGGCCTGCAGGGTAACGGCGCCGCGGCCGGGAGTGGCCTGGATGGCGTTGATGACGAGATTGAGCAGGACCTGCTTGAGCTGTTCGGGATCGCAGTGGATTTCGGGCAGAGGAGTGGAGAGGGCGAGGCGGAGGTCGATGTGAGAGGCGCCGGCGGCGTGTTGAGCGAGGGAGAGGACGGAGTCGAGAAGAGAAGGAAGGTCGGCGGGCTGGATGCGCGGGGCGCGGGGGCGGGCGAAATCGAGGAAGGAGGTGAGTAGCCGATTGAGGCGTTGAGACTCCTTCTCGATGATGTCGATGCATTCGCGCAGGTTCTCGGTGGAGGCGTGGCCGCGGCGGAGGATGCCGGCGGCGCCGGAGATGGAGGCGAGGGGATTGCGGATTTCGTGGGCCAGGCCGGCGGAGAGCTGGCCGGCGGCGTAGAGGCGTTCGGCGCGTTTGAGGCGCTCAAAGTTCTGCTGGAGCTCCTGGTAGACCTGTTCGAGTTCGAGCTTGGTTTGCTCGAGGTGGAGGCGCTGGCGGCGTTCGCGCTCGGCGAGCAGGCCGGCGATGATGCCGCCGAGGCCGAAGACGGGCAACTCGAGGAGCATGTCGTAGACGTAGATGGGCGCTTCGTCCCAGGTGCGCCAGAGATGAGGGAACTGCAGGACGGCGGCGGCAAAGGTGGTGATGGCCGCGCCGCGCCAGCCGAAGAAGAGGCCGGCGCAGACGATGGGGAGGAAGTTGAGGTGCTGGACGAAGTTGTGGATGTGGATGAGGGAGAAGGGGATGGTCCAGTGAACGAGGGTCAGGAGGAGGACGGAGGCAGCGAGGGCGGTGGCGCGGGCGCGCGAGGATTGGAGCCAGGGCATTGGACCGGCGGCCATCGCATCCACATTGTGGCACGCCAGCTTTTGCGCTCGCATTTGGAGCTGCTGGAGCGTGGATGTGGAACTGGAGACACCCATGGATGCAATTGGAGATGCAATTCGGTGGCCTGACCGGGAAGGGCGGGAATTGCAACACGAGTTGTCCCATATGGGACAACTTTGCGAAGCAAGAGCCTCAAATCGCACAGTGCGTGTGGAGAAACGCCGCAAAAGCAAGGCATTTTGAGACGGCGAGGGGATTGCAAGCAGAGAGCAACGTGGCGAAGAGTGTCATAGTCCTGACGTTGTTCCTGGCGGGAGCGGCGGGCGCCGCGGAGCGATTGACGCTGGAGCAGGCGCTGAAACTGGCGGAAGAGAATCATCCGCAGCTGCAAGTGGCGGGCGCGCAGATAGAAGGCGCGCGGGCGGGGGTGACGACGGCGAAGGCGTACCCTAATCCGGAAGCGGGCTGGTTGGGCGGGCATCAGCGGGCGCGGCTCCCGGGCACGACGCCGGGGATGATTCAGGTTTACAGTTTCGCGCAGACGCTGGAGACCAAAGGGGTGCGGCAGAGCCGGATCCAGACGGCGGAGTTGGGCCGGGCGAGCAGCGAATGGATTCTGGCGGAGGTGAGGCTGGCGGTACGGGGTGCGGTGCGGCAGACGTTCAATGAAGCGCTGCGGCGAAAGGGCGAGGTGGTGCTGGCGAACGAGAACCGGCGGCTGGTGGAGGATCTGAGACGAAGGATTGCGGTGCAGGTGCAGGTAGGCGAGGCGGCGCGGATGGAATTGCGGAGGGCCGAGGCGGAGGTGGCGATTGCGCGGACGTCGGCGCAAGGGGCGGAGCTGCGGCTATTGACGGCGGTGGCTGCTTTGCGGGCGGCGGTGAACCTGCCGGCGGATGCGGAGATCGAGGTGGTGGGCGAGATGGAGAAGCCGGCGCCGGTGGGCGGGCTGCAGGAGATTCGGGCCGAGGCGTTGAGCCAGCATCCGGCGATGAAGCAAGTGGAGGCGGAGATCCGGCGGGCGGAGATGAGATTGAAGAGCGAAGAGGCGCAGCGAACGCCGCAGCCGGTGCTGCGCAGCGAGTATGAGCATCAGCCGGAGGTGGCGACATACCGGCTGGGGTTTTCGCTGCCGGTGCCGGTGTGGAACAAGCGCGAAGGGCCGATTGCCGAGGCGGCGGCGGCGCTGCGGCAGATGCGGTCAGAGGCGGAGGTGCGGAAGCTGGCGATTCAGGCGGCGCTGGAGGCGGCATACCGCCGGTATATGGTGGCCAGCCAGCAGCTGGCGCTGTACGAAGAGGGCGTGCTGAAGCAGGCCGAGGCGGCGCTGGAAGCGGCGGAAGCGGCGCACAAGTTTGGGGAGCGGGGCATTCTCGAAGTGCTGGACGCGCAGAGGGTGCTGCGGGGGGCGCGGCTGGATTTCCTGAATGCGCAGTACGACAGGCAGTCGGCGTGGATTGAGCTGGAGCAACTGCGGGCGGTGGGGATGAGCGGAGAGAAGAAATGAAGAGGAATGCGCTGAAGTGGGCCCTGGTGGCCGGGCTGGCGGTGTTGCTGGCCGGCTGCAAGAAGAGCGAGGCGGAGCCGGCGGCGGCGCCGGAGAAGAAGGCGGCGGAGAGCCATGGGTCGAACCAGGATCCGCAGGAAGTCAAGGTGGCGGAGGGACTGCGCAAGGACATCACGATGGGTGCGCCGGAGTGGGCGGAGGTGAGCGGGCGGCTGATGGTGGCGGGACGAGTGGAAGCGGACGAGACGCGGCTGGAGCGGGTGGGGTCGCCGGTGACGGGCCGGATTGCGGAGCTGCGCGCAGTGGAAGGACAGACGGTGAAGAAGGGCGACGTGCTGGCGCTGATGAACAGCACGGAGCTGAGTGAAGGGCAGTTTGCGTATCTGCGCGCGATGTCGCAGGCGCAGCAGGCGGAGCGGGCGGTGGGCCGGGCGAAGCAACTGGTGGACGCGGGCGTGATTGGGACGGCGGAGCTGCAGCGGCGGGAGGCGGATTTCGGACAGGCTGCGGCGGAGGTGAAGACGTGGCGCGAGCGGCTGCGCGTGTTGGGGATGCCGGACGAAGCGGTGGCGCGAGTGGAGTCGACGAAGACGGTGGATTCGCGGACGCAGGTGACGGCGAGCATCGACGGTGTGGTGCTGGAGCGAAAGGCGACGCAAGGCCAGGTGGTGCAGCCGGCCGATGCGCTGTACGTGCTGGCGGATCTGACCAGGGTGTGGCTGGTGGCGGATGTGCCGGAGCAGGAGTCGAGGACGCTGCGGGTGGGCAAGACGCTGGAGGCGTCGATTCCGGCGCTGGAGCGGACGGTGCGGGGGAAGCTGACGTTCGTGTCGGCGACGGTGAACGTGGAGACGCACACGGTGCGGGTGCGGATGGATCTGGAGAATCCGCGGCTGGAGTACAAGCCGTCGATGCTGGCCGATATCAGGCTGGAAGAGAAGCCGGAGCGGCGCCTGGTGATTCCGACCACGGCGGTGGTGCGAGAGGGAAACGACGACTGCGTGTTCGTGGACCTGGGGGGCTGGACGTTCGGGATCCGGAGGGTGACGTTGGGGGGTGAGTTTGGAGAGAAGCGCGTGGTGGAGGCGGGATTGAAAGAGGGCGAGCGGATTGCGGTGAAGGGCGGCTTCCATTTGAATACGGAGCGCAAGCGGGCCAGCTTGCAATCGGAGTAACGCGGATGTTGCACCACCTGGTACATGCGGCGCTGCGGCAGCGCATCGTGATTGCCGTGCTGGCGGTGATTCTGCTGCTGTTTGGACTGGACGCGACCCGCAAGCTTTCGGTGGATGCGTTTCCGGACGTGACTAATGTGCAGGTGCAGGTGGCGACGGTGGCGCCGGGGCGGAGTCCGGAAGAGGTGGAGCGGTTCATCACGGTTCCGATCGAGATCTCGATGACGGGGCTGCCGGGCATGGTGGAGATGCGATCGCTGAACAAGCCGGGGCTGTCGCTGCTCACGATCGTATTCACGGATGAGACGCAGGTGTATTTTGCGCGGCAGGTGGTGATGGAGAGGCTCTCCGAAGTGAGGGAGAGCCTGCCCGGCGGGGTGACGCCGGTGCTGGGTCCGGTGGCGACCGCGATGAGCGAGGTGTATCACTACACGATCGAGAAGCCGACGGACGGCAAGCGGGCATTGACGAAGGAAGAACTGGTGGAGCGGCGGACGGTGCAGGACTGGGTGGTGCGGCCGCTGCTGCGATCGATTCCGGGAGTGGCGGAGATCAACTCGACGGGCGGCTACATCCGGCAGTACCAGGTGTTGACGGACCCGGCGCGGCTGCGGCAGTACGGGATCACGCTGCAGCAGGTGTGCGATGCCCTGGCGAAGAACAACGCGAATTCGGGCGGCGGGGTGGTATCGAAGAACGCGGAGCAGTACCTGGTGCGCGGCGTGGGTTTGATCAAGACGCTGGACGACATCGGCATGATCATTCTGAAAGAAGAGCGCGGGACGCCGGTGTACGTGCGGGACGTGGCGGAAGTGAAGCTGGGCGAAGAGGTGCGCTACGGGGCGATGATCCAGGGCGGCTATACGGAAGCGGCCGGCGGCACGGTGTTCATGATGGCGGGCGGCAACGCAAAACAGGTGGTGACTCGCGTGAAGGCGCGGGTGCAGGAGATCAACGAGAAGAAGATGCTGCCCGGGGGGATGCAGCTGGTGTCGTACTACGACCGTTCCGCGCTGGTGGATGCGGCGCTGAATACGGTGGAGAAGGTGCTGCTGGAGGGCATCGTGCTGGTTGTGGTGGTGCTGTTCCTGTTCCTGGGGGATTTGCGGTCGAGTCTGATTGTGATTGCGACCTTGCTGCTGACGCCGGTGGTGACGTTCATCGTGATGAACCACTACGGGATGTCGGCGAACCTGATGTCGCTGGGCGGGCTGGCGATTGCGATCGGGCTGATTGTGGACGGCTCCGTGGTGGTGGTGGAGAACGCGTTCACGCGGCTGGGCAGGCCGGTGCACGAGAGCCGCGTGCGGACGGTTCACGAGGCGGTGATGGAGGTGGGGATTCCGGTGATCTTCGGCATCGGGGTGATCATCATCGTGTTTCTGCCGCTGATGACACTGGAGGGGATGGAAGGGAAGATGTTCGCGCCGCTGGCGTACACGATCGCCATTGCGCTGGGCATCTCGCTGGTGCTGTCGCTGACGCTGACGCCGGTGCTGTCGTCGTACATGCTGAAGGGCGGGCGCGAGCACGATACATGGCTGGTGGCGGGCATGAAGAAGCCGTACCTGCGGCTGCTGGAGTGGTCGTTGCGGAACTGGAAGACGACGATGGCGGCGGCGCTGGCGTTGTTTGCGTCGGCGGTGCTGCTGTTCCCGTACCTGGGAACGTCGTTCATCCCGGAGATGAAGGAAGGGTCGCTGTCGCCGAATATGCACAGGGTGCCGAACATCTCGATCGAGGAGTCGATCCGGATGGAGATGGAGGCGATGCGGATTGTGAGCGAGATTCCGGGGGTGACGCGGGTGGTATCGAGGATCGGGCGCGGCGGATCGCCGGCGGACCCGGTGACGCCGGACGAGGCGGAGGTGATCGCGACGCTGGCGCCGTTGGACCGGCGGCCGGCGGGATGGACGCAGGAGGCGATTGGGGACGAGATGCGCAAGCGGCTGGCGCATATTCCGGGAGTGAACCTGGTGATCGCGCAGCCGATTTCAGACCGCGTGGATGAGATGGTGACGGGCGTGCGCGCGGATGTGGCGGTGAAGCTGTTCGGCGACGATCTGCAATTGCTGATTCAGAAGGCGAACGAGATAGCGCGCGTGGCCGGGACGGTGCGGGGATTACGGGATACGAAGATCGAGAAGCTGGGCGGGCAGCAGTATCTGAACGTGGAGGTGGACCGGTACGCGATTGCGCGGCACGGGCTGAACGCCAGCGACGTGCACGACGTGATCGAGACGGCAATCGGCGGGAAAGACGTGACCGAGATCTTCGAGGGAGAGCGGCGCTTTCAGGCGGCGGTGCGGTTCCCGGTGCAGTTGCGAGACAGCCTGGAGGAGATCCGGCACATTGAGATGAATACGCCGTCGGGCGGCAAGGTGCTGCTGGAGAACGTGGCGAAGATCGAACTGGCGGAAGGCCCGGCGATGATCAACCGCGAGATGGCGAAGCGGCGGATTGTGGTGGGATTGAACGTGAAAGACCGCGACCTGGGCGGTTTTGTGGCGGAACTGCAGCAGAAAGTGAAGAAGGTTGAGCTGCCGCCGGGCTACTACATCACCTGGGGCGGGCAGTTCCAGAACATGGAGCGGGCGATGAAGCACCTGATGGTGATTGTGCCCGTGACGGTGGGGCTGATCTACTTCCTGCTGTTCCTGCTGTTCCGGTCGTTACGGATTTCGGCGCTGATCATTCTCGTGTTGCCGTTCGCGTCGATTGGCGGGGTGTTCGCGCTGTGGCTGAGCGGGGAGTATCTATCGGTGCCTGCGTCGGTCGGTTTCATCGCGCTGTGGGGGATTGCGGTGCTGAACGGGGTGGTGCTGGTGTCCTATATCCGGAACCTGAGGGAAGGGCAGATGGAGCGGCATGCGGCGATTGTGGAAGGGGCGCGGCTGCGGTTCCGGCCGGTGATGATGACGGCGACGGTGGCGGCGCTGGGGCTGGTGCCGTTCCTGTTTGCGACGGGGCCGGGGAGCGAGGTGCAGCGGCCGCTGGCGATCGTGGTGATCGGCGGGTTGATTACCTCCACGCTGCTGACGCTGGTGGTGCTGCCGACGCTCTACCGTTTCTTCGACGCGCCGGACAGCACCACGGAGGAATAATGGGGGAGGAGGCGCGATGCGGACTCTTCTCCTGGCGTTGACGTTGGCGGGCGGGCTGATGGGGCAGTACTACGGCACGAAGCCGGAGAGAAGGATGGGTGCGCCGGAGGGATCGATGCTACCGGCGTTTCCGGGGACGGCGCGGAGCGTGTCGGCGAAGGCGCTGACGCTGGAGCTGCACGACGGCAACGAGATGCACTTCACGTGTTCGAAGAAGACGGCCTGGCTGGATGGAGAGAAGAAGATCAAGCCGCAGGACGTGAAGGAAGGGGCGATGGTGGTGGTGGAAGGGAAGAAGGCGCCGGACGGGACGATGGACGCGGTGGTGGTGCGGCTGCAGAGGGAGAAAGAGTAGCCGTAGCCCCGGCCTGACGGCCGGAAAATTTGGTGGCGAAGGTGGGGGTCGAACCCACACGCACAGTAAAGTGCGCCAGATTTTGAGTCTGGTGCGTCTGCCAGTTCCGCCACTTCGCCGTGGCTAACGACTCCATTCTAGCACCAAGCGCAACGGGGGCTCGCCATAGTACGCCAAAGCGCGCCACAAGGCGCACGGCGAGGCGTGGCGTGCACGCGAAAGGCAGTTTCGCTCGTTCAATAGAGTGGTGAAAGGAAAATCACCGGAAAGGAAACAGAGGGCTATGAAACTCTCCTCCCCGTGGATGACCGCGCTGCGATTGGGCGCAATGGCGTTGTTGCTTGGAGCCGCCGCGCAGGCCCAGACCGTGCGTGCGACGATTCCGTTTGATTTCGTTGCCGGTGACAAAGTGATGCCGGCGGGCGAGTACAAGCTGGCGATGAGCATGCGGACGGGTTTGATCGAATTGACGTCAATTGGCCAGGACGGCATGTACCTGCCCGCGCACGGGTGCAGTTTCGGCACCGTGGAAAACACGGGGGCGCTGCTGTTCCACCGCTACGGCGACACCTACTTCCTGAAGCGGGTGAAGACGGCGGCGACGAAAGAAGGCTACGAGTTCTTCCCCACGCGCAGGGAGCGCGACACGGCGCGGCGCAACGGGGTATTCGAAGTTGCCATGGTGACCACCTACGGCAAATGACAGAAGCCGGCAGCATGCACTGCCGGATGGCTTGAACCTCCCCATGGAAGAGGCGGCAAACCGCATAGCTGAGTCGCGGTAGGCCGCCTCGTTTTCTTTTGCGCGGACCTGTGATCGAATGTTCGACATGCGAGTTGCCGTGCTGTTGCTGCAGGCCGCGCTGTGCGCGGCGCCGAAGGTGTCCGTGGAAATTCCTGCGGGGATTCCGGCACCGGCGAGATTTGGGCTGGAACGGTTGAGCGAGGCGCTGAGAGAGAAGGGCTATGAAGTGGGGGCGGGCGCGGCGGAGTACCGCGTGACGGCGCGGGTGTCGGCGGAACTGGGGTTTGAGGGAGTGTCGCTGCGGGTGTCCGGCAAGACTCTGGCGCTGGCCGGCGGAGATGGGGTGGGGCTGATGTATGCCGCTCTGGATGCGGCGGAGCGCGTGGCGGAGGGGCAGCCGTTTGCGTCAATCGGCAACTCGGTGGAGAAGCCATTTCTGAAAGAGCGGGCGGTGTCGATGTACACGATGCACCGCGGGTGGTTCGAGCAGCGGCTCTACGACGAACGGCAGTGGGCACGCTATTTCGATCTGATGGCGCGCAGCCGGCTGAACACGTTCGTGGTGATCTTCGGGTATGAGAATGGCGGTTTCCTGGCACCGGTATATCCGTATTTCTTCGATGTGCCGGGGTACGACGGTGTGCGGATGGTGGGATTGACGAAGGCGGAGCAGGAGAAGAATGCGCGGGCGTTCCGGGCGATGGTGCGGATTGCGCATGAGCATGGGGTAAAGGTGACTGCGGCGCCGTGGGACCACATCTATCGCGGGGGAGTTCAAGGCGGCGGGATTCCGGGGGCGTCAGAGAAGGCCGGCAAGGAGGTACCGGGGCTGGTGACGGGTGTGACCACGGAAAACGTGGCGGCGTACAACAAGGCGGCGATCCGGCAATTTCTGGAAGTGTTTCCGGAGGTGGACGCGCTGCAGTTCCGGATGCACGCGGAGAGCGGATTGAAGCCGGCGGAGATGGCAGGGTTTTGGCACGAGGTGTTTGCGATGATCCGGGCGGCGAGGCCAGAGATGCGGGTGGATCTGCGGGCGAAGGAGTTGCCGGACGCGATCATTGAAGACGCGATCCGGCAGGGCGTGCGGGCGCGGGTGACGACCAAGTACTGGATGGAGCAGATGGGGCTGCCGTTCCATCCGACGCACGTGAACCGGCAGAACATGAAAGACCGGCGGCACGGGTATGCGGATCTGCTGAAGTATCCGAAGAGTTACGACATGGTTTGGCGGCTGTGGAACGGCGGGACGGCGCGGCTGCTGCTGTGGGGGGATGCGGAGTATGTGCGGCGGTTCGCGGCGAGCGCGCGGCTGTATGGGGGAGAGAGCATCGAGGTGAATGAGCCGCTGGCGACGAAGATGCTGGGGGAGGCGCACGAGGCGGCGGTGCGGCCGGTGATGAAGGAGCCGGCGCGGTACACGGACTATGAATTTGAGCGGTACTGGCAGTTCTTCCGGCTGTGGGGGCGGTTGACGTACGATCCGGGGACGAAAGAAAGCGTGTGGGCGGGCGAGTTTGAGCGGCGGTTCGGCGCGGCCGGGCGGCCGGCGATGCGCGGATTGGAGGAGGCGAGCCAGGTGCTGCCGCGGATAGTGGCGGCGGCGTATCCGTACTCGCTGTTCCCGACGACGCGGGGTTGGGCCGAGATGCAGCGGTTGGGAGATCTGCCGAGGTATGCGGCGACGGTGGAAGGAAGCGACATCGAGCAGTTCATGAGCCTGAAGGAGCGGGCGCGGGAGTTGCTGGACGGGAAGGCTTCGACGCGGCGCACGCCGGAGCAGACGGCGGCGTGGTTTTCGGAGGCGGCGCGGAGGATTCTGATTGAGGTAGCCGCGGCGCGGAAGGCGCAGACAGGGCCGTCGAAGGAGCTGGCTTCGACACTGGCCGACCTGGAGATTCTGGCGAGCCTGGCGGAGTACCATTCGCACCGTTTGCCGGCGGGGTTGTCATATGCGCTGTATCAGGAGACGGGGCGCAGCGGGGATCTGGCGGCGGCCGTCAAAGAAGAGCGGCAGGCTGTGGCGGCTTGGGAGCGGGCTGCGGCGGCAGGGGCGTTTTACGCGGAGGACTTGCAGTTTGGGGCTCACGCGGTTGGCTTTCCGCATCATTGGACGGAGGAACTGGGGCGGCTGAAAGAGGGGTTGGCGAAACTGGAGGCGGAGAAGGCGCGGGTGGAGGGGCCGGCGCACCAGGCTGCGGGGCAGAAGGGGGATGGGCGGCCGCCGGTGGTGAAGCTCGCTCCGGCGGGATTGGCGGAGGCGGGGAAGGATTTTGCGGTGGCGGCGCGGGTATCAGACGCCGATGGGGTGAAGAGCGTTGTGCTGCGCTACCGGCATCTGACGCAATTTGAGGATTATGTTTCGGCGCCGATGGAACTGGATCAGAGGACAGGGCTATACCGGGGAGTGATTCCAGGTGGGTTTGTGGGTACGAAATGGGACGTCATGTACTTCGTCGAGGCGCTGGACCAGGCGGGGAATGGGCGGAATTATCCCGACCTGGAGGAAGGGGCGCCCTATGTGGTGGTGGGGGTGAAGCGGGCTAACTGAAGATGCGGTTCGCGATGTAGGCGCAGATGTAGGCGAGGGCGCCCATGTAGGTGAACTGGATGACGGGCCATTTCCATCCGCCGGTTTCGCGGCGGACGACGGCGAGGGTGGACATGCATTGCATGGCGAAGGCGAAGAAGACGAGGAGGGCGACGGCGCCGCCGAAGGTGAGGTCGTGCTGGAGGGCGGCGCGGAGGCCGGCGGCGTCGGATTCAGGCTCCATGCCGTAGATGGTGCCGAGGGTGCCGACGATAACCTCGCGGGCGGCGAGCGAGGTGATGAGGCCGATGCCGATTTTCCAGTTGAAGCCGAGGGGGCGGATGAGCGGTTCGATGGCGCGGCCGAGGGTGCCGGCGATGGATTGCTCAATGGGGGGCGCCTGGCCGTTCACGGTGGGGACGGAGGAGAGGATCCAGAGAACGATGGAGACGCCGAGGATGACGGTGCCGGCGCGCTTCAGGAAAGCGCCGGCTCGATCGAGGAGCCGCAGGCCGACGGAGGAGAGCGTGGGCGTACGGTAAGGCGGCATTTCGAGGACAAACGCGGAGCGCTCGCTCTTGAGGACCGAGGATTTGAGGGCTTTGGCGGTGAAGACGGCGGCGGCGAAGCCGAGCACATACAGAGAAAGAATGGCGGCGGCGCGGGTGCCGAGGAAGGGGCCGATGAAGGGACGTTCGGGGATGAAGGCGGCGATGATGAGGGTGTAGACGGGGAGGCGGGCGGAGCACGTCATGAAGGGCGCGATGAGGATGGTGGCGATGCGATCGCGCTTGTTCTCGATGGTCCGGGTGGCGAGGATGGCGGGGACGGCGCAGGCGTAGGCGGAGAGCAGGGGGATGAAGCTCTTGCCCTGGAGGCCGACGCGGGCCATGGTGCGGTCTGCGATGAGTGCGGCGCGGGCGAGGTAGCCGGTGTCTTCTAGGAGTGAGATGAAGAGAAAGAGCAGGAGGATTTGAGGGAGGAAGATGATGACGGCGCCGACTCCGCTCCAGGCGCCATCGACGATGAGAGAGCGCACGGGACCGGCCGGAAGGATGGAGTTGAGGAACTGGCTGGTGTAGGCGACGAGGGATTCGACGCCGGCCATGAGGGGGCGGGCGCCGGTGAAGATGGTCTGAAAGACGGCGCCGACAACGATGATGAAGATGACGGGGCCCCAGAGGGGATGGAGGAAGACACGGTCGAGGCGCTGGGTCCAGAGAGGTGCGGTGGGGTGGGCGTAGCTGGCTTCGTGAGAGACCTCGCGGGCCCACTGGCGGCAGGCGGGGACGTCCTGGAGGACGGGGAGCTGGACGGGCGAGGGGAGGCCGATGCCGCCGGCGAGAAAGGTCTGGATGGATTCAATGCCTTCGCCGGAGGCGCCGCTGGCGAGGATGACGGGCGCGCCGAGCTGGCGGGCGAGGGCGTCGGGATCGACGGAGCCGCCGCGCTCGTGCAGGTCGTCGGCCATGTTGAGGACGATCAGGGTGGGCAGGCCGAGGGAGAGGATGGAGGCGGCGAGGGTGAGATGGCGGGCGAGGTTGGTGGAATCGAGGACTAGGAGGACGGCGTCGGGCCGGGCGATGCCTGTCATTTTGCCGGTGAGGGCATCGCGGGTAACGCGCTCGTCGTCGGAACGGGGCTGGAGGGAGTAGATACCGGGGAGGTCGATCAGATCGACGTCGCCGCGGCCGGGGATCTGGGCTTTGCCGACGTGGTGTTCGACGGTGACGCCGGGGAAGTTGGCGACCTTCTGGCGGAGTCCGGTGAGGCGGTTAAAGAGGGTGGTCTTGCCGGAGTTGGGAGGGCCGACGAGGGCCACGAGGCGGTGGGGCGGGTTTGCCGCGACGTGGCAATCGGAGCACGCGTGGCAATCGGACATGCGGTCAGTTCTTTCTGAGGAAGATGTGGCGCGCAGTTTCGCGGCGGAGGGCGACTTCCGTGCCATCGACCCGGAAGACGCGGGGATCGCCGCCCGGGGCGGAATGCGCGGCGAGGACCGGGCTGCCGGGGATGAAGCCGAGTTCCATGAGGCGGCGGGCGAAGTCGCCGGGGAGGTCGATGCGATCGACGAAGGCGGATTCGTCCTGAGGCAGGTCAGCCAGAGTTTTCGGGGCCGTGCGAGTGGAAGGCTTTTTGAAACTCAGTTGCATTCCATATTCAGTATACTCCCGTCCGGGGCGAGGCGGGGAGGGGGGTGCGGAAAGCGGAGAGAGCGTTGGGCGGCCGGATGGTACAATGACACGCGTGTCTGAGGTGACGGCGAAACGGGAGTATTCCCGGGAAGAGGTCTGCCGGCTGTTGGGGATCCGGGAGACGGTGCTGGAAGACTGGGAAGCGCATGAATTCGTGGCCCGGGCGGAGAGTTACGCCTTCAAGGATCTGGTAGCCCTCAAGACACTACGGCAGTTGCGGGCGCGGCGGCTGAGCGCGGAGAAG
>JACQZS010000167.1 GCA_016213725.1 Acidobacteriota bacterium | reverse complement strand
TTGCGCCCAGACGCCCTTGTAATAGCGGCTGGGATCCCACATGGAGAGGTCCATGCGAAAGCACCGGGGGCACTTGGCATAGATGACGGACATCACGCCCAAGGGCTTGCGGAGGAAACGAGTGAAACAGTTCTGGCAGCGAAATGCGTAAAAGCCGAAGGGAGCGAAGAGGTGTTCCCGGAAGCCGCGGGAAGGCTCGGAGCGGGTGTCGGTGCAGCCGCACTCAGGACACGCCATCTGGTAGGGATCAGGAACCTGCCGATTCGTGCGTCTTGCTGGAGCGCTAGCCATGGAGCTTCAGACTTGCGTTCCCTTCATCTGATTCAATTTGCCGCAATAGCCGGTCTGGTGCAAGGCGAAGGCATCCATCAATGCGTTGCGGGCGGCGTGGTTCTGTCCAATGGAGAGTCCCTCAATCTGGCTGACGGGCAGGAGGTCGCGAGTGGTGGAAGTGATGAAGATGCCGTCGGCGCGCTCAAGGTCTTCGAGCAGCAGCGTGGCTTCGCGCACGCGGCAGGAAGGCACCTGGATGGTTTCGAGCAAGAGATCGCGGGTGACGCCAGGCAGGCAACCGGAAGAGAGCGGCGGGGTGAGCACCTCCGCGCCGAAGGCGGCAAAGATATTGGCGGACGTGCACTCGCTGACTTCGCCCCGCTCGTTCAGCAGGACGACTTCATCGAAGCCGCGCAGGTGAGCTTCTTCGAGCCAGACGAGGTTGTGCGCCCAGGATGTAGTCTTGGAGCCGGCGAACTGGCTTCCGGCGTGGCGGGCGTTGGCGACAACGCCGAGCCGCGCGCTGGCGCCCCACTGGCGGCGGGAAGCGGTGAAGGCGAGGAGATCCGCGGGGCCGCATGAGTTTGCGCCGGCCCACATGGTGCCTGCGTTGCGCACGACGACGATCCGCAGCGTGGCGTCGTAGGCGCGGTTGGCTTCGACGAGTTCCAGCAACAGGCTGCGGAGGGACTCGATGTCCCAGGGAAAGGGGACGCGCAGGCTGTCGGCATCGCGGTTCAGCCGGGCCCAATGCCGCTCAAATTCGAACAGGACGCCGGCAGCGACCTTGATGGTGGAGAAGACGCCCCAGCCCGCAAGGAGTCCGTCCTGGCCGGGCTGCAGACACATCTCTCCCGCGGCCTTGATCTCTCCGTTGTGCAGCAGGAGTGGATGGAGCACTTACTCAGTTTAGCGGAACGAGGGGCTTATCCCCTATCGAAGGATGCGGAAGTTAGGAAAGCTCTGTGGGCGCGACACGATGGTGGCCAGCAGCAGATCCTCAATGCGGCGGCGGCGCGAGAAGAGGCCGGCGAGCAGACGCTCGAATTCGGGCTCGTCGCCATCGAACCAGGAAGTCGGGATCTGGCGCAGAATCTGGTCGCCGAGGGATTCGGGGCACTGGATGGCGCGGTCGAGCCACGGCTGAAAGTCGTCCAGCGAGCGGAGGTCGCGATAGACGAGAGGACGGAAATAGAGGCCTTGGATGGGCGAATCGTGGAAAGCCCAATGCGGCCCATCGAAGATGAAGCCGTGATCCACCATCTGCGCGATGAAGCCCTTCTGCTGAGGCGGGGCGGAGGGATCGAGCCATTGCCGCAGGCGCTGGCGGAAGAAGATGGCCTGGCGGGAATCAGAGTTGGCGGTCCACTTGTCGAAGACCAGGGCGCCGGCGAAGTGGGCGAGATTGGCGACGGAAGGCAGGAGCGAGTCCGGAAGGAAATCGTAGACGGCGTCGGAGTGGGGGTTGCCGGGGAATTGGGAGCCGAAGTGCCAGCCGGGGGCGACGGATTTATTGGCGTGGCCCAGTTGCAGGTAGACACCGGGCTGCGAGGCAACGAACTCGGGCGTGAGCGAGACGATACGCGTGGCAGGGGCGGCCACCTGGAGATGGTCCAGCAGGATCTTGGCGGCCCATTCGTTGATGAGAATGCGGCGATGCTGCGGATTATCGAGGAATTTGGTTACGTAGTGGCAGCCGTCGTCGCAGGCGAGCAAGTGGGCCTGGGCACCACCTCGCATGCGGCGCGCCATCTGCGTCGCAGTCACCGGCATCTACATTCCAGCATAATTGGGAAAGCCCGCCTGGTGCGCGGAAGCGTATACTCTGCCGGGCGGCGAAACACAAAAGGAGACGGGACGATGGATGCGAAAGCGAAAGAAGAAAAAGGCGGGCAGGGCAGGAATTCGAATGAGGTGGCACTGGAACTGATGAAGTTCATCGCCACCTCGACGGGCTATGGCAAGGGGACGCAGGCGGTGGGCTTTGCGGGCAAGGGCGCGCGGACACCCGAGGAGCAGGCGGAGTCTTTGCTGGAGCTGTACCGGAAGTGCCGAGGCGTGGTGGAAAGCGGGGACTGAGCAGCGGGGGAATGCAAGACGGGCGCCCATCTGCGGGCGCCCCATTGAACATCAGCGTAAGCTGTAGTGTGGAAGGATCGCCATGAAGGCGATCGAAAAACGGACAGCCAACCGATCCTACTTCTTCTTCGGAGCAGCAGCCTTCTTGGGGGCAGCGGCCTTCTTCGGAGCGGCCTTCTTGGGAGCAGCGGCCTTCTTAGGAGCAGCAGCCTTCTTGGGAGCAGCGGCCTTCTTAGGAGCAGCAGCCTTCTTGGGGGCGGCGGCCTTCTTAGGAGCAGCAGCCTTCTTGGGAGCAGCCTTCTTAGTAGCAGTCTTCACTGTTTTCTTACTCACCTTTCGAACGGCCGAGGCCGTCGGATTGACGGCCGCTTTCGCGGCCGGCTTCCCTGTCTTGTGGACGGGAACTTGTTTGGCGGCAGCCGGCTTCACCGATTTCACGGGAGCGGGCCGAGCCGCGAATTTCTTGGGGGACGCTGGAGCCGCGGCCTTGGGGGCGGCGGCGGCCGGCTTGGCAGGAGGCGCCGGCGGAGCCGTGGGGACAGGCATCGCGGCCGGTGGAGCGACGGCGACTGGCGGCACAACGGGCACAGGCGCGGGCGGGGGCACTTCCGAGACTTCGATGTCGTCGAGGTCTTCGTCCATCTCTCCCACAGCGTCGTCGCTGAGAGCGGCGTCGAAGCCCGCTTCATCGTCGTAAGAATCGAATGGGGATGTCTTCCAGCAGTTCATGTTTTTGCTTCCCCGAAAGGGAGGGGGACGAATTCTCCGCTCACTCCCAAATCATTATTAGGATAACTTGTTTTAACGATTTGGCAAGGGGCACGATTCGCGAAGGGTTGGAAACGTAGCCTGGAGAGCCGGAGGAAGCGGTGCGAAATGACGGCCGGAGGCTAGCGGGCGACGGGCTTGCGAGAGGCGCTGCGCGCGCTGGTGGCGGCTACTTTCACAGGCGTGCGGCGAGTGGAAGCGGCGCGCGCGTGAGCGGCAGTTCCACGCGTGCGCGAGGCCTTCGCGGCCGGTTCCGCTTTGGCGAGCGCGGGGATGAGCAGGATCTCTCCGCCGTCGAAGGAACTGATGGAAGCGGTGTTTGCGCTGGGGTTGGCGGCCACGATGGAACTGGCGGCGGTGGAGTATCGGCGCGCGATGGAAGCCAGCGTCTCGCCTTCGGTGACGCGGTGCAAACGCCAGGCGCGTCGTTTTTCGCCGGGCACTGTGTCGAGCGCGGCCAGCACGACGTTGCCGCGTCCATGAGGCACCTTCACCTGGTAGCCGGCCGGCGCCACGCCGCGCAGCAGCGAGGGATTGAGGTCGCGGATGTCGCTCACGGGGAGGTCGGCGGCGTCGGCGACAAGAGCCAGGCTTGTGTCGGCGGTCATCTGGATGGTGTCGCACTCCAGGGGCTGATCGGGTATGACCGGCTCCAGGCCGTAAGCGGCGAGGTTCTTGGAGACGATGGCCATGGCAAGGATGGCCGGCACATAGTTGCGGGTTTCGCGCGGCAGGGCGTTGCGGGCACGCAGTTCCCAGTAGTCGGCATAGCCGGTGCGCTGCACGGCGCGCTCCACGCAGAAGGGCCCGCAGTTGTAGGCGGCCATGGCCAGATGCCAGTCACCGAGTTGACGGTAGAGGTCGTGCAGGTGGCGGGCGGCGGCCCGAGTGGCTTTCTCGGGGTCGAGACGTTCATCGCTCATTTTGTCGGCCGCGAGCCCGTACTCTTTGCCGCGGAAACGGACGAACTGCCACATGCCCACGGCGGCGGCGCGGCTGACAGCCTGCGGCATGAAAGCCGACTCGGCCTGTGCCAGGAAGATGAGTTCCTGCGGAACGCCTTCTTCGTCGAGGATGCGGGAGATCATCGGCTTGTAGCGGCCGCTGCGGCGCAGGCCTGCGTAGAGAACTTTGCGGCCGCGTTCGCTGGTGAAGTAGTTCACGTAGCTCAACACGGCATCGTTCACCACCAGCGGGAGCTGTGAAGAGGTGGCTGCGACTTGGGCCAACACTTTGTTGGTCATGGCCGGATCGATGGGGAAGGTCATGTCCAGCATCGCGGGCAGCGGCGATTGGACCACCTTGGGCGTTTCCTGGTCCTGCGCACCGAACGATTCCAGGCTGTAGCGGTGAATGAGCCGCACCAGTTCCTCGGCGCGGCGTTCCGCCACCTGGCGTTCCGGCGTGTCTTCCGGCAGGTCGAGCAGGAGGTCCACAGCCAGGTCGAACTCGCGGCGGGCTTCCTCAGGCTTGGACTCCTGCAGGAGGAATTTGCCCGACTGGAAGTGACGCTCAGACTCCCGGATGGCCTTGGACACCGCGCTCTGCGGCTCGGCGCCGGATTCCCGGCCCACCAGCAGCATCGGCGGCTTGAGCAGAGGCTGTCCAGAGGCGGTGCCGGCGGCGATGACGAAATCGTCAAACTTCAACTCGTTGCGTTCGGCTGCCGGTGTGGAGGCAAAGTGATTCGAGATGATACGCGGGGAGGAGTGCTGGGCAGGCAGGGAGGAAGAGAGGCAGAGGAGGAAGGCCAGGCTGGCCAAAACCTTGAGGGATTTGTATAGGTGACGCGTCATTCCAACCTGGAGATGCTTAATAAGGCTATAACTCTCTACATGTCTATCGAAACATCGACTCTATCTCATTAGGGTCATTTGGGTCAACAGGGAACACACGGTGGGGCAGGAAGAAACGGATCTGTTGATCTGTTTGCGGGAAGAGAAGGAGAAGAGGAGGGTAAAACAGGGGGCGAATTAGCTGCAGGAAAGCAGCAGGCGGCCGAGGGCGCCGCCGAGCGCGGCTCCGGCGACGACGTCGCTCAGGAAGTGCATCCCCAAGAGAATCCTGGAGATGCCGATGGAAGTAGCGCACAGGTAAAGGCCCGGGGCTGCTTCGGGAAAGGCAGCGCCGAGGGGCACGACGGCGGCAAAGGCGGTGATGGTGTGTCCGGAGGGGAAGCTGAACTGGTCAGGGGGCAGAAGGGTAGACCAGCAGTGCGGGGCGATAGCGCAGGGGCGTCTGCGTCCGGCCAGCCGTTTGAGCCCTAGAAACAGCACGATACCGGCGCCAACGGCCAGGGTGGACTGCAGCGCGGCCAGGGTGCCGCGTGGCCCCCCGTAGATGGCAATCGCCACCCCGAGGACCGCCCAAAGCCAACCGTCTCCTCCGCGGGTGGCGCCCAGCATCCACCAGCGAATCCAGCGCGGCGCCGGCCAGCCGTGGACTTTGCGCATCAGATAGTGATCGAAGGCTTCGATGCTGGTGAGCACGCCACGGATCGGGACACTCATGCTCTCTTTATGGAGGAGGAATCTGACAGGACGATGAACGGCAGGCTAGAGGCGGATGACGGCGGGAAAAAAAGTAAAGACCGCCCGGAGTACGGACGGTCGTTTCTAAGTAAAGTCTTGAAGATAAAACTACTTCTTCTCTTCAGTGGTGGCCGGCTTCTTGGACTTGCTGGTCTTGGTCTTGGTGCTCGTCTTGGCGTCGCTCTTCTTGGAAGTATCGGTGGTCTTGTCGCCCGCGAATACGGCGGTGGCGGTAAGGGCGAAGGCAGCCAAGGTGAGAGTGGCGAAAAGTTTCTTCATTAGTCTGATGTGCTCCTTTTAGGTTCGGTGAGGAACAACCGCTCCCCACCTCCAATCCGAGCGTAACAAGAGTTCCGCGTCTTGTTAGTCCCGTCGAGGGGCTAGTTTGCAGCCGCCCGGGAGGGGGTGCGCCCTTGTCTTTCAGTGTCTTTCAGTGTCTTTCAGGCGAAGATGGGCCTATCTTTGCTATCCTCCTCCATGGGCTATCCTCTACCATGGGCTATCCTCCTTCATGGCTAGCGTCCTTCACGGCTAGCGTCCTTCATGGCAATGCTCCTTGCGTAGGCTGAAGCGGGCTATGGGCATCCTCGATATCATCTTTTTCGACGCTGGCGGGGGCCATCGGGCGGCTGCCACCGCACTGAAAACGGTATGCGAACAACAGGAGCGGCCCTGGCAGGTGCGGATGGTGCATCTGCAGGACATTCTGGCGCCTGTGGACGTCTTCAAGAAGGTGCTGCGCATCGACTTGCAGGAGATCTACAATCAGATGCTGCGGCGGGGGTGGACGCTGGGTTCGGAGCAGGGGTTGCGGTTCATGCAGGCGGTGATCCGGATGTACCACGACTCCGAGGTGCGGCTGATGAAGGAGTGGTGGCAGTTCCGCTCGGAGGCGCCGCCGCCGGACGCCGTGGTGAGCGTGGTGCCGAACTTCAACCGCGCGATCTTCGAAGGGTTGCAGGCCGCACTTCCCGGTACGCCCTACATGACCATTCTCACCGACCTGGCGGATTTCCCGCCGGCGTTCTGGATGGAGAAGCAGGTCCAGGATTTCATCTGCGGCACGGAGCGCGCCTACCGGCAGGCGCTGGATATGGGGCACCGCCGGGAGCGGGTGCAGCGTGTGTCGGGCATGATCCTGAACCCGCGCTTCTATCAACCCCTGGAGCTCGATGTGCCGAAGGAGCGGGAGGCGCTGGGACTGGACCCCGCCAAACCTACCGGCCTGGTGCTCTTCGGCGGTTATGGCACGGGCGTGATGAGTTCGATTCTGGACACGCTCGACCGTTCCGGACTGGACACGCAGCTGATACTCATCGCCGGGCGGAACGAGAAGCTGTACCGGCAACTGAGTGCGCGCCGCACCCGCATCCGCAAGCACGTGGTGGGCTTCACCAGCGAGGTGCCGCGTTACATGAAGCTGGCCGACTTCATGATTGGGAAACCCGGGCCCGGCAGCCTGAGCGAGGCGGTGCACATGCAATTGCCGGCCGTGACGGTGCGCAACGCGTGGACGCTACCCCAGGAGCGCTTCAACTCCGAATGGATCCGCTCTCATGACCTGGGCGTAGTGCTGACGAACTTCGAAGAAGTGGACCGGGGCGTGGCCGAGTTGCTGGAGGGCGGCACGCTGGCCCGCATGAAGCAGTCTGCCGCGCGAATGCAGAACCGGGCCGTATTCGAGATTGCCGATCTGCTGGCGGAGTTCGTTTCGCGCGGCCGCGGCAATTGATCGGCGAACGCGGGCAGATCCTGGGCGGTTTCTGCTGATAGCATAGGCGTCGGACTGCCATGCACAGACTCCTTTCTTTCACGATCGCCGCGCTGGCGGCTGCTCCGCACGCACTGGCCTTGTCACCGGAAGAGCTCCTGAAATCGCTGGATCGCTCGCGGCCCGAACTGCGGGCCATCCAGACGCCGCACGAACTGGCGGAGTATTTCCGAAACCGGCAGAAGCCGCTGTACACGCTGTCGCCGAAAGCGCCGGCGGCCGATACGGCGGCGGCCGATCGGGCGCTGCGGCACGAATTCGTGAGTATCGGCATTCCGCACACCTTTGGGCCGAAGATCGACTGGCACTACGACAAGACGGCGGAACCGGGCTTTGCGCCGAACAACGAGTGGACGTGGCAGCTCAACCGCCACGCCGAGTGGCTGGCGCTGGAGCGTGCCTATCGCGACACGGGGGATGAAAAGTACGCCAGGGAGTTCGTAGCGGAGATGCGGGATTGGGTGCGCGAGTGCCCGATGCCGGACACGGCCGGCAACGTGCCGCGTTCGGCGTGGCGCACCATTGAGACCGGCATCCGCGCGGCACAGGTGTGGCCGCAGCTCTGGT
>JACQZS010000166.1 GCA_016213725.1 Acidobacteriota bacterium | reverse complement strand
GCGGAAATGGAGACAAAAACAATCCAAAAATCGCAGTCCGGCGGCCGTGTGGCGCGAAAGAGTGAACCTCACCCGGAGTGAGCGGGGGAGGGGGGAGGCTGGGGCGGGCGGACATGGATGTCGTGCTGCGGAAATGGGATTTCGATGTTCTCGCGGGCAAAGAGCCGGTTTACGGCGACATGCAGGTCGCTGCTGGCGGGAATGAAGTCGGAAAGCAGGGTCCAATAGTGGAGGGTGAAATCGAGGGAGCTTGCCCCAAAGGCGGCGAATAGCGCGGTGGGGGGCGGATCGTGGAGGATGGCGGGCAAACTGGCGGCTGCTTCCTGAAGAAGCGCGAGGACTTTGGCGGTTTCCGTGCCGTAGGCGACTCCGATCTTGAGGACGCCGCGGCGGCGTTCGTCGGTGAGCGTCCAGTTCGTGAAGTCGCTGGAGATGAGATTGGCGTTGGGGATGACGACGTCGGCACCGTCCCAGGTGGTGATGGTGCTGGCGCGGATGCCGATGTCCTTCACCTCGCCGGAGTTCTGGCCGACGGTGATTTTGTCGCCGACGTGGATGGGGCGTTCGAAGAGCAGGATCAGGCCGGAGAGGAAGTTATTGACGATGTTCTGGAGTCCGATGCCGACGCCGACGCCGAGGGCGCCGGCGAGGACGGTGATCTTCGTCATATCAATGCCGGCTGCGCCGATGGCGAGGAAGAAGCCGACGGTGAGGATGGCGTAGTGGAGCAGCTTGGAGAGGGCCTCTTCCGTTCCGCGTTGAAGGGCGAGGCGGCCGAGAATCCCGGCGGAGAGCAGGAGGCGGAGCAGGCGGGAGAGGGCGGCGGCGGCGAAGACCACGCCGAAGAAGATGGCCACGGAACCGAGAGAGAATTGAATGGCGCCGAGGGAGAACTTTCGCGCAAAGAGCTGGACGAGGAGGGTCCAGGACGGCTCCAGAACGGAGAATCCCGCGAGCATGAGGATCAGGAAGAGGAGCAGCCCCAGCCAGTTGAGCATGGAGGTGAGCGCGGAGCGAAGGTAGCCTTCGGACTGCCAGTGATGGCTGAGCGCCGCCGGCCGGGTATGGCGCAGGACCAACTCGACGATGCCGTAGACGACGAGCAGGCATCCATAGAGCACGACGCTTCCGTAGATGGTTTGGAGGGCCGCGGATTTCAAGAACCGGCTGAGACTGATGGCGCCAAAGATCTCCGCGGCGATGGCAGCCCCGAAGAGCGCGATGCCGAACCAGGCGAAATGCGCGGCGAGCCGAGCCCATGGGTTGGGCTCTGGAGAACTCAGAAGGCGCTTCTGGAGCCTCCATAGTCCACTGATAGCCACGGCGGAGATGCCGAGGACGAGGAGGCGGGCGGAGAGGGCATAGGGGGGGAGAAACGAAAGGAGGCCTTCGGCGGCGAAGAGCGCGGCGAGGGTCCAGATGGCAGACTTGAGATCCACGGCGAGGAGCCGCGGGACGAGGCGGAGGAGCGGGATCAACAAGAGGTACCAGAGGAGGGTCCGCAGGAAGCCGGGGATCTCCCAGGCTCCAATGAGAGCAATGGCGACGGTGACCAGGATGGAACTGGTGACCGGGCGTAAAACGACCTGGCCGAGCGCCCGGATGCTGCCGTTTTGGTCGGTAACCCAACTGCGGGCGCGAGGGCGCAGCACGAGATGGGTGGAAAGCACCGCCAGGAAGAGCAGCAGCAGGGCCGCGAGGATTCCGAAGACCAGGGAGAAGTAGGATTTGACGACCTCTTCGGCCGCGCCTTTGGAGGGAATGACCGCCTGAGCGGATGCGGGCTTGGCTGTAGGGCGAGCTTCGGGGCGCCAGATAGGAGAGCCGTCGAAGCGGAAGATCTCTCCGCGTTGAACATCGGCGGCGGCCTTGATCTCTTCGTCCAAGCGATCGAGTTCAGTACTCAGCTGGGAGATGGCGGATTGAAGCTGAAGCAAGGTATTGCGGCGAGCGGCGACGGTGGAGCGGGTCTCGTCGATGGATGCGCGAAGTTTGGCGATTTCGGCAAGGATGGCGGGCGGCAACTCGAGTTCGGCGGCCGAGGCAGAAGTCGCTTCCCAGGAGGCGGACTCCCGGGCGAGGGCGACGTAGTCGCCCTGGAGGGCGGTGTTGCGGAGCCTCAGTTGGTTCTGCCAGTTGGAGACGCGCAACCGGATGATCATCCAGGCATTGCGCAAGTTGGCGATGAGTTCGGCGGAGCGTTCGGTCTTAAGGGCTTCGCGGGTGGCAGCGGCGAGGGGCTGGCAACCATCGCGAAAAACGGGGAAGTCGCGTTCGATGGCGACAAGATGCGGCTGGGGCAGGGCGCGCGCGGTGGCGGCACGGAGGAGCGCAGCGGTGGTTTGGATGCGATCCGGGATCTCCGCCACGGCGATGACCTCGGGTGACGGCGGAGAGGACTGGGCGGCGGCGGGCGGCTTACCCGGAGCGGGCGCCAGGGAAGGGAGGATGACTTGGGCGGAGAGCGCAGTACCGCCGAGGAGGAGGGCGAGGAGAAGCCGCCGAGGCGCAGGCGGCGGCACGCAGAGGAGCAGGGGTAAGAAGCTAGGGGCGATCACAGTCCACCTTCTTTTCCGAGACGGATCCGCTGAGCAGAAACTCCCTCGGTTCGAGATCGAAGCGGATGTGCCCGGCGGCACAGGCGGTGCGCAGGATGGCGGCCGCGGATTGAGTGCGCCGGACGATCAAGCGGATCTCCCTCTGGGTGAGATGATAACCGGAAGCGAGGTGGTAGTAGAGTTCGCCGCGGGCGGGGAGATCCCGGGCGAGGATCTGGAGTTGGCGGTAGGTGTGGCGGAGAGGTGGGCCACGGCATCGAGCATGTGGGTTTGCTGGGCGAAACCGGCATAGGAGCCGCGGACGCCGGCGTCGTTATCGTTAAGCCAGGTACGGCGAATGAAGAGAGGGTGGAAGGGGGCGATGTCAGGCGGGAGGGATTTCGCAGAGGCGGCGGGCCGCCGCTGGACGGCGCCGGCGGCGGCCCAGTACCAGTGCTGAGTAAAGCCGATGTTGCCGATGCGGTCCTGCTGGCCGAGGATGGAATCGAGCAGAACCAGTTTGGTGAGTTCGCGCATCCAGAAGACCATCTGCAGCGGGGGCACATTGGCGCTGAGGGCGTGGCTGATGGTGGTGTCCTGGCGGGCGAGCCGCAGGCCTTTGCGGATGGCTTCGGGCAGAGACGGGGGCGAGTAGGTGCCGCTGGTGCCGCGGGCGTTCATCGACAGCTGGAAGACGGCGATTTCCGAGGCGGCATCGCGGCGGGCAGATCCGCCCTTGGGGCAGGAGTTGGCCTCGAAAGCGGCGGGGCTATTTGGAAGGCGTCCGGCGGAGATGTCGTAGCCGATGGCCGCGGGGCTGGTGCTCCAGAGCTTGGGGCAGAGGGCGATGGAGTCAGAGTAAAAGCCCGGAGAGCGGAAGCGGTTCTCCTGCCGGGAATCGACCGAGGCATAGGCACCGCCCGGGATACGGACGCCAGCGGCACACGATGCGGTGACGCCACCGGGCGCGGAGTGGGTGATGGGTGTTTGCGCTAAGCGCGCGGCGGCGAGGAGGGAAGTACAAAACAGCCGCGACGAAGGGGATGACATGGGAGACAGCGGGGAGGAGTGTACTCCGCCGTTGCCAGGGTAACAGCGAGGATGGGGATGGGCTATCCGGTTTCAGCGGAGGTATGGCCCACAGGCGGGCGAGCGGGACCAGCTCAGAGAATGGACTTGACGATCTTGGCCGGCAGCATGAAGATGGCGCCGATGACAGAGAAGACGCCGGCGACGGCGAGGCCGACGAGCTTGAAGGGCAGCAAGACGAGCCAGATGAGGGGATAGACGAAGAGCGCGATCAGGGCCAGCGGCCAGCACAGGGCGGCCAGGATGCAGAACAGAAGGAATTTGATCATTTGAGAATCTCCCTCGATGGAGAATACGCAGGCGGCCGTGAAGATGTTCCGCGGAGAGGGTGAGGGCGGCGGACAGGGGTAGCGGCGGGGTACGGGGTGGAGTTAGGATGCGGACATGAGAAGATTGCCGCTTCCTTTCTTGTTCCTTTGCGTGCTGCCGCTGATGGCGGCGCCGGACTTCAGCGGGTCATGGAAGATAAACAAGCTGAAGAGCGATTTCGGGCCGATGCCGCCGCCGGACAGCCTGACGATGACGATCGACCACAAGGACCCGAAGCTGACTGTGGTGAACAAGCAGTCGAGGGACGGGAACGAGTTTGAGTCGACGTCGAACTACACGACGGACGGCAAGGAGTGCGTGAACGAGTTTCGCGGCAATTCGCGGAAGTCGACGCTAAAGTGGGAAGGCGAGACGCTGGTCACCGTAAGCAAGGCCAAGCTGGGCGAAAACGACATTACGATCACGGAGAAGTGGGTGCTGTCGGGCGAAGGCAAAGTGCTGACGATCAGCCGGCACATAGTGACGCCACGGGGCGAATCCGACACGAAGATGACCCTGGACAAGCAGTAGCGGCGGGCTAGAGCGCGTCGGCGGCGTGGTAGCTGCTGCGGACGAGCGGGCCGGATTCGACGTGGGCGAAGCCGAGGCCGCGGCCGGCGCTACGGTATTCGGCGAACTCCTCCGGGGGGACGAAGCGGAGCACCGGCAGGTGCTTGAGCGTGGGCCGGAGGTATTGGCCGATGGTGGCGATGTCGACGCGGCTGCGGCGCATGTCCGCCAGCACGGAGAGGACCTCTTCCTTGGTTTCGCCAAGGCCGACCATGAGGCCGGACTTGGTGGGGATTTCGGGGCGGAGGCTCTTGGCGTATTCGAGCATTTCGAGCGAGCGTTCGTAGCGCGCGCCGAGGCGCACCTGCTTGTAGAGGCGCGGCACGGTTTCGATGTTGTGGTTGAGGACGTCGGGCGCGGCGTCCATCACCATTGCCATGGCTTCGCGGGAGCCCTGAAAATCGGGGACGAGCACTTCCACCTTGCACTCGGGAATGCGCTGGCGGATGGCGCGGATGGTGGCGGCGAAGAGCGAGGCGCCGCCGTCTTTCTGGTCGTCGCGGTTGACGCTGGTGATGACGGCGTAGCGCAGGCCGAGGGTCTCGCAGGCCTCGGCGACGCGGCTGGGCTCGTCGCGGTCGACTTCCAGCGGTTGGCCTTTCTGGACATTGCAGAAGCCGCAGCGGCGGGTGCAAAAGTTGCCCAGAATCATGAAGGTAGCAGTGCGGTGGTTCCAACATTCGCCGACGTTGGGGCAGGCCGCGGACTCGCAGACGGTGTGCAGGCGGAGGCGCTCGACGAGGCCTTTGAGGTCGCGGTAGTTGTCTCCCACCGGCGCCGGGGCCTTGAGCCAGGCGGGCCGCTTGGGTTTGTTTTCAATGGAGACCAGCACGCTTAATTTGATGATATCGCGGCCAGAACGGACGATTTGAAATCGCCGTCGGGCAGGTAAGCGAGGTTGATGTCGACGTTGGCGCGGGCGCCGGCCTGGGCCGCGGCGGCGAGGGCGCGGGCGGTGATGACGTCGGAGGCGAACTTGGAGGGCGACTCGGCGGCGAGTTTCTCTAGCGCCGCGGCGAGGGCGGCGGCGCGCTGGAGGACTTCGAGGGGCACGGCGGTGGCGCCTTGCATGGCCGCGTCGACAAAGGGCTGGCGCTCGGCCTTGGGGCGCTTGTAGGCGGCGACGACGGCGTTGTAGGCGCCGGCATCGCGCTGCACCGCTTCGGAAAACCAGGCGCGATCTGCCTCGTAGGGGGCGGGATCGAACTTCGACAGGCGGGCGACCATGGCGCCGAGGGCGGCGGCCATGGCGGCGGAGGCGGCCGCGGCGCTGCCGCCGCCGGGGGTGGCGGTGGGGGCGGCGAGGGCGTCGAGGAATTCGTTGAGACCGGAGCGGTTTTCGAGCGCCTCGGCGAGCTTGTTTTCGAGCACCATGGAGGGCTGGAAGTTCTCGACCTGGAGGTAGAAGTCGGCGGTCATCTCCAGGGCTTTCTTGGGGATGAGGCCGATGATCTCGCTGCCGGCTACGGAGACGCCGGCTTCGGCGGCCTGGATGCGGACGGCTTCGAAGACCTGGTGGACGGGAGTGGTCTCGAAGTCGGTGAGGTTCATGGAGACCTGGGCGAGGCCGCGGGAGGTGAGGGGGACGCCCATGGCCTTGACGCAGGGGAAGCCGCCGGAGGATTGGCGGATGGATTTGGCGATGCGTTTGGCGAGGTCGAGGTCGGGGGTATCGAGGTTGATGTTGTAGGCGATGAGGAACTTGCGGGCGCCGACGACGGTGGCTCCGGCGGTGGGGTGGAGTTCGGGGTCGCCGAAGTCCGGGGCGCGGTCCGGGTTGGTGCGGACCTCTTCGCGGAGGCCTTCGAACTGGCCGCGGCGGATGTTTTCGAGATTGACGCGATCCGGGCGGCGGGCGGCGGCTTCGTAGAGATAGACGGGGATGCGGAGGCGCTTCCAGAGTTCGGCGGCGGCGCGCTGGGCGAGCGCCACGCAGTCTTCGAGGGTGACGCCGGCCAGTGGCACGAAGGGCAGGACGTCCATGGCGCCGATGCGGGGGTGGACGCCGGTGTGGGAGGTGAGATCGATGATGGCGGCGGCGCGGGCGGCGCCGGCGAGGGCGGCTTCGACGACGGTTTCGGGCGGGGCGGCGAAGGTGATGACGCTGCGGTTGTGATCGGCGTCGAGTTCGAGATCGAGAATGGCGGTGCCGGGGAAGGCGGAGATGGCGGCGGCGATGGATTCGACCTTGGCACGGTCGCGGCCTTCACTGAAGTTGGGAACGCATTCGACGAGTTTGCGGCTCATGAGAGGGAGGATTCCTTTTCGGATTCGGCATCGATAGGGACACCGCGCTTGAAGACGCGGAGGACATGGTTGGCGCCGATGTAATAGGGGATTTCGCGATAGTCGCTGACGGAGAGGACGAGGAAATCGGCCGGTTTGCCGGCTTCGAGTGAGCCGGCGCAGGCTTGGACACCGAGAGACCAGGCGCCGTTGATGGTGGCGGCGCAGATGGCTTCAGCGGGGGTCATGCGCATTTGAGAGCAGGCCAGGGAGATGACGGTCTGCATGTTCCAGAGGGGGCTGGTGCCGGGGTTGTAGTCGGAGGCGAGGGCAACGGCGGCGCCGGCGTCGATGAGGGCACGGGCGGGGGCGTAGCGGGTGAGTCCGAGGTGGAGGACGGAGCCCGGCAGGAGCGTGGCGATGACTTCGGAGCGGGCCAGCGCGGGGATGGACTTAGGTTCGAGAGCTTCGAGGTGATCGAGGCTGCGGGCATTGGTTTCGAGGGCGAGCGGCACGGCGCCGAGGTCTGTGAACTGGGCGGCGTGGATGCGGGCGGGCAGGCCAAGACGGCGGGCGGCCTCGAGGTAGCGCAGGGCTTCGGGGTAGGAGAAGGCGCCCTGGTCGCAATAGACGTCGGCGAACCTGGCAAGGCGCGTCCGGGCCACTTCGGGGAGGAAATCGCGGATGAGGGTATCGATAAAGGCGTAGGAGTCGCCGATGAAGTCCGGGGGCTTGATGTGCGCGCCGAGGAAGGTGGGCACGATATCGAGGGGGAGGCCGTCGAGTTGTTGGAGGAGGCGGAGGATCTTGAGTTCTCCGTTGAGAGTGAGCGCGTAGCCGGACTTGGCCTCGAGCGTGGTGGTGCCGGAGAGGGCAAAGCGGCGGAGGTCCTTGACGGCCTGGGCGCGCAGGCGGCGCGGCGTGGACTGGCGGACGGCGCGGATGGTGGAGGCGATGCCGCCGCCATCGCGGGCGATGTCGTGATAGGAGCGGCCTTCGAGGCGGGCTTCGTAGTCGGCCAGGCGCGGGGGACCGTGGACGAGGTGGGTGTGGGAATCGACGAAGCCGGGCATGACTACGGAGCCGGCGGCGTCGATCTCGACGGCGCGGCGGGCTTCGGCGAGATTCTCGATGCGGCGCGCGGGTCCGATGGAGTGGATGCGGCCATCGACGACGAGCATGGCGCCGTTTTCAATGATGGAAAGGTCTCGGAGTTCCGGTCCGCGACGGGGTCCGGCAGGGCCGCGCAAGGTAAGCAACTGGCGCGCGCCACGAACCAGGAGAGGATTACTCATGGTCAGGCTTTCACCCATGGTAGCGGGAGATGGTGGCGCTGTGCAGCATCGAGGGCGTCGGGATAGCCGGCGTCGGCGTGGCGGATGACACCCATGGCGGGATCACAGGTCATGACGCGCTGGGCGCGGCGGGCGGCGGCTTCCGTGCCATCGACGACGGTGACCTGCCCGGCGTGGAGCGAGTAACCGATGCCCACGCCGCCACCGTTGTGGAGGCTGACCCAACTGGCGCCGGCGGCGGTGTTGAGCAGCGCATTGAGGATGGGCCAATCGGCGACGGCATCGCTTTGATCGAGCATGGCTTCCGTTTCGCGGTAGGGCGAAGCGACGGAGCCGCAGTCGAGATGATCGCGGCCGATGACGATGGGGGCGGATACCTTGCCCTGGGCGACGAGCGAGTTCATGGCCACGGCGAACTCGGCGCGCTCGCCCATGCTGAGCCAGCAGATGCGGGCGGGCAGGCCCTGGAAGTGCACCTTTTCGCGTGCGAGGCGCAGCCAGCGCTGGAGGTTTTCGTTGTGGGGGAAGACTTCGGCGGCGAGCTGATCGGTGGCGGCGATGTCGGCGGGGTCGCCGGAGAGGGCCACCCAGCGGAAGGGGCCGCTGCCCTGGCAGAAGAGGGGACGGATGTATTGGGGGACGAAGCCAGGGATCTGAAAGGCATCGCTGACGCCGCGGTCAGCGGCCATGCGGCGGATATTGTTGCCGTAGTCGAAGGCGATGGCGCCGGCGCGCTGCATGGCGAGCATGGCCTGGACGTGGGCGGCGATGGAGTCCAGCGCGCGGTTGGTATAGGCCTGGGGGTCTGCGGCGCGGAGCTCGGCGGCCTGCTTCAGGGAGAGTCCGGCGGGAATGTAGCCGTTGAGTGGATCGTGGGCGGAGGTCTGATCGGTGAGGAGGTCCGGAGTGACGCCGCGGCGGACGAGTTCGGGGAGAACTTCGGCGCAGTTGGCGGCGAGGCCGACGGAGAGGGGCTTCTTTGACTGGCGGGCCTCGCCGATGAGGCGCAGGGCTTCCTCGAGGGAATGGGCGATGGTGTCGCAGTAGCCGGTGTCGAGACGCTTCCGGATGCGCGTCCGGTCGACTTCGACGCAGAGGATGGCGGCGCCGTTCATGGTGGCGGCGAGAGGCTGGGCGCCGCCCATGCCGCCCATGCCGCCGGTGAGGACGAAGCGGCCGGCCAGCGTGCCGCCGAAGTGGCTGCGGGCGGCGGCGGCGAAGGTTTCGAAAGTGCCTTGCAGGATGCCCTGGGTACCGATGTAGATCCAGCTTCCGGCGGTCATCTGGCCGTACATGATGAGGCCGAGGCGCTCGAGTTCGTGGAAGTGGTCCCAGTGGGACCAGCGGCCGACGAGATTGGAATTGGCGATGAGGACGCGGGGCGCGTCGTCGTGGGTGCGGAAGACGCCGACGGGCTTACCGGACTGAATGAGAAGGGTCTCGTCGTTTTCGAGGCGCTGGAGTTCGCGGACGATGGCGTGAAAGGAGGGCCAATCGCGGGCGGCACGGCCGGTGCCGCCATAGACGACGAGATCCTGGGGGCGCTCTGCAACCTCGGGATCGAGGTTGTTCATGAGCATGCGGAGGGCCGCCTCCTGGCGCCAACCCTTACAAGTGAGCACGGAGCCGCGAGGGGCACGAACGACGGGGTTCATCCTCTTCATTGTACGACTTCGATTCGGATCGGCAGGTGCGTTTACCGGAAGACGAGCAGGCCGCTGAGGCCGACTTTGGCGCCGGCCGAGTCGTCGTGCTTCACGCCGAGGACGACGAGGCGGACGGTGTGTTTGCCGGGCTTGAGGTGGAACTGGTGGAAGACGCTTTCGCCGCCCTTATTGGCTTTTTCGTCGGAGCAGACGTCGACGTTGCCGATTTTCCTGCCGTCGAGCCAGGCTTCGGCGAAGCCGCCGTTGGAGAGATAGGGACCGACGGCGATGAAGCCGGTGCCTTCGAAGGAGATTTCGGCGACGGCATTCTTTTCATCGGTGATGCGGGGCGCAGCCTTGTCGTTGGAGGCCCAGGCGCCGGTGAATTTCCAGCGGGCGTCGGTGACTTCGATGTTCTCAGCGGGCGAGCCGTAGTCGTCCCAGAGTTCGAGCTTAGCGGCCTTGGGGGCCTGGAAGGGGATGATGAGCTTTTCGCCGTCAACCCGGCCGCCGGCCTTCTGGACCACGGCGACGGCGCGCTTCACGGTGGAGTCGACGATGGTGTTGAAGGTCTGGTTGGTGTAGGCGAACTTGCGGTCGGCGAGGGGCGGGATGCCGCTTTTCCATTGGTCGGGGATCTTGTTCCAGCCGAGCATGGTGCCGAGGACGCCGGCGGCGGAGGAGGGGTTGCAATCGGAGTCCTGCCCGGCGCGGGTGGAGATCTCGATGGTTTTGGTCATGTCGGCGTCGCCGTAGAGGAGGCCGAGGGCGATGTAGGCGCCGTTGATTTTGGCGTCGATGTTGAAGGGGCGCATGGCGCCGGCGGGGCAGGGCTCGCGGCGGTTCCACTTCTTTTCGATCTGCTGCCAGGCGGTCTCCCAGTTCCTGGGATCCTGCTTGTGCCAGACGAGGAGGTCGGCGATGAGCTGGCCGTAGGGGCTCTTGGCGGGGATGCACTGGAGGCCCGCTTCGACGACGCGGTGGGGATCGGATTCAAAGAACGCGGCGGCGTACATGCAGCCGACGAACATGCCGCCGTAGATGCCGTCGCCGTAGTTCATGACGCGGCCGGCGCGCCAGGCGATGTCGTTGGCGGCCTGGGGCAGGCCGGGGGTCATGAGGCCGATGAAGTCGGCTTCGATCTGGAAGTCGATATCGTTGGCGTGGACGTTGTACTTGGGGGTGCCGCTGAGGGTAGCGGGCACGCCGCGGCGCAAAGCGCGGCGAGCGGCGAGGTTGGCGTGCCAGAGGGCGTACTTGGAATCCTTGAACATGGCGCCGAAGTCTTCGGTGGTGGCGTTGAGGCCCTTCTCGTCGAGGACCTGGGCGAAGGTCATGTCGACGTAGAGGTCGTCCTGATTGAGGGAGTTATCCACCTTTTCGGGGGACCACTTGGGCAGCTTGTCCACCGGGATGATGACCTCGTTGTAGCGGAACTCAGTGGGGGCGCCGTAGGAGACGCCGAACATCTGCCCGGCCCAACCGCCGCGGATACGGTCGCGGAGATCGGCCATGGAGATTGAGCGCTGGCTGGATTGCGCAAGCAGAGGCAGAGCGGCTAGGGCTAGCAGGAAGAGTCGATTCATGAATGGAATGCTCCGCTGACCACGCTATCACCGGAGGCCCTGGGCAGGAAAGGGGCGCGGGGCGCGGCGCCTCAGGGCTCGGGGCCAAACCGCGGCTTGCCGGCACGAAGAAAGGCGCCGATGGCAATGGCAGGCAGCCACAGCGCGATGAGGCCCAACTGATACCAGATCTGTACCTGGCCCATGGTGAAGGCCATCGACAGGCCGGCCATGAGTTCACCCCAGATGCAAAGAGCCACGACATGTCGCCAGGGGTAGGAAGGAGCGAGCGCGGCGGTGATCCAGCCTCCGAGAATCGAGTAAGCGGTGCTGGTGAAGAGGCTGATTGCAGAGGTGGTGTCAGAGGGCATCTGCCCTGGCGTGTAGCCGTGGGGGAAGAGCTTCATCAGGATCAGGTCAGTGAGAACGACGAGGGCACCGACCGAGGCCCAGCCCGCGAGAACCGCCAGGATGCTTCTTGCCATTTGGGTATGGTAGCCGCGGAGCGGTGGATTGGTAAGCAAAGCAAAGGCGAAGGGTGCGCTACATTTCAATGCGCTCGAAGCGCGGGATGGCAGCGTGGAGGATGGCCAGGATGAGGAAGTAGGAGCAACCGGCGTAGAGGAACGCCGGGGTATAGCTGCCCGTGGCCTGGAGAGCGAAGCCCAGGGCCGTGGCGGCGAGCATGCCGCCGAGGGAGGCGCTGAGTCCGGTGATTCCGGTGATGGTGCTGGTGGCGCGGGGAGGATAGAGATCGGCGAGCATGGAGAACATATTGGCGGCCCAGGCCTGGTGTCCGGCAGTGGCGAGGCTGAGGATGGCGACAACGCCCCAGACGGATTCGACGCACGGGGCGAGGGTCATGGGCGCGACGAGGCAGGCGGCAACGAAGATGGCGGTCTTGCGGGCGGCGTTCACGGACCACCCGCGGCGCAGGAGTTGGGACGAGAGCCAGCCGCCGAAAACGCTGCCGGCGTCGGCGGAGAGATAGATGACGACCAAGGGGGCGCCGAGATCGCCGATGGAGAGTCCGTGTTTTTCGTGGAGGAACTTCGGCGTCCAATAGAGGTAGAACCACCAGACGGGATCCGTGAGGAAGCGGGCCGCCATGATGGCCCAGGTGGCGCGGCAGTTGAGCAGGCGCGCCCAGGAGACGGGCGGCTCAGAGGCTGAGGGGGCGATGGGCGGTTTGCGGTTGAGCGCGAGCCAGAGGATCAACCACAGGAACCCAACGGCGCCGACGGAGTAGAAGGCCCATTGCCAGCCGTAGCGGAGAACGATCCAGGGCACGACGAGTGGCGTGATGATGGCGCCCACGTTGGAGCCGCAGTTGAACAGGCCGATGGCGAGGGCGCATTCCTTTTGCGGGAACCACTCAGAGACGCTCTTGACGGCGGCGGGGAAGTTACCAGCCTCGCCGAAGCCGAGAGCGGCCCGGGCGGCGGAGAAGCCGAACGGCGAACGGGCGGCGCCGTGCGCCATGGCGGCGAGGCTCCACCACCCGATGGCGAGAGCGTAGCCGGCGCGCGTTCCGATGGTGTCGATGAGACGGCCGAAGACGGGCATACCGAGCGCGTAGGCGGCCTGGAAGGCAGAGACCATGAGGCCGTATTGCGCCTGGCTCCAGCCGATCTCCTTTTCGAGGACGGGGGCCAGGATGCCGAAGATCTGGCGGTCCATGTAGTTGATGGTGGTGGCGAGGAAAAGGAGCCCGCAGACGACCCAGCGGAATCGAGGCGGGGTCTGGGGCGGGAGCATGGGGCCATTTTATCCGGTTCCCCAGGGCGTGCAGCCGCGATATGCTATGCGGCGGAGGTTCCAGCATGTTGGGCACGACAACAAGGAGAAGCCTGCTGACGGCGGCATCAGCGATGAGGATTCTGGGGGCGAACGACCGGCCGAAGCTGGGGATTGTCGGCACGGGCGGGCGCGGGCAGTATCTGATGCGCGCGCTGAACAAGATGCAGGACCAGGATTGGGTGGCGGTGTGCGACATCTACGACGCGCGGCGGGAGCAGGCGGAGAAGATCACCGGGCGGAGCGTGGCGAAGTATGGAGATCACCGGCGGCTACTGGAGCACAAGGAGATTGACGCCGTGATCGTGGCGACGCCGGACCACTGGCACGCTCCAGTGGCCATCGATGCGCTGCGTGCCGGCAAGGACGTCTACGTCGAGAAGCCGATGGTGCACACGCCGAAGGACGGGATGGCACTGGTGAAGGCGGTGCGCGAGACGGGCCGGGTGCTGCAGGTGGGCATGCAGGGCCGGGGACTGCAGCAGTTTGTCGTGCCCAAAGAGAGATACATCGACAGCGGCGTCATGGGCAAGGTAGGCATGGCGCGGACCTGGTACCTGTCGAACTCGGGGTACGTGCAGGAGCCGCCGCCGGGGATGGAACAGAAGCCGGCGGGGCTCGACTGGGACCGCTGGCTGGGACCGGGCCCGAAAGTGCCGTGGAACCCGAACATCTACTTTTCGCCGTACAAGTGGCTGCACTACGACGGCGGGATGATCATGGGCATCGCGATCCACGTGGTGGATTCCGCACACCACTGGCTGGGTTTGAAGAGTCCGGCGGCGGCGGTGGCAGGCGGCAGCACCTTTTTCTACAACGACGGCAGAGACACGCCGGACGTGGTGTCGTTCATTCTGGAATACCCGAACAAGGCGACGGTGACGTTCCATGCCGAGTGCCTGTCGGCGCCCGGCGTGAAGACGAGCGCCGGAGTGGAGGCGCGAGGGACGGGGGGAGTGCTGCACAGCGAGCGGTACGAGACGCAGAAGTCGTGGAGCTACGCGCCGAACGGGAAGTTCAGCAAGGAAGCGGCGGCGGGCGGAGACGGGGTGCCGGCGACGGCCGACGTGGTGCTGAAGGACTGGATGAGTTGCATCCAGACGCGGCAGAAGCCGATTGCGAACGTCGAGGAGGGCTACTATTCCTCGATGGCGTGCTTCATGGCGAACCAGGCGTATCAGAAGAAGACGAGAATCGTCTGGGATGCGGCCTGGAATATCTGAGCGTCAGGGCTTCTGAAGAGTGAGCACGAGCGAATCGCTCTGCTGAGCGAGGGCGAGGCTGCGCACCTGGAAGACGTAAAGACCGGGAAGCAGGTCATCGGGGACCTGCGCCTGGATTTCGGTGGGGGAGACCGAGATGAGATTGAGGGGGACGTCGTTCAGGACAACGCAAGAGCCGCCCATGACGGTGGGCAGGGGGATCTGATCGGCAATGCCGGAGCCGGCGAGATTCTGGCCGGTGATGGTGACGAAGCTACCGGGCTTGATGGCCTGGGTGCCGGTGGCGGAGTTGGTAATACCGCGCAGGCCCAGCGGAACGGCAGGACGGGTAGAGGTGTCGGTGCGGGTGAGAGAGACTACGCTCAAGCCGGAGGTGGTGATGATGTAGGCGGTCTTG
>JACQZS010000165.1 GCA_016213725.1 Acidobacteriota bacterium | reverse complement strand
GCCTACGAGATGTTCGACCTCTTCGACCAGGCGCGCGCCGTCCTGCCGCACGCCTATGAGATCGAGTGCTTCAAGTTCAATGGCGACGAGGCAATCGTCATCCTCCGTCGCGCCTGAGCCGTCTGCCCCGCACTTACCCTCTTTGATCGCTCCCGAATTCAGTTCGCCCCGGCTCTCCGCCGGGCGCGGCACGTCAGCCGCAATGCGTGCCGGGCAGCCCGGCGCGAAACCGGCCTCGGCCCCGCCCCGCGCGCCAGCTTGCCGCCGGGGCGCGCCAGGCGCTAGATTCTTGAGATACCTTCATCGGTCCGGTTAGCGCGCGCGTAGGAATCACCCCCAATGACCCAGTCAGGAACCACCCACCCCAGGACGAGCCACTTCCCGCCGAGGATCGTCGCTTCCAACGGCGTCCGGACTTCACCGCCCGCCCATCCGCCAGCGCTCTCCTCCCCGGGGGCCCGCCGTGGGTAGAAATCGCCTGGAAGCGTTCAGTGACGGCGTTCTGGCCATCATCATCACCATCATGGTGCTGGAACTCAAGGTCCCGCAGGGCCGCACCATCGACGCCCTGCTCCCCCTGATTCCGGTCTTTCTCAACTATCTGCTCAGCTTCATCTACGTCGGCATCTACTGGAACAACCACCACCATCTCCTGCACACCGTGCAGCGGGTCTCCGGCCCCATCCTCTGGGCGAACCTCCATCTGCTCTTCTGGCTGTCGCTGTTTCCCTTCGTCACCGCCTGGATGGGCAACAACCACTTCGCCCCGCTGCCCACCCTGCTCTATGGCGCCGTGCTGCTCCTGGCGGCCATCTCCTACCTGCTGCTGCAAACACTGATCATCCGCGCCGAGGGCAGTCATGCCGCCCTCAAACATGCCGTGGGGCGCGACTGGAAAGGCAAGGCATCCTTGGCCTGCTACATCGCCGCCATCTCCCTCTCGCTGCCTTGGCCCCCGCTCGCCCACGCCCTCTATGTCGTGGTGGCGCTCCTGTGGCTGATTCCCGATCGCCGCATCGAACGCGCGCTGGGCGGCGAGTGACCGCCGCCCGGCTAATCGCGCCGTCCGTCTACTGCGTTACTTTCACCACCGCGTACAGCAGCTCGCCCTTGGTCTGCGCCTGGTGCGGCGTATTGGCCGGAATGTGCGCCAGGTCGCCCGCCTTCATCGCCGTCTTCTCGCCGCCCTCGATGCCCTTGCCCCGGATCTCTCCCGGCCCCGTCGTGCGCGGTTCCGTTGCCTTGCCGCCCACCATCACCTCCGTCGCGCCCTTCAGAATCCAGAAGTAGTCCACCTGCTTCTCGTGCACTTCCGCTTCTCCGTCACCGGTCCGGTAGACCACCATGAACGAGTGCGTCCCCCAGTTGGCCAGGCTCTGCGTCGCCACGTTCTTGCCTTCCAGCTTGGCTTTCAGCTTCGGCCCGTACCCGAGCAGGTCCGCTTTGGAATAATAGGCGAACTCCTTCGCATCTTTCGGCCCCTTCTCCTGCACCTTCGTGACGAAATACAGGAACTCCTTCTTCAGCAGCAGTTGATGCGGCATGTTCGCCGGAATGTGCACGATGTCGCCCGGCCGCATCACCACGCTCTGCCCGCCTTCGACGGCATCGGCCCGGACCTCGCCCGGGCTCGAGGTCTTCGGATTCTTCATCGTCCCGCCCACCTTCAGCGTCGCTTCGCCCGAGACGCAGATGAAGATGTCGGTCACCTTCTCATGCAGTTCGGCCGTGCCGTCCGCGTCGCGCCGCGTGATGGCGGACTGGTGGTTGCCGAACTTCCCCAGCTCCGTGCCGTGCGAGTGCGTGCCTTTCATGTCGGCCGCCAGCTTGCCGTTCCACTCCTGCAGCGTCTTCAGCGGCCAATGCTGAAAACCCTCCACCGCCGCGCCCAATGTGGCCACGGCCGTCAGTCCAATCAAGAAGCCTGCGAGTCTCATGCGGGGATCACCTTCGGAAGTCTGTCTTTCACCGGCGGGAGCGTGGGGATTTCCGTCGCCGGCTTGTCCTGATACCAGTAACAGCAGCTATAGTAGCAGTCCGCCCTGTCGTTGCCGTGCCCGTGCTCCATGGTGTGCTTCAAGTACTTTGTGAAGGTGACCGGGTTATCTCCATGAAAACGGTAGCAGCAATAACGTCCACCAACACGCTCTGGGCTCTGGATGAGTGGCGCGCCATATTGCCCGTAGCCGAACTGCTTCGCGCCGTCGCGCCCGCCGAAGTTCCAGCTCCCCAGGAAGTAATCCTCGCTGCCCGTGCCGATGATCAGCGGCTTCGTCTCGTCGTCGACGAAGATCATATCGTCGCCCTCGCCCATCCACGCCTCTGCGTTCTGCACCACCCCCAGCGTCACGCCCATCAGGTGCCCGCGCCCGCGCGTCTCGCAGTAGACGTGGTTGTGCGTCCCCAGCGGGTTCACCGGCGTCCGGCCCTCGGCGTCTTTCGTCGACTTGTGCGGCGTCACCTGCCGGTACTGCGCGTGGAAGTAGAGCGTGTCCGGCGGCAGCGAGTCCACGCTCAGGAAATCGATGTTCGAGTAGAACGAACCCACGTCGCGCGTGCCCTCGTTCGTCACCGTCATCCGCGCGCTCTTCTGGTACGGCATCGCGAAATAACAGTTCAGCGAGCGGCCCGGCGAGCACGCCAGATAGTCGCTCTCATACAGCACGTAGTCCCCCAGGTTCAGCCCGAAGAAGTCGCCGATCGGCACCTCCACGCTGGGCTTCGCCGCGCCGTCCCACCACATCCGCAGCACCAGCTCTTTCAGGTGCAGCGGGCTCTGCGCCGAAATGGTGAACCAGATGTGCGACACCATCCCCGGCCCCTGCTGGTTGAAGATCTCCAGCTCCTTGCCCGCCGGAATCGGCCAGCGGTCGCTGTTGCCGCCCGTCACGTCGTGGCTCGATTGCTTCAAAGACCGGTAGTTCTGCGCCCGGCAGTAGTTCGGCAGGAACCCCGCCGGCCGCCCCATCGGCGGACGCTGCGGCGCCTGCTGGGCCATCGCCCCCGTTGCCGCCTGCCCCACACCTAATGCCGCCAGCACGCCGCCGAAAAATCCGCGCCGCTTCACATCGCTCATCTCGCACACCTCCGGAGAGAAATCATATCCCACATCCACCGCTACTTGATCTGCACCTTCCGCCGGCTCACCGTCGCTTCCTCGCCCCCGGCCGGGCTCGCCGTCGCCTTCAACAGATACGCCCCGGCCGCCCCCGGCGCCTCCAGCGCCACCTGCATTGTCTGCGCCCCATATGCCGTCAGCTCAAAGGGCACTTCTTTCACGCCTGCCCCCACGTACTCCAGCCGCAGCTTCCCCGCCACCGGCGCCGGCTTGTCGTTCACCATCATCACCGCATACATCCGCTTCTCCGCCGGCTTCAACTGCGGCTGCCAGAAGTTGATGTACACCCCCAACGGCTTGAACGATTCACGCACCCAATCGGCGAAGTTCGGCTCCAGCTCCAGCGTCTCCGCGTTCTTCCAGTGGTCCGACGTCTTCACCCCCGGATAGCTGCACGTCAGCCACGTGAAATGCAGTACCCCGGCAAAGTTCCGGTGCGCCCGCCAGAACTCCGTCAGCCCCGCCAGCGCATAGGCGTAATACTCGAACCGCTGCTGCGGCGTCGCCTCCGCGCCCAGCAGGCGCCTGAAGACGTTCTCCGTCAACAGCGTCGGCGTGCCGTCGCGGTTCATCCACAGCCAGCCGTATTCGTTGGCGATCACCGCGTGCGCCGACGGGTGCCCCGCGTTGGTCGTCTTCGCCCCCGTCATCCGCTCCAGATCCGTCATCGCGAAGTTGCCCGTGTCGCGCCTCAAAGCGCTGAACAGATAGGGGTGGTCTTCCACCGGATCGTCCGCCCCCGACGGCGTGGAGTAGCCGTTGTCCCACGGCCGGTCCGACATGTCCAGCTTCCGAACCGTGGGAATCACCACCTCGCGCAGCATCTCGGAATCCGTCTCGTTGGACGCATCCCAGATCGCCTGGCTCGGATGGTTCCAGTGGTCGCGCATCCACTCCGTGTATTGCTTGATCAGCTCGTCGCTGCGATAGGGTGGGAAGTACTCGCGCCCGTTCCAGATGAAGAACTCGTTCTGGATCAGCAGCCCCGCTTCGTCGGCGATGTCGAACCACATCTCCGGCGCCGGCCCGATGCAGAAGCGGAACGAATTCCAGTTCATCCGTTTCGGCCCGTCGACGAGAAGCTTCCTCACCCACGCCTCCTCCCACGGGTGGCGCTTGCACTGCGGATCCTCGAAGAAACGATGCAAAGTGACGTTGGAACCGCGCAAAAAGTAGAGTTTTCCGTTCAAAAACGCGCGTTTTGTGGCCGTTTCGAAGCGGAATTCGCGCATTCCGAAGCGTGTTTTGACCAGATCCTTGCCCGTCGAGGTCTCCACCCAGTGCAGGTTCGGCTCCTCCGGAGTCCACAGCTTCGCCCCCGGCATCCTGAGCGCCGCCCGCACCTGTTTCCGCTCGCCCGGCCG
>JACQZS010000164.1 GCA_016213725.1 Acidobacteriota bacterium | reverse complement strand
CCCCCAAGCACGCCACCCACCAACCCAATCGCCAACATCGTCCAGTGATTCATACCCACTCGCCAGTCTACCGAACCGCCCGCTCCTGATAGGCGAATACCGTCCTCCCCGCCCGGTCGATGTACTCGTACTTCCGTCCATCGAAGACATGCGCCAGTCCCAGCCTGAAGCCGCTGGCACGTCTGAACTCCCTCCCAAACAACGTGTTCCCCGCCCTATCGATGAACCACACCCGCTCGTATTGCTCACCCACCAGGGCCGCGCCGTCCGCGAAATCGCCCGCCCAGACATAGCGTGGCCGAATGAGCATCGTCCCGCCCCTGTCGACGAAGCCCCATCCCTGTCCGACCTGGACCCGGGCCAAACCCTCGTGGAACGATCCGGCGCCGGCGAAGCGCAATGGGATCTTCACCGCTCCCGTCCTGTCGGCAAATCCCCATCGATTGCCGTCGCCCACCGCCGCCAAACCCTCTGAAAACTCCGCTGCGCCGTCGAATTGCGCCCGGATCTGCAGCCGGCCCTGGCGGTTTGCATAGCCCATCAGCCGCCGATTGCCGCGTTGAACCTCCACCCGCAGCAGCCCCTGTTGCAGATTCAGCTCCTCTCCCGCGATGTCGGCCAGGATCGCCGGCTTGCTGGAAAACAGCCCTACGAAGGCCACACCCTCGAAGAAGTCGTCGAAGCCGTGGTTGCCGTCCGCCTCGAACTTCGGGCCGATTGCCACCCGGCCAGTCCTGTCGATGTAGCCGGCTTTTCCGTCCACGACAAACCGGAACAGCGCGGTTGTGGATCTCGCGTCTTTCGGCCAGATGGGGTTGTCCCAGGAACAGCTCAGCGCAATGCCCGCCACTGCCAGTACCGCGCTTGCCTGCAATACCGCGAACCTCGCCCGCATGGCCGGATTGGACTCCACCCGATCCGCGATTGTTCCGGGCCTTGCTGGCCGTGGAGCGGCCTCGGCATCCCGGAATCTCGCCAAAGGCTGTAAACCAATGGCACGCATCCTCGTCATCAGGTTTAGGATGAGCATGATGGCAGACCAGATCGTCGCCGCCGCCCCCGGAGCCAGCGCCGTCGCTGATTTCTCCGGCTGGATGCTTGCCGAGCAGCGGCGCATCTTCCTGCTTTGCCAGCGCATGCTGGGCGAAGCCGACGAAGCCGACTCGGCCACGCAGGACTCGTTCCTGAAGGCCTACCGGGCGCTGGAATCGAGCGCCAACCCGCCCGACGAGCCGTCCAAGTGGCTCACGCGCATTGCGGTCAACACCTGCCTGGACCGCCTGCGCTCCCGCCGCTGGCAGTTCTGGCGGAAGCGCCCGGCCCAGGAGGACGAACAGTTGATCCTGGCCATGGCGCCCGCCAACTCGCCCGACGCCGAAGACTACGCCTTCGCCCGCGAGATCGGCATCCGGCTGGCGGCGGCGCTCGACAGGCTCTCCGCCCGCCAGAGAGCGGTGTTCACGCTGCGGCACTACGAAGACCGCAGCCTGGATGAGATCGCCGCCATCCTGGAGCTGGACACGGGCACGGTGAAGGCGCACATGGCGAGAGCCGTCGCCAAGCTGCGCGAGGATTTGATGGACTTGTATGCGATGAGCCGCGGAGGCACCCAATGAACGCACCCCACCGCCACATTCCGGAAGACGAATTGCTGCTGGCACTGTACTCGGCGGAGCAGCCCGCCGGCCTGGATAGCTGTCCGGATTGCGCCGCCCGTTGGCAGCGCCTGTCGGCGCGCCGCGCCGCGCTGGTTGTCGACGCAGCCGCGGCGCCCTGTTCCGATGAACGCCTGCGCGCCCAGCGCCAGGCCGTGTGGCGGAAGATCGAGCGCCCGGCGCATGTGCGCATTCTGCGCGCTCTGCCCGCCGCCGCCACCATGTGTGTCCTGCTGATCGCGGTGGCGCTGAATGGCCCGGCGCCGCAGCCCGAGCCCAAGCAGATGGCGGCTGCGGTGAGCGACGAACAGCTCTTCAACGACATTGCCAAAGTGGTGAACGACTCCGAGCCGCGCGCGGTGGAGCCGATGCGCGGACTGTTCAACGAATCCACCTCGATGGAGGTTCAATAACTACCATGCTTCGATACGCACTCGCGTTTCTGATTACCCTGCTGCCCGCGCTGGCTCAGATGCCTCGCGGTGTCTTCAACTGGTGGGATTCGCCCATCGCCAAAGACCTGAATCTGACGGAAGACCAGACGCGCCAGATCCGCACCATCGTCAAGGAGCACCGCGGAAAGCTGATTGACCTGCGGGCGTCGGTGGAGAAGGCCGAGGCGGAGTTCGAAGACGTCTTCAACGAGGACAGCTTCGACCAGCGCCGGGCCAACGACAGCCTGGAGCGGCTGGTGACGGCGCGCGCCGACCTGATGCGCGATTTCTCGCAGATGAGCCTGCGCCTGCGGGCGGTGCTGACGCCGGAGCAGTACCGTGAGCTGCAGAAGCGGCGCCCGCGGCTGCTGCGGACGGAGGAGCGCCGGCAGATGCGCGGTCCGGCTCCGGGCCCGGGCGGCCAGGGCGGACCCGGCGTTCCGGGCGGACCGGGACCGCGGCCCTCAAGGCAGAACCCGCCGCCTCCGCCGCCAGGCCAGGAATAACTCCGATCCTTCCAGAGCCCGGGCAACCGGGCTCTTCGTGTGTCTGGGGTCAGGCCAGGACCGGGACGGGGTGGGGAGTTAGTTGTTGTCTTTGCGCTGGTAGGGGTTCTGGAGGTACTTGGCGGCTTCTTCCTGAGCGCCCTGGGTGTTGTCCTTGGTGCGGAGCGCCTGGGTGTATTCGTTGCGGGCGCGCTCGCGCTGCTGGGTGATGTCGAAGATCTTGCCCATGTTGATGCGGCTCCAGACCTCGGTCCACTTGGGCTCGCCGTCGCCGTTGAGGGATTCGCGGAACTCGTTGACGGCGGACTGGTAGTTGCCCTGGAGGAAGAAGACCTCGGCCACGCGGTAGTGGGCCAGTGAGCTGATGCGGTTGACCTCGAGGGCCTTCTGATATTCCTTGAGGGCCTCGTTGTATTCGTTGATTTCGGCGAACTGTTCGCCGCGGCGGATGGCGACGGAGACGCGCATATCGGGGCTGAGGCGGAGCATGCGGCCGTTGGGGTCGATGATGACCTTCTTGGGTTTGCCGAAGGTTTCGACGGAGAAATCGGTGGAGGGGCCGACGACGTCGACGCGTTTGAACTCGGGGTTGCCTTCGGTGTCGATGCGGAGTTCGACGGGCATGCGGAAGGTATCGAGGTCCTGGGTGATGCGGCCCATCACGCGGAAGCCCTTCTGGGTGCGGTAGATGGTGTATTCCATCTTGAACTCGGGCGCGCCGGTGGATTCGAGCCACTGGATGAAGAAGCCCTGGAGCTGCTGGTTTCCGGCGGCTTCGGCGATCTTGCGCACGTCGTCGGTGGCGATGGCCTTGTTGGCGAACTGCTCGGTCATGGTCTTGAGCATTTTGACGAAGGCCTCTTCGCCGATGATCCAGCGGAGCATGTTGTAGGTAGCGGCGCCTTTGCTGCCGGTGACGGCGAAGAACTCGGGCGAGTAGTCGTCGTAGCGGGCGGCCTGGCGGACGGGTGCATCGGTGACGGTGAGCGAGTCGATGTAGAGGTCCCGGATCTCGGCATCGAGGATGGAAGGCCCGTTGACCTGTGCCAGGTAGAGCAGTTCGGCGTAGCGGGCGATGCCGTTCATGATCCAGATGTGGTTGCGGTTGACGGGGGTGAGCATGCAGCCGAACCACTGGCGGGTGATCTGGTTGGCGAGGAGGCGCTGGGCGGGCTGGCGACCGATGGCGGAGGGGGCGATGAAGATGATGCCGGGCGCGGCGTATCCGTTGGGAGCGGTCTCGCCGGTTTCGACGAGGGTGAGGTTCCTGGCGGGAGGCAGGCCGTAAAGGCTGGTGAGGTAGTTCATGACCTTGGCGGTCTCCTCGCCGTAGGCCTTGGCGAGCCCCTGATGTTCACCGCGGAAGAAGACGCTGGTGGAGACGCCTTCGGCATCGACGCGCTGGCCGGCGCCTTGCACGAGGGCGAGGCTGCCGTGGATGCCGGCGGAGGTGGAGCGGAAGACATTGCCGTTCGGGCCGGGCACTTCGAGCCCGCTGGTGATCACCTTGAATCCGGCGGGGGCGAGGACGGTGAGTTCCATCTGGTAGCGGTCCACGGTGTAGCCGTTCACGGGGAACCAGCGGGAGGGGTAGAGGAGGAAGACGTGATCGGACTTGATGGAGGCGAAGTTGATGCCGTAGACGGGGGACTCTTCCTCTCCGTTGAAGCGGCCGTTGTAGGTGAAGGTGAGGGTGACGGGGGTGCCCTTCTGGAGGGGCTGCGGGAAGTTGACGCGGACGGTGAAGTCGCCGACGCCGCGAGTGGAGGGCACGGGCTGGCCGGAGGCGTCGGTGAGGCTGGTGAGATTGAGGGCGTTGTTGAGTTCGAAGGTGGCGGTCTGGACGCGGTCGTCGAGCGGGGTGAAGGTGACCTCGGCCTTGGCCGCGAGGGTCTGCTGGGCGGTATCGATGCGGGCTTCGATGCGGTAGCGGTCGACGTCGAGGTTGGCCCGGCGGTCCTGAGCGGCGGAGGAGGAGGCCAGGGCCAACAGGAGGGCGGCGGCCGTGGCGGTGGTGCTAACAGCGCTTCTCATCGTTCTTCCTTTTCGATGAACTGGAGGATGCGGCGGGCGGATTCTTCGTAGGGATCGTGGCCGGCTTCGAGCGATTGGCGCACAGCGCCCAGTTCTTCCTGCATGAGACGGAGGGCCTCCGGGCTGGACAGGAGGCGGAGGGTTTCGGCGGCGAGGTTTTCGCCGGTCATATCGTTCTGGATGAACTCGGAGACGACGCGCTTCTGGGCGATGAGGTTGACCATCGAATAGAAGGGCACGTTCACGAGGGGTTTGCCGGCGGCGTAGGTGAGAGGGGAGACGCGGTAGTAGGTGACCATGGGCGCGCGGAGAAGCGCGGCTTCCATGGTGACGGTGCCGCTGGCGGCCAGGGTGATGTCGGCGTGAGCCATTGCGTCCCAGGTCTCTCCTTCACAGTATCGAACCCGCCCGGTGCCGAGCAGCGGGGCGAAGAGGCCCTGGCCGTGGCGTTCGACGGTTCCGGCCGGAGCGGAGGCCAGAAAGGTGCAGGCCCTGTGGGCGGCGATCCGCTCGACAGTTTCGGCGAGGACAGGCAGGTGGCGGGCGATCTCGCCGCGGCGGCTGCCGGGGCAGAGGGTCACCAACGGCCGGCCTGGATCGATCCGAAGCCTGGCGAAGAAATGCGCACGATCCCAGCGGGGCTGAACGACACGGGCCAGCGGATGGCCGACGTAGAAGGCGTTGACGCCCCGCTGGCGGAAAAAACTCTCTTCAAAAGGAAAGATGCAGTGCAGTTCATTCACGTTTCGCCGGAGATTCCGGACGCGGTACTCGCGCCAAGCCCAGGCCTGGGGGGCGACGAGCTGAAAGACGGGGATTCCGAGGCTATGGAGGGAGCGGGCGACGTGGGCGTGGAAGCCGGCGCTATCGGTGAGGATGGCGAGGGTGGGCTGTTCGGCGGCGGCGGCGGCGATGAGGCGGCGATATTCGCGGTAGATGCGGGGAATGTGCCGGACGACCTCGGCGAGGCCGAGGACGGAGAGGCTGGAGGAATCGACGACGGTGCGGACGCCGGCCTGGCGCATTTGGGGTCCGGTGCAGCCGAAGAACTGCGCGGAGGGCGCGAGCTGGAGGAGGGCGCGGGCGACTCCGGCGGCGTAGCGGTCGCCCGAGGCTTCCCCGGCGGAGATGAGGATCTTGAGCGGCACTCTCCCTAGTATTGTGCATGAGGGGAGGGGTGGGGCAGGTTGGATGAGGGGCGGGAGGGCGGCGGGGCGCGGGATTGGGGGTGGAGGGAAGCGAAGCGGGCGATGGCCTGTAAATGCTCTGGTATGCTGGAATTGCCCGTGAAGACACCAGCAACCAATCCGCAGCAAAGGCTGAGCCTGGGCCAGTATGCCGACCGTTTCCGGAACGAGATGGTGGCGATCGGCCCGAGGTTCTGCTACCTCTGTGCCGGCGCCTCGATCAGCGAGGAGGACCGGCGGGAGTTCGTCGAAGAACCGGTGTCGGCGTTGCCGCCGGTGATCGCGGCGCGGCTGCCGGAAGTGCGCATCCTGCTGGTGCCGTACCTGGAACTGGGCAAAGCGCACAGGACGCGGACGGCTCCGGTGACGCTGGTATCGGAGCAGAAGCCGAAAGAAGACGCGGCGTTGTCGTTCGGCTCCGAGGTATCGGGCGCAGGCGCGGTGCTGGCGTTCGCGGTGAAGGAGACGGAGGTAGCGGATTACCACTACCGATTTTTCCGGGCGATTGCGGAGATGGTGGCGGGCAAAGGCGGCAAGAACGTGCCGGAGGCCTACGTGGGGCTGGTGCGGCAGGAGTTGCACAAAGCGGCGCACGGCGAAGTGGATGAAGGCTCGTGGCGGCTGAAGGTGGAACTGGAAGAGAAAGACCGCACTGGGCCGCGGATGACGAAGCGATTCAAGGCGTACGTGGAGCAGAGCTTTATCGACACGCTGACGCTGTACATGCACGGCATCTGCTGCGACATCGACGTGGAGACGGGTCCGCGGCAACTGCCTTCGAACCTGTTGCGGAAGCGTCTGACGCTGTTGAAGGACATGTATCCCCAACCGCAGGGCTATGCGGTATTCCCGGAAGATCTGTAAGAGCTGAGCGCCGGTGTGGCGGACAGGCAGCCGGCATTCGCTCGGCAGCGGGAGAGTGGAGTGCGCGGCGGGGCGAGTCAGTCTCTGACGATGAGTTTGAGAGGCTGGCGGCCGGCGGAGATGCGCTGTTCGTTGGCCTGGCTGACGGCCTCGACGAAGTCTTCGAAGGCGATCTCGTCGTTCTGGCGGAGGGACTCCGGGTTGCGAAAGAGGATGACCCAGCCGTGCCCGGAGAGAGGCAAGTGGAGCAGGAGGGAACGGAGGGCGGACTGATCCGGCGGAGGGTCGAGGGGGGAACAGGCGGTAGCGGCGAGGGCGGTGACGAGGGAAGCCATATCGGAGATGTGGGCGACCGGCTCGAGAGGAAGAGGGGTGAAGCCGCGGCCGGAGATGGCGCCGGGCAGGTGGGACCAGATCTCTTCGGGCAGAGATGGATCGAGCCAGATGATGGGTGTTTCGGGGTCGTCGAGACGCGCCGCGAGTTGTTCCAGCGTGGGGCCCATCGTGTGAAAGCCGAATCGGAATAGAATAGGGGCGGTTGAAAGGAATTGTATGACGAGACGAGCGATGATTGCCAGTGGAATGTTGGCGGCGGGGGCGCCGGGCGGGACGCGGCTGACGATGGCGCTGGATTGCGGCTCCATCGGAGTGAAGGCGACGCAGGTGGAAGCGGTGGGCTACGCGGCGAAATACGGGTTCACAGCGGTGTCGGCGGACGGGGCGTGGCTGGAGCGGGCGACGGAGGCGGAGCGAGGGCGGCTGCTGGATGAGATGAAGGCCAAGGGCCTCGAGTGGGGGCAAGCCGGGGTGAGCGTAGAGTTCCGGAAGGGCGAGGAGGAGTTTGCGGTGGGCCTGAAGGCGTTTCCGGCGCGAGCGGCCGCGCTGGAGAAGGCCGGGGTAAAGCGGGTGACGACGTGGATTCCGCCGGCGAGCGACACGGAGACGTATCTGGCGAACCTGAAGATGCAGGGGCGGCGTCTGCGGGAAACGGCGAAGATCCTGAAGGACCACGGATGCAGGATGGGCCTGGAGTACGTGGGGCCGAAGACGCTGTGGTCGTCGAAGCGATATCCGTTCGTGCACACGATGAAGGAGATGAAGGAGCTGATCGCGGAGATCGGGACGGGCAACGTGGGCTTCGTGCTGGACTGCTGGCACTGGTACACGGCGGGCGAGGGGGTGGCGGAGCTGAAGACGCTGACGGCGGCGGACGTGGTGAGCATCGACTTGAACGACGCGCCGGCGGGGATTGCGGTGGACCAGCAGAAGGACTCGGTGCGGGAGCTGCCGTGCGCGACGGGCGTAATTCCGGTGGGCGAGTTTCTGACAACGCTGAGCAGGCTGGGGGCGGACGCGCCGGCGCGGTGCGAGCCGTTCAACGCGGCGCTGCGGGCGATGGCTCCGGCGGACGCGCTGGCGGCGACGGCGGCGGCGATGAAGAAGGCATTCGCGCAGATCGGGTGAAGCACTGAAAAATTCGAGACCGGAATTCGGGTTGCGTTGCGCAGGGAAAATGAGGCAATCTGAAAGGTTTCTTCCTGTCTCCATCCAAGAGATTGGCCGGGGCGGGCGATTGGCGGAGCAATGAAAGTTCGCGTTCTCTATCACGACCACTGTTTCGACGGAGCGGCATCGGCGGCATTCTTCAGCAAGTTTTCGCGGGAGTGCTTCTACAACGGCGCGGAATACGCCTACACGGGCATGGCGCACAAGGCGGCGCAGCTGTTCGACGAAAGCGAGTTCGACGGCGACGAGAACGTGATTGTGGACTTCAAGTACTCGCCGAGCGACAAGGTGACGTGGTGGTTCGACCATCACCAGAGCGCGTTTCTGAGCGCGGCGGACCAGCGGGACTACGAGGGGAAGAAAGACAAGCGGCGCTTCTACTTCAACCCGACGTACCGGAGCTGCACGGAGTGGATCGCGCACATCGCGAAGACGGTGTACAGCTACGAGCCGCCGGAGCTGGCGGAGCTGGTGTACTGGGCCGGGATTGTGGACGGGGCGGATTACGACAGCGCCGAGGCGGCGGTTTCGATGAGGGAACCGGCGATGAAGCTGACGCTGCTGATCGAAGCGATCAAATGCTCGGAGATGGTGCAGCGGATCATCCGGCAGATGCAGGTGAAGACGCTGGAGGAGATCCTGCACGATCCGGTGGTGAGCGAAGCGTTCCAGCCGCTGTACGATCGGCACCTGCGATCGATCGACGTCATCCGGGCGGCGAGCGAGTGCCGGGACAAGGTGATCTTCTTCGACGTGGCGGACCAGGACATGGAGGGGTATAGCAAGTTCATCCCCTACTACCTGTTCCCGGAGGGTGTGTACACGGTGTCCGTGAGCAAGGCGAGCTTCCGGACGAAGGTGAGCGTTGGCTCGAATCCGTGGGCGGCCGAGGAGCCGACGCACAATCTGGCGGCGATCTGCGAAAGATATGGCGGCGGCGGGCATCCGAGAGTGGGTGCGATCAGTTTCCAGCCGAGCGAGGTGGAAGCGGCGCGGGCGGCGGCGGCGGAGATCGTGCAAGAGCTGCGGGGGTAGCGGCGGCGGTTGGGTTTGTTTGACGCCGGAAGAGAGCAGGCGCAGTGTGTCTTCCATTTGCAGTTGAAGATGGTGGGCGAGGCGGCCGAGGCGGGCGGCCTGGCGCTGAAGGGCGGAGAGGTAGCCGGAGTTGGCGCGGAGCCAGGCGAGGGGATCGGGCGCGGAGGTCCAATCCTGGTAGAAGCGCTCAGTGAGCGAGTAGATGTGGTGGAGTTCGACGCGGACGAGGGCGCGCCGGGTGTAGAGCGGCTCCAGGGCGGGATGGGGGCAGCAGGCCTGGGTTTGTTCGGCGAGGCGGAGTGCTGCGGCGGCGAGATGCGGAGGCAGATCGAGTTTGGCGCCGCGCAGACCGTGGGAGCGGGCGTTTTGGGAGACCTTGGCCTTGCCCTGAGGCGTACTCGGACCCGTGGAGCGGCGCGCGTTCTGGCGATTGGCTTCGAGGCGGGCCGGGGAGAGCTGCGGGTGGGCCATGGCTAGAATCTCTGGCGTTTGGAGGCGCGGCGGTCGAGAAGGCGGATGCGGGCCAGCGAGAGGGTGGCGGCGGTCTTGAGGTAGCGCTGCGCGTGGTGGTAGCCGGGGTTGGTGGTGACATCGTTCCAGGCGCGGACGGTGCGGAGCAGGCTATCGGCGTTGGGGAACTGCTGGGAGACCTCATTCCAGGAAGATTCGATCTGAAGGGAGAGAGCGCCGTTGGTGATGGTGGCGAGGCGTTTCCGGGTCCACATGGATTCGGCGAGTTCGTCGACGAGGGCCTGATCGAAGACGTTGAGTGGTTTGTAGGACTCAGTGGCGGCGGCGCGCAGAGCCTCGAACTGGCCGGAGTCCTCGAGGGGGCTGAGCGAGCCATCGTTGG
>JACQZS010000163.1 GCA_016213725.1 Acidobacteriota bacterium | reverse complement strand
AGGCGGGTCCAATGCTCGGCGTGTTTGTGCCATTCGTCGTAGAAGAAGCCGGATTCGCCGTGCGGGGTGGAGAGCATCCAGAGGAGGCCGTTGGTGGTGGCGAGGAAGGGGCGGATTGCGTGATAGGCGGAGTCCGGGATGCGGGCGGCTTCGTCGAGGATGAGGAAGTCGACGGCAGAGAAGCCGCGGGTGTTGGCTTCGATGGCGGGGAGACCGATGAGGGCGGAGCCGTTGGGGAGGAGGAGAGAGAGGGAGTCGCGCGGATCGGTGCGCGAGGGGATGTTGAGGATTTTGAGGAAGTGGCGGGCTTTGGTTAAGAAGAGGGCGGACTGGCGCTTGACGGGGGAGACGCAGAGGATGAGGGCGTTGGGATGGTGGAGAGCATAGTGGAGGGCGCGGATGGCGGTGACGGTGGACTTGCCCCATTGGCGGGTGCAGCAGAGGAGGACTCGAGTGGCGGGGGAGTCCAGGATTTCGGATTGTTGGGGGTCGGGGGTGAAGTGGAGAGTCTGATTCGCCCAGTCGGAAGGGGTGGAGACGACGGCGGGCGGTCGGGTGGAGATGGGGCGCGGGCCCGAGTCCGAGTTGAGATGTTGAAAGCCCACCTGACGCCTCCCGTGCGAAATGGATTGAAGCGGGCGCAGGTGCCCCCGCGCGAAACAGGGTGGGCGTTTCGGGGGGAGGGGGCCGCGAGTGGCACAGAAGTGGAAGAAAAGAGGGGAGAAAGAGATTGTGAGTCGCGGGGACCGCATGGGAGGATACCCGGGATTTGGCATAAACCGCGACTCGTGGGGGAGTCGTGATCCAATGCTGTGCAAAGTAGCCGTTGGCGCCCCGATGGCGGATCGAAAGGATGGGAGATCACTGAGTTTGGGGGCCGGCTGAGGAGGGCACTATTTTGTGGCTTGTTGGTGTGCAGAAGCGTTGAGATGGAAGCAGCATCCCGCCAGGACCCTCGCTTACGGCATCTGGCGAGTGAACGCCGCAACGTGACGTTGTCATGTGCACGGATTGGGATGTTTGGCGGTAAATCTTGCACGAGTTTCGAGCGACGCTGGATTCGTGCAAAAGAGAATCACGATCAGGGTGTCGATGGAGGCGGCGAACTGGGCACGGCGGAAGGCGGACGAGGAGAATACGTCTGTGTCCAAGATGGTGGGGCGGATGCTGGAGGCGCAGATGAAGCAGGCAGACTCGTGCCGCACCCGCAGGGGCACCAGCCCCTGCGAAACCCAAACCCTGGTTCGCACTCTTGATGTGGAGGATGCCGGACCATCTTGACGAGGGTGCAACAGCTCACCTGGAGATCGACCCACTGCTGCCGGTGACACATCCGGTCTATGGCGAGACGGTGGAGGGGATGCTCAGTCTGGAACGCCAGGTGATCGAAGCGCCGCTTGAAGGGCTGGTTCTGCGGTATGGCTTGTTCTATGGGCCGGGCACGGGATTCGACGGCCGCATCGCGGCGGGGTCCGTGCATGTCGATGCGGCTGCCAAGGCGGCTGAACTGGCCGTGACGCGGGGCGAGCGGGGGATCTACAACGTCACCGAGTCTGACGGGGCGGCGTCGAGCGCGAAGGCGATTCGAGCGTTTGGGTGGGACTCGGGTTGGCGGGCCGGCGGCGCGCTCCAGGCGATGAGTGCGACGGCCCTGGGCTCGGGCTATCTCGATCAGGGTGCCGGATGGGGCTGAGCTTTTGTGGTGCGTGGGAGTTTTGCGACGGCTGGCGGCGGAGGCGGGTGCGACGGAGGTGGTGACCTGGGCCAACAGGGTATGGGCTACCTGCTATTGCAAGCGGAGGACGGAGCGGGCGGGGTCAATGGGAGCGGAGGAGGCGGGCGTCGAGGTCGGAGGGGAGGACGATGGGGTCGTTGGGATAGAGGTGGTTGACGTTGGCGGGGGTGACGAGTTGGTGGCGAGTGAAGACGGCGGGCGGAGCGGGGGCTTTGTGGAGGATGTCGAGGGCGAGCGAGATCACTCCGGGGCCATAAGATTCGGGGAAGTAGCCCACCGATCCGATGAGGCGGGTGTCCGGACGGCGGAGTTCGACGCGGGCTTCGGAGGAGGCGTTGTGGCCCACGGCGGCGCAGTGGGCGGCGCGGCCGGTCTCTTCAAAGGCGCGGATGGCGCCGATGATGCTGGGGTCGTTGATGGCGCTGATGAGGACGCGGCGGGAGCGGTCGAAGGAGAGATGGCGGCGCATGATCTCCATGCTGGGGCCGAAGCGGCCCTTACCGTCGAGGTGCACGACGGAACTCTCGGGCAGTTGCGGCAGCACTTCGCGCAGGCCGGTGAGCGTGCCGCCGAGACGGGCGGCGGGGATGGGGCCGGACATGGGCAGTTCGAGGAGGATGAGCTTGTCCACCTCGCCGCCCCAGTGTTGCCTGGCCCAGCGGCCCAGAAAACGGCCGCCGAGCAAGCCTGCCTGGTAGTTGTTGGCGCCGTAGTAGGTGGCTCCGGGGTGGGGGATTTCGACGGCGATGAGAGGAATGCCGGCCTCCTGCATCTTGGAGGCGATGACCGGCGCCGCCACGTGCTCATCGGCCTGGAACTCGACGACCAGATCCATGCGCTCATGAATGAAGGTGTCGGCGTTGCGGATGGCGATCTTGGGGCTGTACTGGTTATCGAGCACCAGCAGTTCGATGTTCTCCTGGCGGGCCGCGGCGATGAGGCTCTCCTGGACGGCGCGGGAGAACGCGAACTCGGCGCTGTGCGAGCCGTAACCGATGCGGTAGGCGCGCTTGCGCAAGGGCCGGATGGCCAGGCGGTAGCGGCTCTTTCCTTCCCGCTGAAGCAGCCCGCGGGTCTCCAGAGAGTAGATCAAACGCAGGGCGGTGGGCCGGCTGAGGCCCGTGCGGGCGGCGATTTCGCTGAGCCGCAGGAGCTCCGATTCGGAGCGGAAGGCCTCCAGAATATCGCAGGCGCGCAGCACGGCTTCACACAGGTATTGCTTGTTGCCAGAGCGCGGGACCGCCATTCTCGTCCGGGGCATGCTGCCGGCGAGTATTTCATTGATTGAACTCAAGGGCAAGCCCTCCGTGATGTAAAGCGTTAAAGAGGTGCGAAGAAATTGCGCGTAATAGGCTGCATTGGCAGGCAGTTGAAGAGCGATGCGCGGCGGCGCAGTAATTTCATTCTTTGAAATCATGAGCGCCGGCACAATTTCATTGCCGCGGCGCAAAATCGGAAAGATACTCTGGCAGATGCCTGCAACGGAGACTGCACAAAACGCGCTGGCGCGATTGAGCGCACAGAGGAAAACGCATCGGGGACGGGTTGGGGTATTCGGCATCGGGCTGGCTGCGTACTGGCCGCAATTCGCGGGATTGAAGGAGCGGCTGGAGGGCTATCAGGGTGAGGTGGAGGCGCGGATCGGCGGGCTGGGCGCGGAGGTGGTTTCGGCGGGATTAGTGGACACGGCGCAGGGCGCGGTGGAAGCGGGGAAGAGTTTTGCAGGCGCGGGCCTGGACCTGATTGTGTGCTACGTGGGGACCTATGCGACGTCGTCGCAGGTGCTGCCGGTGGTGCAGAGGGCGAACGTTCCGGTGCTGGTGTTGAACCTGCAGCCGGTGAAGGCGCTGGACTATCCGCGGACCGATACGGGGGAGTGGCTGGCGAACTGTTCGACGTGCTGCGTGCCGGAGATTTCAAACGCCTTTGCGCGGGCGCGGGTGCGCTTCCGGGTGGTGTCGGGCACATTGCGCGACGATGCCAGGGCGTGGGGCGAGATTGGGGAGTGGATCCGGGCGGCGGCGGTGGCGAACGCGGTGCGCGGGAGCCGGATCGGCTTCCTGGGCCACACGTATCCGGGCATGTTGGACATGTACTCGGACTTCACGATGGTGACGGCGCAGACGGGCGCGCACGTGGAAGTGCTGGAGATGTGCGACCTGGAGCGGTGCGTGGATGGCGTGGGGGAGGCGGAGATCGGGGAGAAGCTGGAGTTGACGCGGGAGGTGTTCGAGCTGGAGGGGTGCGATGCGGGGGAATTGGAGTGGGCGGCGCGGGTGGCGGCGGGACTGGACCGGATGGTGGACGAATACCAGTTGGACGGGCTGACGTATTACTACCGGGGCCGGGACGGAAACCTGTACGAGCGGTTGGGCGCGGGGGTGATTCTGGGCAACTCGCTGCTGACGGCGCGCGGGATTCCGGCCAGCGGGGAAGGCGACCTGAAGACGTGCGTGGCGATGATGATGATGGACCGGCTGGGGGTGGGCGGGTCGTACACGGAGTTCTACGCGATGGATTTTGAAGAGGGCTTCGTGCTGATGGGGCATGACGGTCCGGGGCACCTGGCGATCAGCAGCCAGAGGCCGGTGCTGCGGGGATTGGGGCTGTACCACGGCAAGCGCGGCCAGGGGGTATCGGTGGAGTTCAACGTGAAACTGGGGCCGGTGACGCTGCTGGGGCTGACGCAGACGGCGGATGGGAATCTGAAGCTGCTGGCGGCGGAGGGCGAGTCGATCGCCGGGGAGATTCTGAGGATCGGGAATACGAATTCGCGGTTGAAGTTCAGCCTGGGTCCGGCGGAGTTTGTGAACCGCTGGTGCGAGGAGGGGCCGACGCACCACTGCGCGCTGGGCGTGGGCCACGTGAAAGGCGAGATCGCGAAGTTGAGCGAGCTGACCGGGATTCCGCTGGCCGTGGTGGGCTGAGGCGGGCGGCGAAGGCCCGCGGAGAACGAGTTTGGTGTGCGAAGAGTTGCTGGGAAATGCCTGGAAATGAAGAAAGAGGTTAGGGAAAACATGAGACGCGAAGCTACCCTGTGGTTGGCGATAGTCCTAGTGTTGACGCTGGCGCCGGCGGTGATGGGTCAGGCCATCACCGGCGATCTGATCGTCAACGTAACCGATCCTTCAGGAGCCGTCGTGGCGGGCGCGAAGCTGACGCTCACGGACGTGCAGACGAACATCAAACAGGAGATGGATTCCGACTCGCTCGGCAACGCGCTGTTCGGGCAATTGAAGCCGGGGATCTACAAGGTGGACGTCGCGGCGAAGGGCTTCCAGCCGCAGACGATTACGGACGTGCGAATCCAGGTAGGCCAGCGCGCGCGTGTGGACGCGAAGCTGGCGGTGGGGCAGATGACGGAAGCGGTGACGGTGTCGGCGGCTGCCGAGACACTGCTGAATTCGGAGAGCGCGGCGCTGGGCCAGGTGCTGGAGCAGCAGGCGATCGTCAACATGCCGTTGAGCGGGCGCAACTTCATCCAACTGGCGACGCTGGCCTCGGGCGCGGTACCGATTGGCATCGGCACGTCGCCGGCGACATCGTGGACGGGCCGCAGCGATATGACGCTGTCGATCGCCGGCGGGCGCGAGTCCAACAACAGCTTCCTGTTGAACGGCATTGAGACGCGGAATGCGCGATTTGGGAGCGTGGGCATCCGGCCGTCGATCGAGGCGATTCAGGAGTTCAAGATTCAGCGCTCGACGTTTGGCGCGGAGTTCGGCAGGAGTTCGGCGATCATCAACACGACGCTGCGGAGCGGTACAAACGAGATTCACGGCAGCGCATTCGACTTCTGGCAGAACCGGGACTTGAACGCCACGGATTTCTTCCTGAACCGGACGGGGCGTTCCAAGCCGCCGCTGAATTACCACAACTTCGGAACGGCGATCGGCGGGCCGGTGACGATTCCGAAGGTCTACAACGGCGAGAACCGGACGTTCTGGTTCTTCAACTATGAAGGGGCGCGGCAGCGGTCGAGCGCGGCGGCGACGGGGCTATATCCCTCAAGAGCGCAACTGGCAGGGAACCTGGCCGACGACAGCACGGGGACGGGCATCTTCCCGAAGAGTTCGGGGTTCTGCCAGTCCAATCCAACGAGCCGGAAGTGCGCCGACGTGATCGACTACGCGTCGGGATTGCCGTTCCCCAATAACGTGATTCCGACGAACAGGCTGGATGCGACGACGCAGATCGCATTGCAGTACATTCCGACGCCGAATGTCGCGGTGCCCAGCGGCTCGGCGACATTCCCGACGTTTAACACCGTGGGCACGCCCAGCCAGATCAGCGACTGGGACCAGTACAACACGCGCATCGATCACCAGATTTCGCCGCGCGACCTGGTGCATGGGAGCTTTTCCTGGTCGGACGAAACGAGAGACAACAAAGCTCTGCGGCCGATGGGCGGCGAAGGCTTCCCGCTGAGCAACCGGCTGTTGACGTCCACCTGGAACCGCACATTCAGCTCGACCGTGCTGAACGAGTTCCGCTTTGGGTGGAACCGCAGCGTGACCTACCGGCTGTCGGAGACCTCCTTTACGCAGGACTATGCGAAGAACCAGTTCAACCTGAAGAACACCGCCACGCAACCGATCGTCTACGGCGTGCCGGCCTTCAACGTGACGGGCTTTAGCGGAGTGGGTTCGATCTCACAGGCTATCGGCGCGACGGACGAGAACATGCAGTTCACCGACAACCTGAGCGTGATCCGAGGGAAGCACAACATGCGGACGGGCTTCCAGATCAGCCGCCAGGCCTATTTCCAGGTGACGAACTTCAACGGGAACCCCTCGTTCGCGTTCGACGGACGCTACTCCGGCCTGCAGACGACGGTGGGTACGGGCCTGGCGGACTTTCTGCTGGGGACCCCGTCCTCGGCGGGCGGCGCCGTGGGCGACGGCCAGCAGGACATGAGAAGCACGTTCTACGGCTTCTACCTTCAGGACGACTGGCGGGTGTTTTCGAACTTCACGATCAACATCGGAATCCGCTATGAGTTTGCGGCCTCGCCGAGGGAGATCTACAACCACAGCCTGCTGTTCGACACGCAATTGAAGAAGGTGGTGCTGGCGGGGCAGGGCGTGCGGCCGGAGATTGTCGATCCGGACTACAACAACTGGGCGCCGAGGTTCGGCTTCAACTGGAATCCGAAGTTTTCGAAGAACCTGGTGATCCGGGGCGGCATCGGCACGTTCTTCGCGACGGACAACTTTAACGAAGAGCAGTTCAAGGTGAACGGTCCGCCGTTTTTCCAGGCGCAGACGCTGACTGGCGTGACGTCGGGGACGCCGAACCTGTACATGAAGGACATGCTGCCTTCGTTTTCGGCCTCGCCGGCGATCAGCCCGTTCAGCTTCGACCGGCTGAACCGGACGCCGTATCTGACGCAATGGAGCTTCGGCATCCAGAAATCGTTCGGCACGAACTGGCTGCTGGAGGCAGAGTATGCCGGCAGCACGGGCAGCAAGCTGCCGCAGCGGCGGAACATGAACGCGGGCGCGATCGATCCCTACGGGACTGTGCCGATCGCGCAGCGCGTGCCATTCGTCGGCTTCGGGCCCGGGATGCTGCTGACATACAACGGCGGCTGGTCGAGCTACAACGCCATGACGGCGAAGGTGGAACGGCGATACGCGAGCGGGCTGTATCTGTTGGGTTCCTATACCTGGCAGAAAGCGCTGGACCTGGGCTCCACCGACGACTTCACGGCCATTTCGACCGAGTACAAGAAGTGGGACAAAGGGCGGAGCGCATTCGACGTGCCGCACCGCTTTGTGGCGAGCTTTGTGTACCAGTTGCCGGTGGGCCGCGGAAAGAAGTACATGAGCAGCCTGAGCAAAGGAGCGGATCTGCTGCTGGGTGGCTGGGAGGTGAACGGCGTCGCGACCTTTGCACAGGGGCAGTTCAATACTCTGTCGCTTGGTTCGGACTGGATCAACGTCGGGAGCTTCTCCAAGTCGATCCCGAACCTCATTGGCGACCCGTTCGCCGGCACCAGCGCGCCTGACAAGTACTGGAACGCCGCCGCGTTTGATTTTCCGCGCGACGCACAGGGCACCCGGATCCGGGTGGTCGGCAATGCAGGACGCAACACCTACCAGCAGCCAGGCCTGAACAACTGGGACATGGGCGTGATGAAGAACTTCAAGATCACGGAGCGCTTCAACAGCCAGTTCCGGTGGGAGACGTTTAACAGCTGGAACCACACGCAGTTCGGCAGCGCGAACACGAATACGCAAAGCCCGACCTTCGGCGCGATCACCGGCACGAGAGTGACGGCGCGCCGCATGCAGCTGGGCCTGAAGCTGATGTGGTAAGCGTGTCGAGAGCGACAAGGGAAAGGATGCCCGCACGATGAAGGGGAGGACTTTGGATCGCAGGACATTCCTGTCCGCGGCGCTGGTTACCCCGCAAATCGCAGGATCCCACCAAACGGCCGCGGCCTGGGAGGCGGAGTTTCACCGCCCTCCGGCCGCGGCCCGGCCGTGGGTGTACTGGTTCTGGATCAACGGCAATATCAGCAAGGAAGGGATCACGGCGGACCTGGAGTGCTTACAGCGGTCCGGGGTGGGTGGAGTGTTGTGGATGGAGGTGAGCGGCCCGTGGTGGGCTCCGGAAGGCGATGTAGCGCCGCTGAGCGCGCGCTGGCGGGAAGCGATGCAGTGGGCGGTGAGGGAGTGCGCGCGGCTGGGGCTGGAGTTCGACCTTTCGGTCGATTTCGGCTACGGTAGCGGAGGACCGCACATCACGCCGGAGCTGTCGATGCAGCAACTCATCTGGAGTGAGGTGGAGGTGGAGGGCGGCCGGCGGATAGAGAGGGTGCTGGAGCGGGCGGCGCCGCCGAAGAACACGCCGGCTTGGTTGCGGCCGGGCGCGAAGATGAGCGACAGAGTGGTGGAGGCGCTGGAGAAGAGCGACGGTTACCGGGATGTGGCGGTGGTGGCGATTCCCGTGGCCGGGTCCGGCGGCGGCTTCAGGATTCCCGAAATGGCGAACCGGTCGGGGTTGCATTGGAATGCGCCCAAGGCGACGGATTGGGCAAAGGAAGTGCCGCCGGGGGCGGTGACGCCGGCGGAGCGCGTGATGGACCTGACGTCGCGCATGGACCGGGCGGGGCGGATCAGTTGGGACGCTCCGGCAGGGCGGTGGCTCATCCTGCGGCTGGGCCACGCGACGAACTTCAAGATGACCAGGCCGTGCCCGGCGGAGGCGGTGGGACTGGAGTGCGACCGGTTGGCCAAAGCGGGAATCGAGGCGCACTATGAGGCGTTTCTCAAGCCGCTGTTCAACGGCGCGGGCAAGGCGGCCGGGCCGACGCTTTCGCACGTCCACATCGATAGCTGGGAGGCGGGCGGGCAGAACTGGACCGCTACCTTTCCGGTTGAGTTCCGGGCCCGCCGCGGGTATGACATCATCCCGTGGCTGCCCGTGCTGACGGGGCGCGTGGTGGGTAGCGCCGAGATGTCGGAGAGATTCCTGTGGGACGTGCGAACCACGGTGGGGGAGATGACGCGGGAGAACTACGCCGGCCGGCTGAAGAGCCTGGCCCGGCAGCACGGGATCCAGTTGTCGATCGAAGCCTACGGGCACCTGTGCATCGACAACCTTTCCTATGCCGGGTTGAGCGACATGCCGATCAGCGAGTTCTGGGCTCAGGGCGAAGGGCAATTCCCGGCTCCCGGCGGATACGAGGGTTCGAGCAAGGCGATGGCGTCGGCCGCGCACGTCTACGGCAAGGCGATCACCGGAGCGGAGGCGTTCACCTCCGGCCGCGGCTGGAGGGACCATCCCTTCCTGTTGAAAGCGATGGGGGACAAGGCGTTCTGCCGGGGGGTGAACCGGCTGATTTTTCACCTATCGGCGCACCAGCCGTACGAGAACATGATTCCGGGGCTCACGCACCGGCGGTGGGGCGAGCACTTCCAGCGGCACAACACCTGGTGGAGCTACAGCAAGCCCTGGACCGACTATCTGGCCCGCTGCCAGTTCATGCTGCAGCAGGGAATGCACGTGGCGGACGTCTGTTGCCTGGTGGGAGAAGGTGCGCCGCTGAACGTGGAATCGATGACGTTCGAGACGCCGGCGGGGTATGACTACGACTTCTGCTCTGCCGAGGCGGTGCTGGGCGCGAGCGTGAAGGGCGGCAGGATCACGATGGCTTCGGGCATGAGTTACGGCTACCTGTCGTTGCCCGATGCGCCGCGGATGACGGTGGCGCTGGCGAGGAAGATCAAGGAACTGGCGGCAGCGGGCGGGAAAGTCCTGGGCGGCAGGAAACCGCAAGGGACGCCGGGGCTGACCTCCCATCGAGAGCGCGACGAGGAAGTGGGCCAGATCGCGGCGTCGCTGTGGGAGACGGGCCGGGTGAGCACGGGCAGGAGCCTGGAGCAGCTTTTCGAGCGAGACGGATTGCCTCCGGATTT
>JACQZS010000162.1 GCA_016213725.1 Acidobacteriota bacterium | reverse complement strand
GGCGGTGAGGCGCAGCAGAATGGCCTGATCCGGAGCGCTGGCGAAGGCCTCGCGCATGTACTTCACGCCGTTCGCTTCATACTCGACGCGGGCCACCGCCCGGGAGAGATCGAGTTCGCGGCGGTAGCCGCGCGGGTCTGTGTGACCCTCGAACTTCAGGTTGAGGTTGGCGAGAATCTGATACGCGCCGTAAGGCACGTCCTTGCCCCGCCCGTGGCCGGAGCCCGCCCCCTGGCAGATGAAGTTGGCGGCCAGAAGCTTTTCCGCCTCGGCGTTCTTGCCCTCCAGCAGCAGCCGGCGGATCTCGGGTAACACCTTGGACGCGCCCGGCCGGTCCGCATCCTGTCTGGAGCCGGACCACAGGGAGATCTCGTTCAGCACGATCCTCTCTTCGGCAATCCCGCCGAACAGCATCGCACCCAGCCGGCCGTTCCCGATCGGCAGGGATTGCGTGAAATGCGTTGCCGGCGCATCGAACCAGAGCGTGAGGTTCGCATCGGCGGGCGTGGCGAAAGAACTCGTGGCACCAGCGAGGATGGCCTGCAGGGCGGTGCGTCTTTTCACGGGAAACTCCTAGCGGTAGTAGCCTTTGATGTCGTTCCAGCGGACCCGCAGCGGATCGGCGAACGCCGCGAGGCCGTTCCATAGCGACACCTTGGTCCCCTCGACATTGAACCAGCGCACCGGCACTTCGAGAATGCGGAAGCGGCGCTTCTTGGCGATATAGAGAATCTCGACGTCGAAGCCGAAACCGTCGGACTGTTGGGCCGCGGCCAGCGCCCGCGCCACGTCCCGGCGGAAGATCTTGAAGCCGCACTGCGTGTCGCGATACGGCAGCCCGGTGACGAGCCGCATGGCCAGGTTGAACAGGCGGCCGCTGAACTCGCGGAATACCGACTGGCGCTTGCCCACCAGCTTGCGGTCCAGCGCCCGGGATCCGATGGCTCCGTCGGCCGAGCCGAATTCAATCGCGGCTTCGAGCTTGTCCAGTTCTTCGATGGGCGCCGACAGGTCCGCATCGCTGAACAGCACCCACTCGCCACGCGCTTCCTGCATTCCGTGGCGCACCGCATAGCCCTTTCCGCGGTTGCCCGGATTCTTCAACAGCCGGACTCGCGAATCCAACGCGGATTGCGCCTCCACAATCGCCGCCGTGCCGTCCCGCGAACCGTCGTCTACCACCAGAACTTCGGCGAAAGTATGGCTCTTGCCGTCCAGATAGCCGAGCACGGTTTGCAGAGTGGCTGGTAGGCGCTTCTCCTCGTTGTAGGCCGGAATGACAATGGTGATGGACTGCAAGCCACCCCATTATAATGAAGGTTCCCCCTAGGAGTTGCTCTTGTCCCTTGAACAGGATCTATTCGACCAGCGATTTGCGCGCATTCGCGAGATTGCCGCATTGGGCTTCCGCCCTTATGGCCAGCGTTTTGAATTCACGCATACCATTCCGCAGGTTCTTTCCCAGTTCGGCGCCGCTACCGGCGAAGAGCTTGAGGCCGCTAAACCCGCGGTGAAGCTCGCCGGACGAATCCTCACCGTCCGCCGCATGGGCAAGGCGGGCTTCATGCACATTCAGCAGTCCGGCGAACGGCTGCAGGTGTACGTGCGCAAGGACGCGGTGCCGGAGACCGAATACCAGCTCTACGGCTTGCTCGATCTGGGCGATGTCATCGGCGTGGAAGGCTACCTGTTCAGAACCCGCACGGGCGAACTCTCGGTGCACGTGGAGCGGCTGACGTTCCTCTCCAAGAACCTGCTCGGCATTCCGGAGAAATACCACGGCCTCGAAGACGTGGAGATCCGCTACCGGCAGCGCTACCTGGACCTCATCGCCAATCCCGACGTCCACAAGACCTTCGCCACACGCGCCAAGGTGGTGTCTTCGTTCCGGCGCCAACTGCAGGAGCGCGGCTTCATCGAAGTGGAAACGCCCATGATGCAGTCGCTCTACGGCGGCGCCGCGGCGCGGCCGTTCGTCACACATCACAATACGCTCGATATCGATCTCTACCTGCGCATCGCGCCCGAACTCTACCTGAAGCGCCTGATCTCGGGCGGCATGGAGCGCGTCTTCGAGATCAACCGCAACTTCCGCAACGAAGGCGTCTCCACCCGCCACAACCCCGAATTCACCATGCTCGAGTTCTATCAGGCCTACGCCGACTACCGCGACCTGATGGACCTCTCCGGCCAGCTCCTCAAGCAGGTGGCGCTCGATGCCACCGGCAACACGCTGGTGCCGTACCAGGAGTTGGAACTCGACTTCGGCAACGTCCGCCGCTACTCCATGCGCGAGGCCGTCTGCGAGTTCTACAAAGGCCCCCAGAAGCCCTCCCTCGACGACGTCAAGGATCCGGCCTGGCTGCTGAAACACTCCGAAAAGACCACCGCCGGCGAGGCGCTGGTCGACATCTTCGAGCGCCACTGCGAAGACGCCCTCATCCAGCCCACCATCATTCACGAATACCCCGTCGAGGTTTCGCCTCTCGCCAAGCAGAGCCCCGCCGACCCCACCATGACCGACCGCTTCGAGCTCTTCGCCGCCGGCATGGAAATCGGCAACGCCTTCACCGAGCTGAACGATCCCGACGAGCAGCGCAAGCGCTTCGAAATGCAACTCGCCATGCGCGAGCGCGGCGACGAAGAGGCCCACCAGATGGACGAGGATTATCTCCGGGCGCTCAGCTACGGCATGCCGCCCACCGGCGGCGAGGGAATCGGCATCGACCGCGTGACGATGCTGATGACGAACTCCAAGTCGATCCGCGACGTCATCCTCTTCCCGCTGTTGAGGCCGGAAGGCGAGATCGGTATCGCGGAGTGGCTGCGGCAAGCCAGCTCCAAGTGACCCAAGCCTTCGAGACGTTCGTCGCCGCGCGCTACCTCAGGGCGAAGCACCGCCAGGCGGTGCTCTCGCTGGTGACCGGCGTGTCGGTGCTGGGCGTGGCCGCGGGCGTCATGGCGCTGGTCATCGCCCTCGCCATCAACAACGGCTTCCGCTCCTCGCTGCAGTCCAGCCTGCTGGGCGCCACGCCGCACGTGGTGCTGCTCGAAAAGGAGCCTTCCACGGGCATCTCGAACTGGCGCCAGCTCGCCTCGAAACTGGGCGGCCTGAGCGGCGTGCGGGAATCGTCGCCGGCGCTCTATGGAAAGGTGATGGCTTCCGGACCGCTGCAGTCGGCCGAGGCCACGCTGAAGGGGATGCCGCTGGGCTCCCGCGAGTTCGCCGCGCACATCCGCGCCGGTCAACTCGGAGACTTGGATAACGTGCGCGGAATGCCCGGCGTCGTGCTCGGCTCGCAGCTGGCGCGCCGCATCGGCATGCGCCCCGGAGACGTCGTGCGGCTGCTCTCCCCCCAGGGCGAGATGACCCCCTTTGGCATCCGGCCCAAGGAGTTCCGCTTCCGCGTGGCCGCGCTCTTCGAGTCCGGCTTCTACGACCTCGACAACCAGTTCGCCTTCACCACGGTGGAAAACGCCCAGCGCGTCTTTTCCACGCCCGACGTTGTCAACGCCATCGAACTCAAACTGAACGACGTGGAGTCCGCGCCGGCCGTCGCCAAGGCCGCCGAAGCCGCCGCCGGCGCTGGGCTCGGCGCCACCCACTGGATGGAGCAGAACCGGCAGCTGCTCAACGCCTTGAAGATGGAGCGCGCCGTCTCCCTGGTCACCATCTCCCTCATCCAGCTGGTGGCCGCGCTGAACATTCTCACCGCGCTCTTCATGGGCGTCATGGAAAAGCGCCGCGACATCGCCGTTCTCATGTCCATGGGCGCCCGCCGCCGCCAGGTGGCGCGCATCTTCGTCACCCAGGGCCTCATGATCGCCGCCGCCGGCGTCGTCATCGGCCTCGTCGCCGGATACACCCTCAGCTACCTCGCCGGACACTTCCACTGGATCTCTTTGGATGAAGAGATCTATTCGCTCGCCTACGTGCCCTTTGAACCGCGCCCCGCCGACGCCCTTTGGATCGCCGCTGCTGCGCTCGGCGTCGCTTTTCTGGCAAGCTTGTATCCGGCCCGCGCCGCCACCACCATCACCCCGGTAGAGACCCTGCGCTACGAATAAACATGGCTGAATCCACCTCCCCCCGCCTCGTCTCCCTGGACGCCTTCCGCGGCGCCACCATCGCCTTCATGGTCCTTGTGAACGACGCCGGCGACGGCTCCCACGTCTACGGCCCGCTCGAACACGCCGCATGGCACGGCTGGACCCTCACCGATGTCGTCTTCCCCTCCTTCCTCTGGATCGTCGGCGTCGCCATCACCCTCTCCCTCGCCAAACGCGTCGCCGCCGGAGCCTCCAAGGCCGATCTGTTCCGCAACGTCGTCCGCCGCGCCGCCGTCATCTACACGCTCGGCCTCGTCGTCTACGCCTTCCCCTACTTCCACCTCCCCACCATGCGCTTGCTCGGCGTTCTCCAGCGAATCGCCATCTGCTACCTGCTCGCCTCCGCCATCTACCTCACCACGAAGATCCGCGGCCAGATCCTCTGGATCCTCGGCCTCCTCGCGTCTTACTGGATGTTGATGACGCTCGTGCCTGTTCCCGGCTACGGCCCCGGCCGCCTCGACGTCGAAGGCAACCTCGCCCACTACGTCGACAATCTCGTCCTCGGCAGCCACAATTACCGCCACACCGTCACCTGGGACCCCGAGGGCATCGTCTCCACCCTCCCCGCCCTCGCCACCGCCCTGCTCGGCGTCATGGCAGGCCACATCCTCCGCATGAAGAAGGAGATCCAGGAACGCGTCGTCTGGATGTTCGTCGCCGGCACGCTCCTCCTCGCCGCCGGACTCGTTTGCGACACCTGGCTGCCCATCAACAAGAAGCTCTGGACCAGCTCCTTCGCCCTCTTCATGGGCGGGCTGGACTTCATCCTCTTCGCCCTCTCGCTCTGGTTCGTCGACCACCTCGGCTACCGCCGCTGGGCGCGGCCCTTCATCATCTTCGGCATGAACGCCATCGCCGTCTACATGTTCGCCGAACTGCTCTCCTCCATCCTCGACCTCACCCACTGGCAAAAGGCCATCTATCAGGCGGTCTTCGCCCCGCTCGCCTCCCCCAACACGGCCTCCGCCCTCTATGCCGTGGCATACACACTCTTTGTCTATTTCTTCGCCTACGTCATGCACCGCAAGGGCTGGTATCTCAAGGTCTAGGCCAGAGTTTAGAGATCGCCCGGCAACCTGCCGCCCATGCAGGAACTCAGATATCGCGTTTTTCTTCTCCTATCTATTGGCCTTTTCGTGATATGCTCTACCAATCTGTCAATCTTGGACTGGGCTTCCAGCCGAAAGAGGAGGAGAGACTCATGACGGTTCTCAATCGTGCGGGAATACCCGCTTTACTCGCCATGTGCACCATGGCGGCATTGTCCGGGGCGACAATCTCGGCGTCCGGCGCCGGCGGGAGTATCCCAGACTGCTCTGCCGGAAACTGCCAGGTTGGCCCGGGAATCCCCGGCCAGTTCACGTCCGACATCACGATCCTGGATCCGGGCTCCATCGCGGCTTCCGGAAACAACGTCACCGTGACCCTAGGCAACATCTCGCACACCTGGGTTGGCGACCTCCAGATTGCGCTTACGCACGTCGGCTACAGCGGTGCTACTTTCCTTTTCCGCCCCGGCGCACTTACAGCCGCGGGTGTTGGAAACAGCACCGACCTGAGTGGAACCTATCGGTTCAACAATGACTTCTCCGGAAACCCCTGGACGGCGGGTGCAACGCTCGCTCCAGGCGACTACTACCCTACGGGGGTTCCGTTCGTGAGCACGGAGAGCCCGTTCTCCGATTTCTTCAACGGACAACCGGCCGCCGGCACTTGGCGCCTCACTATTTACGATCTAAGCCACCTCGACACGGGCACGATCCGTGACTGGAGCCTCGACCTTCAGACCGCCGCTGAGGTTCCTGAGCCGGCGCAGGCGCTCCCCCTCCTGGGCGCTCTCCTCGTTGGAGCCTGGCGGCTTCGGCGCCGTAAGTAGCCGGCACCCGGCTTCGCTTCCCAACCGCCCCGCGTGCACTGGCACGCGGGGCGGTTCTGTTTCAGCCCGCGCTTCCAGCGTGCTTGCACTCTCCTCTATCGCTTGGGCATGCACTCCCCTCCGGCATCAACGCCGAAGCGGCTGACACTCGACCCTCAGCGGATTTCCTGATGGCAAAATCTGAAACATGTGCTAAACTCTACCAGTGCAGGGGGGAATGTTAAGTCCTTCTGTTGCAGTTGGAAAAGGAGAATAGGAGGAGAGAAAATGAAGTGCTCCGTTCAAGCGGGCCGAATCGCGTTTCTTGCCATCATCGCGCTCGCCGTGGCATCTGGCGCAACGATCTCTGCGTCCGGCGCGGGAGGAGCCATTCCTGATTGTGTGATTGGCGTTGGGGCACTCAATTGCGATCAGGGGCCCGGCACGCCTGGGCTATTTCAATCGACGATCAACATTGCCGCCGCAGGCTCGATTCTTGCCGCCGGCAACAATCTCACCCTGACACTGACTGAAATGTCGCACACGTGGTTGGGCGACTTGCAGATGAGCCTTGAACATGTCGGATTCGGTGGCGCAACGTTTTTGTTCAGGCCCGGCGCGAATATCAATACCGATACAGGATACGGCACTAACCTATCCGGAACCTACCGGTTCAACAACAATTTCACGGGGAATCCGTGGACCAGCACAACCACGCTGCCTGCAGGTGACTACTATCCCACTGGGGCCTCTTACAGCAGCGCGGAGACCCCTTTCTCCGATTTCTTCAACGGGCAGATCGTCGCTGGCGATTGGAGACTTACGATCAGGGATTTGAACGATATGGACACAGGTTCTTTGGGTAGCTGGAGCCTTGATATTGAAACCCCTTCCGAAATTCCTGAGCCGGCACAGGTGCTCCCCCTCCTGGGTGCTCTTCTCGCCGGCGCCTGGCGGCTCCGTCGCCGCCAATAGTAGGCGCCCGCTTCGCTTCATCACCGCCCCGCGCGCCAGTAGCCGCTCCCCGCGCTAATACTGGTTGAACTCCGTAGCCCAGCGGAACGCCTCCACCCAGTGCCCATTCTTCCGCTGGATGATCGTGTGCAGCTCCGCCCGCGCCTTCTCTTTGTCGGCCGGCGTCCAATCCGGGCGGTACTTGTGCATCGCCGGCTCCCACTGGCTCACATGCGCCAGCCCGGCGGCCTCTTTCCTGTCCATCACGGAGTCGATGTTCACCCACACGTTGGCGTCCTTCTCCGTCACATAGAAGAACAGCATCGCCGGCACCTTCCACGGCTCCAGCCCCTGCTGCAGCCGCTGGTTCGGAAAGTACAGGTGGAACTCCGCCGCGCGAATCGCGTCCAGCGTGTTCATCGCCGCCATGCGGTGGTCCGTCTTGTGCCAGCGCACATACTCCGCGCCCGGATCCACCGTCATCACGATGTCTGGCCGGTAGCGGCGGATCACCTCCGTCGCCTGCTCCACCAGCCGCCGCGAATCGACATACTCCAGCAGCCCGTCGTGATGGCCCAGCCACAGGATGTTCTCCTTCGGAATGCCCAGAATCCGGTTGCCCTCTTCCTCTTCCGCCTTCCGGATGCGCGCCAGCCGCTCGCCCGTCATCTCCAGATCGTAGGATCCCTTGTCGTCGTTCGTGTAGATGACGATCCGCACCGTGTTGCCGTTCTTCGCCAGCAGCGCCAGCGTCCCGCCGCAACAGAACGCATCATCGTCCGGATGCGGCGTGAACAGCAGAATATTCTTCCCCCGGATCTCTTCGATCTTCGGCGGAGCGTCGGCGCCCATCAGGGCAGGCGCAAGGCAGGCAAGCAGGACAACTCCTGCCGCGGCGAACTGTCTCATGAGTCCATTCTCCCCCAGCGGTTCGTTCTTACTGCGATGAGGACCAGGGTGGCACAATCCCCATGCTGCGCGCATAGGCCACCAACTGGCCCAAATGCTCGTTGGCGTGCACCAGAATCCGCAGATGGATTCCATCCACCGTGGCCGCCCGTCCCAGAATCGTCCGCTCCGCACCAAGCGTCTCCGGCGTCGCCGCCACCCTCGCCGCGTCCACCGCCGCCAGTGAACGCCGCAGCCATCCGATCACCTCCTCCTTATCCGTCACCGCCTTCTCCATGTGCTGCCCGTCGAGTTCGGCCGGCAAGGCTCCGCCCGCGAAATGCAGCAGGTAGAAATTGGCCAGCGTGACGTGGTTGATCGCCTCGCTCACCGCACGGCACCCTTCCGCCGGGCGCCATCCATACCCGTCTTCCGGGATGGCCTCCGCCAGCGCCACCAGGTAGCGCGAGACGTGCAGCCACTCGCCCTCATAACCTTGCCACAGCCCTTCGTACGGATCGCTCTCATGCGCTTTCATCGTCTACCTCCAGTTGTCGATACCGCGGCAGCCAGGCTTCTGGCCAGCCCGCCGCCAAAGGCGGAAAAATCCCCCGCCGTCCGCGGACGGCCCAACGTAGGGTGGCGCTCCACACGCAGCTCCATCAGATAGGCGTGCACCGAGTGCGTGTAATAAAGGTACTGGTTCACCGTCATGCGGCCCGCGTCGATCGCCCCGCGCCGCGCCACCGCCCGCGGCGACGCCGCGTCCAGAAAATCGGTCTCCGCCCGCAACGCGCGCACCAGCTCCGCCGCCACCTCATCCACCGGTCCATCCACATAATCGACCGACTCCGTGTTGTGCAGCGCCAGGAATAGATCCATCCGCCCGGCCTGCTCCACCGCCCGCCGCACCGCGAAGATCTCCGGCATCCGCTGCGCATCGGCCGTGTCCCAGTTGCGGTTGTTGTCGTAGCCGTTCGCGTTGAAGCGCACCGCGCCCTCGGCCGCTCCATCGGCGTCGAAGATCGGAATCACCCGAAAGACGTTGCCCTTCCTCATCTGCCGCGCCGACTCCGCATCCGACAGCAGGAACCGCACCAGCCCATCCGCCACATAGCTCGTGCCCGTCTCCCACGCGTGTTGCCGCGCCATCACCCAGATGCTCCGCTTGTCTTCATCGGCCACAGCCGCATCCGTGATCGTCAGCAGTGGAATCTCCCGCCCATGCGCGGAGCGCGCAATCGTGGTGACGCGCAAATCCCGATGCCGCAGCTCCACCAATCGCTTCAAGTCCGCCCTCAGATACGGCTGCGTGTGCGCGATCCACACCTGGCCGCTCTCGGGCCGGAAGCGCACCGTAAGCATAGTCGCCCGCTCATCCCAGCTCACCTGGTCGTCCGCGAAGTGCCGCCACGTCTTGCGGTCGTAGCTGTACACCGGACGCGTGCCCGCCGTCACCGCATGCGAGCCGGGCTTGAAGTTGTACTCGCCCACCAGGTCCGTGAAGTCGATCCGCACCTGCTCCCGCGTCAACCCGTCGATCCGGAAGAAATACCAGTTCGCCTGGCGGTTGCGTTGATTGGCGTCCGCCTGGCCCCGCACTGCGCACCGCAGGTGGTTGGCCGCCACCTGCTCCACCTTCCCCACACTCCCGCCCTCGAAGTTCGCCGCCACCACCAGCGCCGCCAGCACGAGTCCTCCCATGAAGAGAGACTATCAGGCCCCGCTACTTCCTGCGCAGCGCCTCGGCCACCGCAAAATCGTACAACGCCTGCGCCCGGAAGTACTCGTTCGCCGCCGCCACTTCTCTCAGCGCCGTATCGAAGGTGGCCTGCTCGCGCAGGTTCACCAGAAACAGCGTGCCTTCTCCCAGTTCGAAGCGCACTCTTTCAGCCGTCTCCAGTTGCTCCGTGATCTCCAGCTCCTCTCTCAGCACCTTGGCCCGTTCATACGCCGCCTGGAGCGCCGAATAGGCGTCCCGAACCTCCGCCGTCACCTGGTCGCGGGCGAATCTCTCGCGCTGGTCGAACTGCTCGATCTTCGCCAGCGCGGAGCGCTCCTTGCCCTTCGCCGCGCGCCGCTGCGCCGGCATGTCGAACACCAGCGCCGCCACCAGGTCGTTCGGACCGCGCGCCACCTCCCTCTCGCCCGTCTGCCGCGTATAGCTGAAAACCACGTCCACGCCGGGCAGCAACTGGTTCTGCGCCAGCTTCCGGTCCACCTCCACTTGGCTGCGCTGCTCCTGAAAACGCCGGATCTCCGGCCGGCGCTTGATGGCCAGATCGATATCGTCCTGCAACCGGCTCATCTCATAGCTCTGCATGCCCGGGAACGACGCGGGCAGCATCTCCGCCGCCGGCAGCACGGGCTGGCCCCGCTCATTGCGGTAGTACAACGACAGCTCGATCGACGCCTGCATCAGCGCCCGCTCGGCCTCAATCACCTGCGCCCTCCGCGTGCGGATCGCCTTCTGGTTGTCCGTCACGTCGATCGCCGGAATCTGGCCCAGACTCGAAGCTTCCTTCAGTTGCGCGTCGCGCGCCTCCGCCGTCTTCAGCACCCCGCGCGCAATCTCGAAGCGCCGCCCCGCGGCAATCCAGTCGTAGTAGCGCCGCGTGGCCAGCTGCACGATCAGCAGCCGCTGCTGGTCCACACCCAACTCCGCAATGCGCCGCCCGATCAGCGCCTTCTTCAGATCCGCTCGCCGCGAATCCGTCTCCCGGTCACGAAGCACCGGCATCTTCAGCCCCACCTTGTACTCGCCCGCCGCGTCGGTCTTCTGCTTGCCCTCATAGGATGGGAACCTCCCCTGCCCCAGCGTGTACCCGGCAAAGTACTGCATCCCCTGAAACTGCGAATACTGCTCCACGCCCGCCCGGTAGACGTCGTTCCGATACGTGCCCAGATAGTCGCCGTCGTAGCCGCCCTTCAACGCCAGGTCGAACTTGCCCTCCGCCGCCGTCACATCGGCGTCAGCCACAACCTTGTCCTGCAGCGCAATCAGCAGCGGCGGATAGTGCTTTTCCACCGACGCCAGTACGTCTTCCAGCTTCATCGGCGCAACCGGTTGCTGCTGTCCGGACGCCGGCAGCAGCAGCGCCATCAACCACCACGCGCTCCTCACTTCTTCTTCTCCTTCGCGCCCTTCACCCCGGCCTCGTCTTCCGCGATGATCGGCGGGAATCCGTTGAACCTCCGCCATAGCTCCCAACCCAGCGGCACCTGCCGCAGCAGCACCCAGCCCTTCGCCTGCACGCCCTGCCGCAGGTAGTTCGACGACGGCCAGGCATCGTCCTTCTCGTCCGGCACTACCAGCACGCGGAACTTCCCTTCCTTCGTATCCGTCGCGTCCACCATCTGCACCTTCCCTCCGAACGTGCCCACCGCCACCGACGGCCAGCCCACAAACTGGATCGCCGGCCAGCCGTTGAACTGCAGCCGCACCGGATCTCCCGCGTGCACCAGCGGCATGTCGTTCCCGCTCAGCCACAGCTCCACCGTCGGATCGTAAGCGTCCGGTACAAACTGCACCACCGGCTCGCCGCTCTTCAACAGCTCGCTGTTCGGCTGCGCCAGCAGCCGCAGCACCGTGCCGTCGCGCGGCGCGTAGATGTTCAGCGTCTGTTGCCGCGCCAGCCGCGAGTTGATCCGTTCGATCTCGGCGCGGATGCTCGACACCTCCGCCCGCGCCGCGTTCAGCGTCGCCCGCTCGCCCTGCACCGCCGCCTCGGCATCCGCGGTCACTTTCTTCAAATCGTCGTCGATCGCCTGCTTCTCGGTGCGCGCCGCGCTCAGCGCCGCCCGCGCCCGCCTCACTTCGGCCTCGGCTGTCGCATACTCCTGCTGCGCCAGCTCCACCGTCCGCTGGCTCGTCAGCCCGCTCTTCAACAGGCTCTTCTGCCGGTCGATGTTCAGCCGCGCCGCCGTCAGACGCTCCTCGGAAGCGGTCAACGCCTGCTCCGCCTGCGAGATCCGGTCCACCGCCATCTGCACCCGGCTGCGCGCCGCGCTGATCGCGTTCACCCGCGAATCCTCCAGCCGGTCCAGCCGGTCTTCGTGCGCCGTCACCCGCCCTTGCGCATTGATGCGCCGCTCTTCGATCGCCGCCTTCTCGTTGCGGATGCGGTCCAGGATCAGCGGATCGTTGTCCGTCAACTCGACGATCAGATCCCCCTTCTTCACCTTCGAACCCTCCGTCACGTGCCACTGCAGCACCCTGCCTTCCACCGGCGCGCTCAGCGTCTGCCGCCGCTCCAGCGGCGTCAACGCCGACACCTGGCCCATCCCCGATACGCTCTGCTGCCACGGCGTGAACACCAATCCCAACCCAGTCACCCCCAGCAATGCCACGAGAATCCACGCCAGCACGCGCACCGGACGCCCGCTCGCCACCATCTCCATCGCCGGCAAAACGCGCGTACTCATCGCTGCACCTCCACCACCGTGTTCTTCTTGATCTCCAGCACCCGCGAGCAGCGCGCCAATAACTCCCCGCTGTGGCTGGCCACAATCAGCGTCCACCCTCGCGCCGGATCGAACAAAAAGTCCAGCAGTGCGTCGCGCTCCTCCAAATCGTCCAGCCAGTCCAGACACTCGTCCAGAATCAGCAGCCGCGGCTCGTGCGCCAGCGCCCGCGCGATCTCGAGCTGCACGCGCCGCCCCGGCGACAGCGGCAACCCTCCCGTCGAAAGTTGCGTCTGCATCCCGTTCGGCAGCTTCATGACGCGGTCCAGCAGGCCCACCTGCTCCAGCGCCTGCCGCGCCTGCTCCAGCGTCATCGAAACGTTGCCGAGCTGCAGATTCTCCAGCACCGTGCCTTCGAAGATCTCCGGCTCGCGCACCAGCGCCACCTGGCTGCGCAGCTCGCCCAGCTTCACTTCCCGCAAGTCCCGCCCATCGATCTCCACATACCCCTGCCGCGGTTCCCGCAGCCCGTAGAGCACGTCCAGCAGCGCGCTCTTGCCCGTCCCGATGCCGCCCACCAGCGCCACCCGCGCATTCGCCTCCAGTTGCACGTTGATCCGCTCCAGAATCATGCCGCGGTCGCCCGCATGGATCCCCGCGTCCCGGAAGCTCACCGCCATTCCTCCCACCTTCACCGGCAAACTCGCGCCCGTCTCCCGCTCCGACGGCAGATCCGTCAGGTAACCCAGCTTGTCCACCGACGCCATCAGATCGTAGAAGCTCTCCAGGTGCTTGCCGAACTTCGTGAACCCGCTCACCACCAGCGCCACCACGATCTCCGCCGCCACCAGTTGCCCCAGCGTCATCTGCCGGCTGATCACCAGCCAGCCGCCCACCCCCAGCAGCGTCGCGCTGGCCAGCGCCTGCAGCGTGTAGCTGCCCACAATCTGCCGCATCAGCACCCGGAAGTGCCTGGCGCGGTACTTCAGATAGTCGCCCACCAGCAGGTTGCTCTTCGCCCACGCCAGCTCCGCCCCCGCCTTCGTCTTGAACGCGATCTGGTGCCGCGCCACCTCTTCCAGCCACGCCACCAGCGCGTACTTCGCCTTGCTCTCTTTCACGCTCGTCGGAATCGCACCCGCGCCCAGCGGAAACAGCACAATCACGATCGACAGCACCAGCAGCACGTCAAAAGCCAGCAGAAACGGATGGTACACGCCCAGCAGGATCATGCCGATCACGGTCTGCACCACCACCGTCAATCCGTCCAGCAGCAGCCCCGCCCCGGCCTTCTGCACCGTCACCACCTCCAGAAACCGGTTCACCAGCTCCGGACCGTGATACGCCGCCAGCGCATCCGGTTCCACCCGCACCAGCTTCTCTGAAACCTCGCCCGCCATCCGCACGAAGATGCGCCGCTGAATCAGCTCCACCACCCAATACCTGCACGCGTTGAGCAGTGTCACAAAGCACAGCGCCACAAACACCATCAGCGTCAACACCACCAGCGGCTGTAGCAGCGTGCCGAATGCCACTGTGTTCACCACCGCCTGCACAGCCACCGGCAGCGCCAGGGAAACCAGACCCGTCGCGGCCGTGTACACCACGGCCACCCAGATCTCCGTCGATTCGAGGCGCAGCCACTGCTTGAGCCTCTCCCACGGGTGAACGCCATGATACAAGGAGGGCTCCGAATTGGAATGCTTCATGAGATTGAAAAGGGGGACACCGGAAGAACTTCCGGAAGATCAGTGTGAACCCGGAGACCGGGCTACGGTTCTTTGATGCCGGAGTTGGAGGGGAAGATGCTCAAAATCTTCGCGAGGACGTCCCGGCCGGCGGCTAGTCGCGCTCGAACAATTTATACACTTCGCGCTTCGGCAATCCCCGTTCCTTCGCCGCCGCTTTGATCGCCTCCATCCGCGCCAGCCCCGACGCTTCCAGGCGCAGCACATGCTGCTCCACCGTCTCCTCCGGATTCGCTACCCGGTCCGGCTTCCCGATCAGCACCGTCATCTCCCCGCGAATCGAATCCCGGCCCTCCAGCGCCGCCCTCACCTCAGAAGCCCGGCCGCGCAGAAACTCCTCGTGCATCTTCGTGAGTTCGCGCGCCACCACCACCGGCGGGTCTCCCAGCGCTTCCTCCACGTCCCGCAGCGACTCCACGATCCTGTGCGGCGCCTCGTAAAACGCCAGCGTCGATCCGTCCTCCCGCAGCCCCTCCAACAGCCTCCGCCGCTCGCCCTGCTTGCGCGGAAAGAACCCGCAAAATCGAAACGCATCGCTCGGCAGTCCCGCCGCCGACAGCGCCGTGACTACCGCGGAAACCCCGGGAATCGGCACCACTCGAATGCCCTGCCCCACCGCCCCGCGCACCAGCCGGAAGCCGGGGTCCGACACCAGCGGCGTACCCGCGTCGGTCACCAGCGCCAGGTCCGCGCCGCCTTCCAGCATCCCGATCAGCTCCGCCGCGCGCTCCGCCTCGTTGTGCTCGTGATAGCTCACCATCGGCGTGCCGATGCCGAAATGGTCCAGCAGCTTCCGCGTCTGCCGCGTGTCCTCGCACGCAATGCGGCTCACGCTCTTCAGCGCCTCCACCGCCCGGAACGTCATGTCCCCCAGATTGCCGATCGGCGTCGCGACGATGTACAGCGTACCTGCCAACTGTCTCTCCCTACTTCCGCCCCGGCTTCACGTTGCTGCTCTTCTCCTCGCGCACCAGAATGTCGCCCTGGATCGTGAACAGTTCATCGCCAAGCCCCTGGTTCACCGTCACCGAATCGGCGTACATCTCGTAGTTGCGCTCCCCGTTGCGCTCGCGCCGCACCACGTACGGCCACATCACCCCGCCGCCGATGTCGCGGTACTTGTCGAAGATGGTGATCTCCTCCTGCCGGTACCTCGTCTTCGGATCGCGGTGCTCCCACATCTGCTTCACCGGCAGCTTCGTCGACTGGTGGAACCACACCTTCGTCACGCGATTCGATCCGTCCACGATATCCACCACGTTGCACGGCATGTTTTCGTTCACGTCCGTCCCGGCCCAATCGAACGTCAACCCCGGCTCGCCCAGCCGCATCCGCAACGTGTACAGCACGTTGTGCATCAGCGATTCCTTGTACTGCGATACCGTCTCCGGCGGCAGCGGCTTCGCTCCCCGGTAGGTAATCTCAAACCCGCCCGTCTCGTTGTAGACGATGTAGACGTCTTCCTTCTTCCCAAACGCCCGCCGCTCGCGGATGCCGTAGAAATCCGGCTGCATCGGCTCCGGCCGCGTCAGATAGCGGATGTAGAACTTAGCCCGGCTCATGCCGCTCAGCTTCTCGTTGTAAAAGCTGTACGAGCGCCCTTCCTCCACACGGTCCTTCATGTTGAGAAAGGCGTCGCCGCCCAACGCCTTCACGGCATCGGCGATCACGCGCTTGGCGGCCTCGGGCCCCTTGTCCTGCGCCTGGCACAGGAAGGCGGTAAGCAGAAGAATCGCGGTACGCATCCCGCTTTTCATTCTATCGCCGTACTCGTCAACCCTCTATAGCGGCAGCTCCCGCGCCGGCTGCAGCAGTTGCCTGACCGCCGCCTGCACGCCTCCATGATCCAGCGCCCGCGCCGCCGCCAGCAGCAACCGCACCGCCAGCGGTTCGCTGCCCCCCTCGAACGCGGCGCTCAGCGGCACCGCCGCGCCCTCTGCGTCTCGGTAGAACACGCGGTCGCTCCATCTCGCCCAGCCATGCGTGTGCCGGTCGTTGTCCCTCATCACGTCGGCCACCGCCGTCAGCACGCGCCCGGCCATCGGCTCGCGGTACTGCGGCATCACCACGATGTCGCTCCGCCGGTCGTGGCGGATCACTTCCACAAACTCCGCGAACGTGCGCACCATCGTCAGGTTCAGCAGCGCGTTGGGCTCGCAGCCGTGGCGGTCGCCGCCCGAAACCGCCGGCAGCCCGGCGGCCTCGGCCATCTCCAGCACACGCAGGTTCTCCCCCCAGGGCCGCAGGCCGTTCAACTCCAGCGCGTGCAACCAGGGCCTGTAAGCAGACAGAAACTCCCCCGCCATCGATTCGTGATATTGGCGGCCCATGCCCTTCTCATCCCAGTACGGATGATTGAACACGATCAGCGTCTGCTCGTCTTCCGCCAGCCAGTCCAGCAGTCCGCTCAGCTCCGGCTCCGCCCCTTCCGCCGTGAAACGCTCCAATGCCGCCATCTTCACCCTCGCGCGCCGCGGGCCCATGTTGTGGACGCCGAGGTGGAACACCGTGCCGCGGAATGGCACGCTCCACTCCACGCTGATGGGCACCTCGCGCCCCTCGCTCAGCACCCGCAGCAGCAGCGGCGCCTCAATGTTGTCGTGATCCGTGATCGAAACCAGCGCCATCAGCCCCAGCGCTTCAATCTGCTCCCGCTCCACCGCCAGCGCCTCTCGCGGGCCCAGCGGCGGAGTCCACCACGCCTCCAGCTCGCTCAGCTCCCGCCCTCTAGTCCGGCGGTAGTGCGCCTCGTAACGGGCCATTGCCGTCGCCCCGGCCGGCACGCCCGCCAGCACTCTGGGAATGAATTCGAAACTCTCCCGCGAATGGGAAGTGTGGCTGTGCAGCGATACGCCGGTGCGCCACGCCCCGGCTTTCGGCGGTTCCAGGTGAATCGTCGTCTGAATCATCGCTCCCAGCTTGCCGTGCGACCATGACAGGATGATGTGACTCGCATGAGAAAGCCGTCAAACAAAACGAATTGAACTTGTTTTCTCAGGCTGGCGGCTTACTCGCTCGCATCCACAGAGCGCCGCCGGCCGCCGCGCTCTTACGGCGGAAAGCGGTTACAGAAAAACATGCCGCTCGATCGGCGAAAAGGTGTCGATTTGCAATATACTGAGTGCGATTCCACTTTTGACAATGAGAATCCCCCGTGAAGACCCAGGCATCCCGCGCGCGCATTTCGGGACTCTCTCTGTTAGCTTGTCTAATCCCCGCATCCCGACCACGTCTGCTAGAGGAGTTTTTATGTTCGTTCGAGCCGCATTTCTCGTCTGCTTTTTGAGCGCCGCCTCCCACGCTCAGGATGTTCGCGCAACAATCCTCGGGCGCGTCACCGACCCGAGCGGATCCACCGTGGCAGGCGCGCGACTGGAGGTGACGAACAGCGCGACCGGTGTCCGCAACACCGGCGTCAGTAATGCAGCCGGCTTGTACGAGATTCCCTACCTTCCGCCCGGCATTTACAGCTTGACCGCCGAGAGCACCGGGTTCAAGAAGCACGTGCGCGATGGGATCGAGGCGCGCGTCGGAGACAAGCTAACCGTCGATGTCCAGCTCGAGCTCGGACAGACCACGGAATCGGTGACGGTGACCAGCGAAGTCCCGCTGGTGGAAAGCAGCAGCGCCTCGCTCGGACAGGTGGCCGATCACAAGCGGATCGTCGATCTGCCGCTCAGCGGCGGCAACGCCATGACACTCGTGCGCTTCACCGCCGGCGCAATCTACACCGGTGCGCCCAACCACCCCTCTCTGCTGGGCGCCGTGGGCGCCATCAACTCTTACGTCGTCGATGGCGCGCCCAATAATTCGACTGAATACAACGTGGACGGCACCAGCGTCATGACGGGGCGCTGGCCCGGCTTCCTCCCGCCCGAGGACATGGTGGACGAGTTCAAGCTCACCACGGCCTCCTACAGCGCCGCGGATGGCCGCTCATCCGGATCGTCGATCAATGTTTCCTTACGCTCCGGCACCAACCAGTACCACGGCACGCTGTACTTCTACCACTGCGACAACGTTTTGCGCGGAATCGATCTGTTCCAGCGGCAGCAACTCTACAACCCGGCTACCGGCCCGGTCACCCACGACAAAGAGCGGCAGGTGAATCCGCTCTTCATCATCAACCGCCCCGGCGGTTCCATCGGCGGCCCCATTAGCATCCCGAAGCTCTACAACGGGCGCAACCGGACGTTTTTCCAGTACGCCTTCGAGGGCATGATCCGGCCGTCGGTCGAGCAGGGCGACCGTTTTCGCACTTTGCCTACCATGGCCGAACGGCGCGGCGATTTTTCGGCGCTGTTGGCGATCAGCTCGCGCTACCAGATCTACGACCCCGCCACCATTCAGCCCGCCCCGGCAGGCCGCTTTTCGCGCCAGCCGTTCCCCGGAAACATTATTCCTTCCAGCCGTCTCGATCCGACGGCGCAGAAACTGCTCCCCTATTGGCCCGAACCCACCTTGGCCGGTACCGCCGACGGCCTCAACAACTACTTCTATCCGCAGCGCTCCCGCAACCGGCTGGCCAGCAATACCGGCCGCATTGACCACGTCCTCAACGACCGCCAGCGCCTTTCAGGAAAATTCAACTACACTTGGGGGAAATTTACCTCCGGCATCAATCTGCCAACCGGCGCTAATGGCGAGGATAACTCGCGGGTCAACCGCTCCATGGGCGTGGACCATGTCTTCACCGTCAATCCGCACATGGTCATCAACACCCGCTACAACTTCAACCGTCAGACCGTCAGCGACACCCCGCTCACCCAGGGCATCGACCTCGCAAGCCTGGGCTTTTCGCAGAATCTCGTCAAGCTGGTGCCGCCCGAATACAGCGTTTTCCCCGCCCTGTCGGTGGACTCCATGACGCCGCTCGGCGGCGACGTCTTCGGCTTCACCGCCACTAACTATCACACCGGCGGAAGCGAAGCGATGTGGATGAAGGGAGGCCACACCTTGCGCGCCGGCGCTGATTTTCGGCTCTTCCGCGAAAACTACTACACCTATTCCGGCGTCACCCCGGCCATGACCTTCGGATCCACTTGGACGCGCGGCCCGCTGGACAACAGCGCGGCAGCGCCGGTGGGGCAGGGGCTCGCATCGTTCCTCCTCGGTCTGCCCACCGGTGGCAGCGGGACCGTCAACCCCTCCTCCGCCGAGCAGTCGTGGTACCTCGGCTTCTCCATCCAGGACGACTGGCGCGTCACCCCGAAACTCACGCTCAACCTGGGGCTCCGCTACGAGTACGAGTCGCCCACCACAGAGCGCTACAACCGGTCGATCGGGTCCTTCGATTTCGCCGTATCCAGCCCCATCGAGCCGGCGGCGAAACTGGCCTACGCCGCCAATCCGATTCCGGACATTCCTCCGTCGCAGTTCAGCGCCAAGGGAGGAGTTCTCTTCGTCGGAGTCAACGGTCAGCCGCGAGGTCTGTGGCCCTCCAACAAGCACAACTTCGCCCCTCGTATCGGCGCGGCATATACCCTCGACGCCCGCACCGTGCTGCGCGCCGGGTACGGCATCTTTTTCCTGCCGCAGGGTGCCGACGTCGCCTCCGTGCGCCAGGCTGGCTTCGGCCGCTCCACCAGCCTCAATCCAAGTCTCGACAACGGCTTGACGTTCGTCGCCTCGCTCGCCAACCCCTTCCCCAACGGCTACCTGCAGCCCCTCGGCTCGGCCGGCGGCTATGCCACGCAGCTCGGCGCTGGGCTTTCGCCCTTCCCCACCCGCCTGCCTTACGGCTACATGCAGCGCTGGAGTTTCTCGATTCAGCGGACGCTGGCCAAGTCAACCCTCATGGAGGCAAGTTATGTGGGCAGCCGCGCTACCCGCCTCCCGCTGGGCCGGCAGTACGACCCCGTGCCGCGCCAGTATCTGAGCACGCTGCCCGAGCGCGACCAGAAAACCATCGACTACCTCTCCACCCAGGTCCGCAACCCGTTCTATCCGCTCCTGCCGGGCACCAGCCTCTCCGGCACCAACGTCGCTCGCTCGCAGCTGCTGCGGCCAATGCCGCAGTTTACCGGCATCAGCGTCGATGAGCCCATCGGTTACACCTGGTATCACTCCCTGCAAACCCGGGTGGAACGGCGCTTCGCCGGCGGCTTCACCATCCAGGGCAACTACACCTGGTCCAAGCTGATGGAAGCCAATAATTTCCTCAACGACACCGATCCCATGACGCAGAAGGTGATTGCCGCCGCGGATCGTCCCCAGGTCTTCCAGACCACCGCCATCTACGAACTTCCCTTCGGCCCCGGGAAGAAGTTCGCTCCGAACGCGAAGGGCTTCATGCGGTACCTGGTGGCCGGATGGCAGGTACAGGGGACCTATCAGGCCCAGAGCGGCCCGCCCATCGGCTTCGGCAATATCATCCTGCGCGGCAGCCTCGCAGATCTCGTCTTGCCGATTTCAGATCGTAGCGTGGCGCGCTGGTTCAACACCGACGCCGGCTTCGAGAAGGACTCCGCCAAGCAGCTCGCCAGCAACATTCGCGCCTTCCCCTCCCGCCTCACCGGACTGCGGGCCAAAGGGCTCAATCTCTGGAATATCTCGGCAACCAAGAATTTCCAGATCACCGAACGCGTGCGCTTCCAGTTGCGCAGCGAGTGGCTCAACGCCACGCAGCACACGCACCTGCCGGCGCCCACCACCGGCCCAACATCCACCCTGTTCGGATCGATCTCGGCTTCCACCGGCTTCCCGCGCGAAATCTATTTCGTCGGGAAACTCTATTTCTAGCTCACACCGTCACCCGGTCTCAGGCCCTGCTTCCGCCCTCGCCTGACGAATCCGCAGTGCGGCGGTTTCGCTGATCGCGAACGCTTAGTTCGCCCCGCAGCACTTCTTGTACTTCTTGCCGCTCCCGCAGGGGCAGGCGTCGTTGCGGCCGATCTTCTCGGTCCGCGCCTGCTCGACGGGCTCCGGCGCGGGCTGCGCCTCCTGCTCGTGGTCGTGCTCTTCCGCCGGGAAAAACACGGGCTCAAAGCCCTCCCGTTCCAGCCGCCGGTCCAGCGCCACCGCTACCGTCTCTTCTTCGTCGTCGGAAAGCCCGCCGGCCTTCTCGTCGATCATGTCGAACAACCGGTTCACGCTCTTCGGCGTCGTGTTGTGCCGCACCGCCAGCGCATACGAAAACAGCGCCTCGTCGCGCACCTCCTCGTCCTGCAGCAGAGGGATCAGCTCAAACGCCAGGTCCGGCAGCGGATACGCCCCCACGCCCTGAATCGCCTGCCGCCGGATGTCGAACTCCTCGCTCTTCAGGTTCGGCCCGAAGTACTTGCGGTAGCGCGGATCCAGCGAACGCCACATCGTCTGCAGCGCGGCCGCCCGGCACTCCTCGCGGTTGTACGCCGCCAGCAGCGCGTCGTGCACCTCCGGCTCGGCCGTTGCGCCGGCCAGCCCGATCAGCGCCCCCAGCCACTCTTCGCGCTCCGCTTCGGCTTCGCTCTTCGTCTCCAGCACCCGCACCAGCAGATCTCGAATCGCCTCTTCGTGGATGCGCTCGCCCAGCGCCCGCAGCGCCGCGCCGCGCACCAGCGGCTCGCTGTCGTTCTGCGCCAGCTCGATCAGCCTGTCCCGGATCTCGTCCGGATAGTCGTCGTCGGTGAAGCTCATCGCCGCCCGCGCGCGATACTCCTTCTCCCCGCATTCGAAGAAGCGCACCACGTGCTCGGGATCCATCTGGTCGAACAGCGGCGCCGCCTTCTCCGGATACTGCTCCAGAATTCCGTACGGCTGCGGTTCGTGCGGCTCCCGCGGCGCGCCCAGTGACTCGATGCACTCTTCCAGCACCTTCTGTTCCTCGGCGTTCTTCACGCCGGCGTCCAAGGCCGCCTGCACCGCCGGCTTCAACGCCGGATCGCCGTACAGCCCCGCGCACAGCGCTCCCTCGTAGTGGTCTGCCGCGATGGTGGCTTCAATCAGGGCCTGGATGCGGGCGTCGTGCACGCCCAGCGTCGAAAGCAGGAATACCAGGTCCGGACGGTCGTCGGCCGGCACCTGCCCGTGCAGCTCCAGGATGGGTTCCACCGCCGGAGCGCCGATGTCGGTGAAGGCTTCCATCAAATCGTCTGGAATCGTGTCGCCCTTCCGGCTGCCCAGCAACTGGATGTAGAAGGGCAGCGCGCGCGGAGAGCGGAACTCGCGGTACAGGTCGAAGGCCTGCTCGGTCAAGTCCAGCAGGCGGTCCTTGCCGGAGTCTTTCAGCATCGCCTCCAGCGCGTCCAGCGTCTCTTCGCGGCGGTCCAGCAGAGCCTGAATCAGCCGGCGGTCAAAGCCAATCAGTCCTTGTTCGGCTTCTTCGAGCAGAGTCAGGATCGGAGTGGAGGAGAATTGGTCGGGAAAGATGGGCATATAGACACACGAAAGGGGGACACACTTCTGTGCGTCCCCCTTCCCTCTGAAAACCAGTTTACTGGGCTTCTTCTTCCTTGTTCACGACGAGCGTTACCTCGGCCGTCACCTCGCGGTGCAGCTTGACGGCAACCTTGTGCTCGCCGAGGGACTTGATCGGAGCTTCCAGATGGATCTTCTTGCGGTCGATCTGGTAGCCCTGCTTCTCCAGCAGTTCCGCGATGTCCTTGGCGGTGACGGAACCGAACAGCACGTCCGCTTCGCCGGCCTTCTGGGTCGTGGTGAGCGTCACGGCGGAGAGCATCTTGCCCAACTCCTGCGCCGCGCCCACTTCCTTCGCTTCGCGGCGCAGAGCGGCCTGGCGCTCCTGCTCCACGATCTTCTTGTTCGACTCGGTGGCCGGAACGGCCAGCCGCTTCGGCAGCAGGAAATTCCGCGCGTAGCCGGCGGCGACCTTCACCACCTGCCCGCGGTTCCCCAGCTTTTCGACATCTTCGCGAAGAATGACTTCCATATTTATCTCTCCCTCTCGACGCCGCCGGCGAAGGGCAGCAGCGCGATGTTGCGGGCCAGCTTGATGGCCTCGGTGATGCGGCGCTGGTTCTGCGCGTTCAGCCCCGAGATGCGGCGCGGTACAATCTTGCCCCGCTCGGTGATGAACTGCTGAAGCAGCTTGATGTCCTTGTAATCGATGTAGTCGATCTTCTCGATGCAGATCCGATCGACCTTCTTGCGGCGGAAGTACTGGCGCTTGCCCGTCGCAATCGTCTTGTCGCCGCCCGTGGGTCTCTGGGAAGCGGCGATGGGGCGTCCACCTTTTTGTTCAGCCATGGCGTCTTCTGGTGCCTCCTATACCTATTCCTGAGTTTCGGCGGGGGCCGCTGCAGGCGCGGGCGCGGCTTCGGCAACCGCCGGAGCGCCAGGCATGGGAGCGGCCGGGACGGGAGCAGCCGGCGCGGCCGGAGCCGCCGGAGCCGCTGCCGCGGGCGTCGGACGCTCCACCGGCGGACGGCGCTTGGCCCGCTTCTCGCGCTGCTTCGTGCGCTTCTCCAGCTTCTTCAGCTTCTCGTCGATGCGCACCGTGATCCACTTCATCACCATGTCGGTGACTCTCATCCGGCGTTCCACTTCCTTCACCGTCGCCGGACTCGCCGTGAACTGGATCAGGACATAGAAGCCTTCAGAACGCTTCTCGACTCGGTAGGCGAGCTTCCGCACGCCCCACTTGTCTGCTTTGTCAACCTTGCCGCCGCCCGCTGTGACTACGCCCTTGACCTGCTCGATGTAAGCATCGATCTCTTCTTCCGGCGTGTCGGGACGAACGATGAACAGCTCTTCGTAGATCCTCATTCTTCCTCTCTTGTTAAGCCCTGGGCGCGGCGGTTGTAAGCCGCCATGGCCTTTTCGACGCCCTGAGCGATGATGGACTCCACTGCCGCGCTTGCCGCGTCCAGCAGCTCATCCAACTCCTTCTTCTGCCCGCTCTTGATCGGAGCGAGCACGAACTTCGCGCCATCCCGGACCGGATGTCCGGGGTGGATGCCCAGCCTCAGCCGGGCAAACTCGTCGGTGCCAAGGCAACGGATGATGTCTTTCATCCCGTTGTGCCCGGCGGCCGAGCCTTTCGGCCGGATCCGCAACTGCGTCCACGGCAAATCGAGTTCGTCGTAGACAACCACCAGTTGCGCCGGCTGGAGGCCGTATTTGTCGAGCAGCCCTTTCACGGACTGCCCGCTCAAATTCATGTACGTCTGCGGCTTGGCCAGCATCGCCGGCCGGCCTTCCACTCGGCCCTCGCCTACCAGCGCCCGGCATTCCAGCCGGCTCACCCGTATCGAGTGCCGCGCTGCCAGCCGGTCCACCGTCAGAAAACCGAGATTATGGGGAGTAGCTTCGTACTCCGGGCCCGGATTCCCGAGCCCAACCACCAGAATCTCTGCTTCCGGCATGGGCCTGACCAGGACGGGAGACTACTTCTTCTTCTCCGCGCCCTCTTCTTCCTTCTTGCCCTTCTTCACTACTTCGGGCTCGGCGGCCTTGGCGCCGGCTTCGCCTTCGGCAGTCTCTTCGGCCGAGCCGCGCACCGCGATCACGTGCGAAATCACCTGCTCCGCCGGGCTCACCAGCTTCATCGAGCCGGCCAGCTCCACCTGGCTCGCGCGCAGGCTCTGGCCCAGCATCATCGCCCCGACGTTGACCGTGAAGTGCTCCGGAATCTCGTCCGGCAGGCACTCGATCTCGATCTCGCGAGTGATGATCTCGTACAGGCCGCCCTGCTGCTTCACGCCGACCGGGTCGCCCGTCGTGTGCACCGGCACCTTCACCGTGAGGCGCTTCGACAGATCGATGCGCTTCATGTCCACGTGCAGCAGGTTGTTCTTGATCGGGTCGTGCTGCCAGTCGACCACCATCACGGGCGAATTCTCCACGCCCGTAATGTCCAGGTTGAAGATCGTGTTCACGCCCGAGGCGGAATGCAGGATCTTGTTCATTTCCTTCGGGCTCACGCTCACGGCGAACGGATCCTTGCCCGTCCCGTACACCACGGCGGGAATCTTCATCGCGACCCGCAGCCGCCGGGCCTCGTTCTTCCCCCGCGTGGCGCGCGGTTCGGCGGCAATGGTGATGTCCTTCCTCATGATTAGCTCCTATCGCTTCAAACAAACAAAGAACTGACGGACGTCTCCTCGTGGATGCTCTGGATGGCGCGCGCCAACAGCCGCGCCACCGACAGAACCCTGATCTTGCCGCAGGCTTGCGCCTCCGGACGAAGCGGGATCGAGTCCGAAAAAACAACTTCCTTAAGCCGGGACTGCGAAATGCGGTCCACGGCGGGACCTGAGAGAACTGCATGCGTCGCGCAGGCGGTCACGCTCGCCGCCCCCGCCGCCAGCAACGCTTCGCTGGCTTTCACCAGCGTGCCGGCCGTGTCGATCAGATCGTCGATGATCAGGCATTCCAGCCCGTCCACCTCGCCGATGATGTGCATCACCTCGGCCACGTTCGGCTGCTCGCGCCGCTTGTCGATGATCGCCAGCGGCACTTCCAGCCGCTTGGCGAACGCCCGCGCCCGCTCCACGCCGCCCGCGTCCGGCGATACCACGATGAGCTTGCTCAAATCGTGCGTCGTCCGGAAATGGTCGATCATCACCGGCGCCGAAAACAGATGGTCTACCGGAATGTCGAAAAATCCCTGAATCTGCGCCGCGTGCAGGTCCAGCGACAGGATGCGGTCCGCGCCCGCGCGCTCCAGCATCGCCGCCACTACCTTGGCCGAAATCGGCACCCGCGACCGGTCCTTGCGGTCCTGCCGCGCATAGCCGTAATAAGGCAGCACCGCCGTGATCCGGTCCGCCGAAGCCCGCTTCAGAGCGTCGATCATCAGGATCAGCTCCAGCAGGTTCCGCTCCACCGGCGTGCACGTCGGCTGCACGACGAAAACGTCGTTGCCCCGCACGTTCTCTTCGATTTGAACCCAGATTTCGCCGTCGGAAAACGTCTTGACGATCGCCCCGCCCAATGAAATGCCCAACTCCTGGCAGATCGCTTCCGCCAGAGCGGGGTTGGCATTCCCGGTCAGTACCTTCAAGCGCTCATTCCTCTCTCTTACAAGCTTCGGGGCGGCCATGAATCCTCTTGGACAAACTCCCGCAGACAGCTAACGATGCGCGCGCGGAACCGCCGGCGCGTCACCGTGGTTGTGGAGAAAACTTTGAGAGGCTCCGTACGAAACTGCGGAAGGGCTCCCTGAAGCTTGGCCCGGTCCGGAAACACCCCGAAGAGTGCTGCCCCGCTGCCGGAGAGACGCGCAGGCTGGGCCCCGAGCCGTTCGAGTTTTCTCTGCCACCGCTTCAGCTCCGGATGAAGCTGAAAGACGGCATCCTCGAAGTCGTTCTCCGCATCAGACGCAAGATACGCCTGCCAGACAAACGACTGGAAAATACTTAGTTTACGGAACTCTCCCGTGGAAGTCAATTCAGCCCGCCCCAATGCCTTGTAGGCCGCTGGAGTTGAGACGTGAATGGCCGGCGCCAGCACCAGAATCGGCGCCGCCGGCGCCTCCGGCAGCGGGTACAGCTCCTCCCCCCGCCCAATCCCCAACGCCGTCCCCCCGGTGAGGAAAAAGGGAACATCGGACCCCAGGCGCCCCCCCATCTCCATCAATTCCGGCAACCTGCACGCCTTCCGCGTCAGCGCCGGCAGCGCCAGCAACACCGTCGCCGCGTCGCTCGACCCGCCGCCCAGCCCGCCGCCCATCGGAATCCGCTTGGTCAGCTTCATCGCCAGCCGGCCCCGCACCTGCTTCTCTTCGAAAAACAGCCGCGCCGCCCGCACTACCAGGTTATCGTCGATCGCCAGCGCGTCTTCCAGCTCAATCTCCCGCCCCCGCCCCGGCGTGAACGCGAACGAGATCGTGTCGTGCAATCCAATCGTCTGAAATACGCTCCGGATCTCGTGAAATCCGTCCGCCCGCCGGTGAAGCACCTTCAGGCTCAGGTTGACCTTGGCGAATGCCGGCAGCGTCGCGGTACGGGTGGCCACGGCTTTAGTAGTGCAGCAGCGAGAAGATCTCGCGGCCGGCCAGCTTGGAGCGGCCGTTCAGGAAATCCAGCTCCACCAGAAAACCCAATCCCAGCACCGTTCCGCCCAACTGCTCCACCAGTTGCGCCACCGCGGCGGCAGTGCCCCCCGTCGCCAGCACGTCGTCGATGATCAACACCCGCTGGCCCGGCTGGATCCCGTCCTTGTGCATCTGCAGCCGGTCCGTCCCGTACTCCAGCGCATACTCCACCGTCACCGTCTCGGCCGGCAGCTTGCCCGGCTTCCGCACCGGCACGAAGCCCGCCCCCAGCGCGTATGCCATCGCCGGCGCGAAGAAGAAGCCGCGCGCCTCCACACCCACCACCACGTCGATGGGCGTGCCCGCGTATCTCGCCTTCAGGGCGTCGATCGTCGCCCGCCAGCCCGCCGGGTCTTTGAGCAGCGTCGTAATGTCATAGAAGTTGATGCCGGGCTTCGGAAAATCCGGCACTTCGCGGATGAGGGACTTCAAGTCTGCCATATTGGGGAACGGGTTCAATGCCTGATCGTGAACCCATCCGATTGTAGCAAAGCCGCCTCGCATTCCTCGACGCCCCGCACGTCGGAAAACCGCGGCCCCTGCCGCAGCCGCCCCGCGTAGTCGTTCAGCTGGCCCGGCGTCCCGCACGCATACACTTCCACATTCCCGTCGTCCAGGTTCTTCACCCACCCCGTCAGCCCGATCTCCGCCGCCCACTGCTGCGCGAAATACCGGTAGCCCACTCCCTGCACCCGGCCCCGCACAATGAATCTCCGCGCCGACCGGCGCCCCTCTCGTGCCATGCGCCTCCCATTATCGCTCCGGCGATAGAATGGAGGCGATGCCCTTCCCCGTCCACCGTCCCCGCCGCCTCCGCGCCTCCGAATCCCTCCGCCGCCTCGTCCGGGAGACCTCCCTCGCCCCCGAGAACTTCATCCTCCCCCTCTTCGTCGTCGAAGGCGAAGGCGTCCGCAAGCCCATCTCCTCCATGCCCGGCAACGCTCAGATGTCCATCGACGGCATCGTCGAAAAGTGCGCCGAGTGCAAATCGCTCGGCGTCGGCGGCGTCATCCTCTTCGGCATCCCCGACCACAAAGACGAAGAAGCCTCCCAAGGCCGCGCCGCCGACGGCATCGTCCCGCGCGCCGTCCGCGCCATCAGGCAGGAGGTGCCCGGCCTCCTCGTCGTCACCGACGTCTGCAACTGCGAATACACCAGCCACGGCCATTGCGGCAAAATCGTGGACGGCGACGTAGAGAATGACACCACCCTCGGCTGGCTGACCGAGGCCGCCGTCGCTCACGCCCGCGCCGGCGCCGACATCGTCGCACCATCCGACATGATGGACGGCCGCGTCCGCGCCATCCGCCAGGGCCTGGACGCCGCCGGCTACTCGAAACTGCCCATCCTCTCCTACGCCGCCAAGTACGCCAGCTCCTTCTACGGCCCCTTCCGCGAAGCCGCCGAAAGCGCCCCCCAGTTCGGTGACCGCCGCAGCTACCAGATGGACCCCGCCAACGCCCGCGAAGCCATGCGCGAAATCGCCCTCGACCTCGAAGAGGGCGCCGACATGATTATGGTTAAGCCCGCCGGACCATATCTCGACATTATTAAGGAGGCTAGCCAGCGCTGGGACGTCCCCCTCGCCGCCTACCAGGTCTCCGGCGAATTCTCCATGATCAAAGCCGCCGCTCAGAACGGCTGGATCGACGAAAATCGAGCCATGCTCGAGTCGCTGATCTCCATTCGCAGGGCCGGCGCCGGCACCATCCTCACGTACTATGCTTGCGATGCCGCCAGGGCGCTGGCCAGCTGAAGCCGCAGGTGTTCCATGAGAAATCCGGAGAATCAAGCGATCCCGGCTAAAATCAACGGGATGAACAGCACCGCTCGGTACTCGGTGAAATCCCCTAGCACTAGTACTCCGGGAAGCAGAAACTATCTAAAGATAGGTTCCATCCCTGGACTAAGGTAATGTAACCTGTACTGGAGTCTCACAAGGACTTGTTACCAAACGTTTGGAGGAGGATTCCGTAATGAAGAAAGTTTTGGGAGTTTTGGTGCTCGCAATGTTTGCCATGGTGGCATCCGGCGCTAGCATCGTTCTCGTAGATAACTTTGGAGACAGTGAACAATTAACCCGCAACACCGCTGGCACCACCAATGGCGTTGGAGTTGCGCTCACTTCGACCGCGGGTTTCACCCGTTGGAGCAGCTTGACGCAGGCCAACACGAGCTCGCCGCTGACGACTGCTCTCAACGTGAACGCGCCTGCCAATTGGTGGTCTTACTCGAGCGACGCGTCCATCGGTGGTTCTGCAAGCGCCACTTATACCAGCGGTGCGTCGTTTGATGCTTCGTCCGCCCTCCCGTACCAGTTCAGCCTGAGCTTGGTTGCCAATTCCTTCAGCACTCCGGCCGGAGCTTTGACGTATTTCATCGAAGACGCTGACGGAACCAAGTACACCTGGTCCACGAGTCCGCTGGCGAACGTTGGCTTGCCTATGTTGATTCAGGCCCCCGTGGCCAGCTTCATCCTCTCGGCGGCAGGCGGAACGGCCGGTTTGGACTGGACCGCAATCAAGAACGTCGGCTTTGGTCTGGACCAGTCCGGCAATCTCAGCGCCGATACGAGCTTCCAGAATTTCCGTTTCGCGGAAGTCCCCGAGCCCGGCACCTACGCCCTCATGGGCGCTGGCCTCGCCGCTCTGGCCTTCCTCCGCCGCCGGAAGTAACTCTTTTCCGTCGTCTAACCAAAGACCCCCGGGGTTCGCCCCGGGGGTTTTTGTTTCTCCTACCGCTTTTTGATTTGGATACACTTCTCTGAAATGGCAGTTCCGCGTGTGATAAAGTACTAGTTTCCCACCTATGCAGCGCACCCAGAACCCCACGGAACTGGCGCAGATCGCGAAGCAGATCCGGCGCCACATTATCACCATGACAGGGGCGGCAAAGTCGGGCCATCCCGGCGGATCGCTCTCTGCGGTTGAAACGGTCGTCACGTTGTATTGGGACGTGATGAAGCACGATCCGGCCAACCCCAAGTGGGCCAACCGCGACCGCTTCGTGCTCTCCAAGGGCCACGCGGCGCCCGTCCTTTATGCGGCGCTCGCGGAAACCGGCTATACCCCGGTCGACGCCTTGGGCACCCTGCGCAAGCTCGGCTCCATCTACCAGGGCCACCCTGACGTCCGCTTCATCCCCGCCCTTGAAGCCTCAACCGGCTCCCTCGGCGAAGGCCTCAGCCTCGCCCTCGGCATGGGCCTCGCAGCCCGTCTCGACAAGGCCGATTGGCGCACCTACGTCCTCCTCGGCGACGGCGAAATCCAGGAAGGCCAGATCTGGGAAGCCGCCATGTTCGGCGCCTTCAACAAAATCGACAACGTCTGCGCCATCGTCGACTACAACAAGCTCCAGCTCGACGGCGCCACCAAGGACATCCTCGACCTCGAACCCCTCGCCGACAAATGGCGCGCCTTCGGCTGGCATACCCTCGAAATCGACGGCCACGACATCGCCGCTCTTCAGAAGGCCTTCGCCGAAGCCGCCGCCACCAAGGGCAAACCCACCGTCCTCATCGCCAACACCGTCAAGGGCAAGGGCGTCAGCTTCATGGAAGGCAACCCCAAGTGGCACGGCGTCACGCCCAACCCGGAAGAAGTCGAACTGGCCCTGAAGGAGCTTGCCTAACATGGACGTCAAAACCTACGAAAAGAAGATGGGCGCCGCCACCCGCGAAGCTTTCGGCAAAGCCCTGGTCGAGATCGGGAAGGAAAATCCCAACGTCGTCGTCGGCGACGCCGATCTCACCAAGTCCACCATGACCACCTACTTCGCCAAGGAGTTCCCTGAGCGGCTCTTTGAATGCGGCATCGCCGAAGCCAACATGGTCGCCGTCGGCGCCGGCCTCGCCATGGCCGGCAAAATCCCCTTCGTCGCTTCCTTCTCCGCCTTCGTCATGACCAAGGGCTTCGAACAGCTCCGCTGCCTCGTCGCCTACCCCAACGTAAATCTCAAGGTGGTCGGCACCCACTCCGGCAGCTCCATCGGCGAAGACGGCCCCTCCCAGATGAGCATGGAAGACCTGGCCCTCGCCTGCGCCCTGCCCAACTTCACCGTCCTCTGCCCCGCCGACGAAGTCTCCACCAAGTGGGCCGTCAAGTGGGCCGCCGCGCACAACGGCCCCGTCTTCATCCGCACCGGCCGCCCCAAGGCGCCTGCCATCTATCCCGCTGACGCCCAGTTCGAAATCGGCAAGGCCGTCGAACTCGCCCCCGGCTCCGACGTCACCCTCGTCGCCACCGGCCTCCTCGTCGCCGAAGCCATCCTCGCCTCCGCCGCCCTCGCCGCCGAAGGCATCTCCGCCCGCGTCATCGACATCCACACCATCAAGCCCCTCGACCAGGCCACCCTCGCCAAGGCCTCCGCCGAAACCGGCGCCTTCGTCGTCGCAGAAGAACACCTCGTCGACTCCGGCCTCGGCGTCCGCGTCGCCCAGGCGCTCGCCCAATCCGTCCCCGCCCCCGTCGAGTTCATCGGCCTCTCCAAGTTCGCCGAATCCGGCTCCCCCGATCAGCTCCTCGATCACTACGGCCTCCGCGCCCCCCAGATCGTCGCTGCGGCCAAGAAGGTCCTCGCCCGCAAGAAATAGCGGTATTGTTTCAAACAATTCTCGACCAAAATGTGCGCCCGCCGCTTCCCCGCGGCGGGCGCATCGTTTATCATGGGCGCAGATGAGTGTTCAGGCAAAGCCCGGATCGGAAGCGCTGGAACTTCTCGCGCTCGTCCGCGCCGCCGAACGCCGCCTCGTCAGCCGCACCCTGCACGACGAAGTCGGCCCCGCCCTCTGCTCGGCCGGCCTCATGCTCGCCGCGCTCCAGGAAACCGGCGGCGAAACCGCTGAACTGGCCCGCTCCGCGGCCCGCGCCCTCGAGCAGGCCTTGGTCGCCGTGCGCGGCCTCAGCTACGGCGCAAATCCGGAATTGGCCATGCGCTGCGGACTCCGCTCCGCGCTCCAGTCGGCCTCCAGGACCCTCGGCGCTGAGTTCACTTCTTCCGGCGATCCTCCCTGGGACGCCGCCGCCGCTTCCGCTGCCTATGAAACGGTGCGGTCGCTCCTGCTGCTCGCTCCGGGCGGCGCGCCGCGCGTGTCGTTGAGCACCTCCGGCATCCGCCTCTCCGGCCTGCCGCCATTGGACGAGAGCGTGCCCTCCGCATTGGCTGCCTCTACTCCAGGCTTACGCCTGCGCTGGCGCGGGAGCATACTGGACATCGAAGCGGGAGGCGTTCCGGAATGACCAGGATCCTGCTCGTCGACGATCACAAAATCATGCGCGACGGCCTGAAGGCTATCCTCAAAGTCTCCGGCGAGTTTGAGGTGGTGGCCGAAGCCGAAACCGGAACCGATGCCGTCCGCCTGGCCTGGACCCTGCGGCCCCAGATCGTCCTCATGGATCTCAGCCTGCCCGGAATGAGCGGCATCGAGGCCACCGTCGAGATCCTCCGCCGCGTCCCCGCCACGCGCGTCGCCATTCTCTCGATGTATGAGGATGAAACCTCCGTCGTCCAGGCCATCCGCAGTGGCGCCCGCGCCTTCGTCCTCAAGAAGGCCAGCCATACCGAACTGCTGGACGCGCTGCGCGCCGTCGCCCGCGGCGGCACCTACCTCAGCCCCGAGGTCTCCGACGTCTTCCTCAGCCGCGTCCAGAAAGGCGACCTCAACGCCCGCGGCCACGCCGCCGTCGACGTCCTCACCCCGCGCGAGCAGCAGGTCATGCGCATGATCGCCGAAGGCAAAACCAGCAAGGAGATCGCCGTCACGCTCGGCCTCGGCCTCCAGACCGTTCGCGGCTACCGCAAGACCCTCATGCGCAAGCTCAACGTCAACAATGTCGCCGGCCTCACGCAGATCGCCCTCGCCGAAGGCCTCATCGGACAGAACCGCCTCTCCGCCTCGGCCTGAACCCTCGCTTTCTCGGAGAATATTCGCTCCCGCGCGCCACTCATTCCAGTGAGGAATCCCACTTCATGCGCCTGGCTTTGGAACGGCTCTTCCGCGTCCTGCACCGCGGCGGCCTGATGCATCAGGACAGTTCGCTCCCCACTCTGGACTACCCGCTCGCCCCCACCCCCCGCGTGGCTGTGCTCGGCGCCGCTTTCCGCGCCGAAACCGGAGTCTACTCTCTGCCGCAGTGGACGCCCGAACGGCTCACGCAACTCCGGCCCCTGGCTCTGGCCGGCAGTTGGGCGGAACTGGCCAAGGCCGCCCGGATGGTGCAAAGGGGTGAGCTTGCCTTGCCCGGCCTCCTCTACCCCCTCGTCGTCCTCACTCCGGCCGGCGACGCCCCGCTCAGCCAGCGCGAACACCTCCAATTGTGGGATTGGTTCGGCCTGCCTGCCTGGGAACAGATCCGCGGCCAGGATGGGAAACTGCTGGCAGTGGAATGCGAAGCGCGCAACGGCTTCCACCTCGCGCCCGGCGTCGACGTGGACCACCTCGATGGCTGGCTGGATGCCGATGAGTGCGATTGCGCCCAGCGCAAACCCAGGTACCGCCTCGCGGCTGAAAAGGCCCTGGCTGCCGCCGGGGATTGAGGCCCCCGCGCCCAAACTGCTATTTTGAGAGTGTCGCTACGCGGACGTGGCGGAACTGGCAGACGCACTGGATTTAGGTTCCAGCGGGGAAACCCATGGGAGTTCAAGTCTCCCCGTCCGCACCACGCCTTTGGTTTGCCTCCTCCTCACGCCCTCGCGGCGGAAATGTTCAACCACTCCACCCCCGCCTTCTTCAGCGCGTACCCCGTCTCTTTCAGATAGTCCCCATAGCACGTCATCCAGTGGAAGCCGCGCATCTCCCGCGCCAGCAGATCCGTGCTGCCGTGAATCCCCACGTCGATCTGCGACCGGCAGATCGGCAGGAACGGCGCGCCCGTAATCTCGCCCTCAAACCCTACCCACTTCTTGAAATTGAAGTCGGGCACGATGTTCGTCACCTTCCGCCCCGCCGCCATCTCCACCTTCGGAGATGCCCCGTAGTCGCTCTCAAAGTGCGTCACCATGCGCACCGGCTCCGCATTCCGGCCGTCCATCTTGCGCGGCGCCGTGCAGTGCGCCAGCGTCACCAGCCCGTGGTGCGGCGTCGTCGGATCGTTCAGAAACACCGGCACGTTCGCAATCGAGTTCAGCAGGATGCCCGAAGGAATCACCACGAAGTCCGATTCGCAGAACGCCAGGTAGCCCTGATCGTTCAACAGGCTCAACGGCAGGCAGGCCGTCGTCTGCCCGATCGGCATCACCGTGGACATGCACTGATTGATCGTGAATGCCGTCGCGCCGGCCTCGTTCAGCATGTCCCGCAACACCTTCGTCAGCACGAAGGCGTTGTCCACATACTCCCGGCTCGTCTCCAGCCGCACATCCTTCGACGCCAGATAATCCCCCGCCTGCAGGCGCGAAGTCTTCATCACCCCATCGTCGGCGCGCGCCGCCTTCAGCCTGTTCCCCAAATCCTCGTAGGACACCTCCACCAGTTCCAGCCCGAACACCTCGCGCGCATACTGCGGCGCCTTCTTCCCGCCCGCCCCCCATCCGCTCGCCCCGCCCAGGCACACAATCCGGTGCCCGCGCGTGTTGTGCAGCCCGCCCAATGCGCGCAGCCGCCACGCCACGTCGCCCAGATCGTCCACCACCACGTCATTCTCATCCACGCCCGGCTGGCCCCACTCGTCCACCGTCTTCCGCAGGAACCGCGGGTGGATAATCTCATACCACTCATACAGCGGCCCCGACCTGTGCCTCAGGAACACCAGCGTCGGCCGGTCCGCCCGCGCCACGCTCTCCAGCAGCCGCACTGATCCTGACGCCGGATACATCACCAGCGCGTCGTAGCTGCCCTCCGCCACCGCCTTGCCCTCCTCCACCGTCCGCACCTCGCGCAGCGGCAGCACCTCCACCGGATAGCCCGCCTGCTTCGCCACGGCGGCCAGTTCGTTGCCGATCCGGTTCCTTTCCTCCCCCACTTCTTTCTCGGTGAACAGCCCGCCCCAGGGCCGCCAGCTCGTCTGCGGCCGCCTCTGGAAGATCTGATACACCAGCACCGGCTGCACCCGCAGCGTCCGCCGCTCTCCCGGCGCCCTCGCGCCCGCCGCCGCCGCCGGCAGCGCCGACAGCATGGGCAATCCGGCGGAACGAAGCAGCGCCTGGCGGCGCGTCAGTCCGTGCATGCAGCAGGGCATAGTGACTCCTTGGGCGGCAAACCGCGCAGCCACTATTTCAGATTTTCAACTCCGATTCAAGGATCAATCCCCGCCATCAGCGCCCCAACGTCCGCTCCAGCTCCGCATGCGCCAGCCGCAGCCCGATCTGGGCCTCCAGCAGGCCCGCTTCGGCCTCCGCCACCGCGGCCTCCGCCTGTTTCAGCGACAGCCCCGTCGATGTCCCCACCTCCGCATGGTCCGCCGCAATCCGGCGGGCTTCCCGGCGCACCTCGGCGGCGCGGTTCGCCACCAGCACCAGGTCCTCCAGGCGCTCCACCTTGCGGCGCGCCTTGTCTACCTCGATCCGCACCCTTGCCTTGAGCCGCCGCAGGTTCTCTTCGGCCTGCTCCACCTGCGCCTGGCGCTCCGACACCTGCGCCTTCCGCTTGCCGAATTCAAAGAGGTCGAACGTCATCCGTGCGCCCACCACGAAGTGGTTCGTCGGCAGAAACGGCACGCCGCTCTGGAACGTGTGCATGCCGAATAGCCCGACGTCGGGAATGTACTCGGCTCGGGCCGCCGCCAGGCCGCGGCGGGCCTTCTCCACCGCCGCCGCCGCCGCCCGGATCTCCGGGCTCGAAGCCTGCGCCTCCTGCTCCAGCTCCGCCAGCGGCCCCGCCGCCGGCAGCGGCCCCTCCGGCGTCACAAACTCCACCTCCGTCTCCGGCGCCAGCCCGATCAGATCCAGCAGATCCGCCCGCAGGTCCGCCAGCTGGATGGTCGCCGACAGGATCGCGTTCTTCTGCTCCAGCAGCCGCGCCTCCCCTTCCAGCGCCTTCACCCGCAGCGCGGAGCCGCTCTCCACCGCGTCGCTCGCCTCCCGCGCCGCCTCTTCCGCCGCGCCGGCGCGCAGCCGCGCCGCCGCGATGCGCATGTCCAGCACCAGCGCGCTCAGGAACGCCTCCCGCACCTTCAGCACAATCTCGTTCTCGGCCCGCCGGCTCTCGGCCACCGAGATGTTCACGTCCTGCTCCGCCGCCCGCGTCCCCGCGCGGATCTTCACCAGTTGCGTCACCGGCTGCGCAACCGTCGTCATCAGCAGCCCGAACGTGCTGTCGCCCTGGATCAGCTTCAGGTCTTCGGCGGGCAGCGGCCCCAGTTGCGGCAGCGTCCCCAGGTAGCCCTTCGGGATGTAGATGTTCTGCAGCCCGCTGTTGAACAGCACGCTGGAGTCGTTGTACGCCCGCGGCAGCGCGTTGGCTTTCATGGCGTCCCGGCGCGCCTCGTTTTCCCGCACCTTCAGCCGGGCCAGCTTCACGTGGGAGTTCTGCTGGCGCGCCAGTTGCACTGCCTCCTCCAGCGTGAGCCGCCGCGGTTCGGCCCGCAGGCTCGCGCCCGGCAGCGCCAGCAGCAGCAGCAGCGCACCCACCGCCGGACTCAGCCCCCCGCTGCGCCGCGTGCTCACCACGTACAGCACCGGCACCACTATCAGCGTGAAGAACATCGAACAGATCAGCCCCACCGCAATTACGCTCGCCAGCGGCGACCACAGGCTGGATCCGCTGGCGATCATCGGAACCACGCCCACCGCCGCCGCCGCCGTCGTCAGAAAGATCGGACGCAGGCGCCGCTCGCCCGCTTCCAGCGCCGCCGCCTCCAGCTCCACCCCCGCCGCCCGCCGCTCGTTGATGTACTCCACCAGGATGATCGCGTTGCGGACCACAACTCCTGAGAGGCTGATCACCCCCATGAAGGCGGTAAAACTGAACGGGTTGCCCGTGACCAGCAGTCCGAGCACGGCTCCGGGAATGGCTAGCGGTATGGACATCATGATGACTAGTGTTTGGACGGGTGAACGGAATTGCAGCAGCAGGATCAGGAAGATCGACGCCACGCTGAGCGCCATCACCACGTTCATCTCCCCGAAGGTCTCCTGCTGCCCTTCAATCTCTCCGCCGTACTCAATCCGGTAGCCGGCGGGCAACTGCAGCCGGACGATCTCGCTCTTCGCGCGGTTCAGCACCTGCGACGGCAGGTGCGCCTCGTCCGAGATCGCCAGCACCGTCAGCGTGCGTACGCCGTTGCGGTGCAGGATGCGCGCCGGACGCCATTGCGGCGCCGTGCGCGCCACGCTCCGCAGCGGAACCCGCGCGCCGGTGAGCGAACTCACCACGTATGCGTCGGCGACGTCTTCATACGTCCGCCGGTGCTCTTCGTCCAGCCGCAAGGTCACCGGTACGTCCCGGTCCCCCTCCCAGAACGTCGTCACCGGCAATCCGCTGAATCCGCCTCCCAGCTGCAGCGCGATGCTCCAGTTGCTCAGCCCCAGCCGGTTGGCCACCTCTTCGTCCACCTGCACGCTCAAGTCCAGCGCGTCTTCGTGGAAATCCTGGAACACGTACTGCGCCCCGGGAGTCTGCTGCAGAATCGACTCCACCTTCGCGCCCAGCGTGCGCAGGCTCACAATGTCGTCCGGCCCGTCGTGCGCTGACACGATGCGCACCTCCACCGGCGCCTTCATCACCGTGCCCTGCTCCAGCTCCCGCACTAGCACCCGCGCCTCCGGCGCAATCCGCTCCAGCTCCGTTCGCAGCCGGCCCACCAGCCGCGGCGTCTCCTCCGCGTTCTTCGAGTTCACCAGCACCTGCGCATAGTTCACCGCCGGAAACTCCGGATCCACGTTGTAGTAGAACCGCGGCGCGGATTCGCCCACAAAGCTCGCATAGCTGCTCACCAGCGGCTCGGCCTTCAGGTGGGCCTCCACGCGGCGCACCGCGGCGTCGGTCGCCATCAGCCGCGCGCCTTCCGGCAGCCACATGTGGATCACGAACTGCGCGCGCTCCGCGGTCGGGAAAAACCGCTGCGGCACCAGCTTCACCAGCAGCGCCAGGCCCAGGCAGAAGGCCAGCGCGCCGGCCGCCAGCGTCAGCGTCTTCTGCTTCATCGCCAGCCGGATGACTACTCCATAGGAACGCTGCATCAGGTCCAGTACGCTGAATTTCTGCGCCGGCCGCTCTTCCTCGTGGTTGTGCAGGCCCTGGCGAATGAAATACCGGCACAGCCAGGGCGTCAGCAGCATCGCCACGATGAACGAGCAGCTCAGCGAGACGGCCACCGCGATCGGCAGCGCCCGGATGAACTCGCCCACCGCCCCGCTGATCATCAGCATCGGCAGGAACGCCGCAATGATGGTGGCCGTCGCCGTCAGCACCGGCACCGTCAATTCCGTCGCGCAGCGCCACGCCGCCTCCGCCCTGGGCACGCCGCGGTCCAGCAGCTCCACGTAGTTGTCGGCGATCACAATCGCGTCGTCCACCACCATCCCCAGCACCACGATGAGGGCCGCAATCGACACCTGGTGCAGCTCCACCCCGAACATGTGCAGCATCGCGAACGTCGCCGAAACCGTCACCGGTATCGCCAGGCTGGCTATCAGCGCCACCCGGAACGGCAGCAGGATCACGGTCACCAGAATCACCGCCGCGATGGCGATGCCGAACTCCCGGATGAAGTGGCTGATGCGCTCTTCCACCACCGCCGGCTGGTCCGCTATCACGTCCACGTTCAGGTCCGGCGGCAGCGCCGCCCGCACGGAGTCGATGCGGCCGCGCAGGTCCTTCCCGAAATCGACGATGTTGTTGCCCTCCAGCATCTCCACCGACACCAGCACCGCCCGCTCGCCGTTGTACCGGCACAGCGTGCGCGCCTCCCCGTCGATGCGCTCCACCTTCGCCAGGTCGCCCAGGTACACCGGCTGCCCCGTCGCCGACATGTCGATCATCAGCCGCCGGATCTCTTCCTCCGCCAGGAACAGCCCGGACGTCTTCAGCGGCACCTCGCCGCCGGCCGTCTTCAGCTCCCCGCCGTACTGGATCACGTTCCGGCCCTTCAGCGCCTGAATCACCTTCATCGGCGAGAGGCCGTACTGCGAAACCCGGTCCATCGAGGAGCTGATCCGGATCTCTTCCTTCAGTTCCCCGATGCGGGCCAGCTTGGCCACCGCGCGCGACCCGCGCAGCTCGTCTTCAATCCGCTGCGCGTACTCCTTCAGCTCCTGCGACGAGTAGTGCCCGCCGTGCAGGGCCAGCAGCAGCGCCACCGTGTCGCCGAAGTCGTCCCGCACAATCGGCCCCTGCACCTGCTCCGGAAGCTGCGTCAGCTTCAGCTCGATCATCGCGTGGCGCAGCTTCGACCAGAACTGGTCCGGCTGCTTGATGTGGTCCTCCAGCTCCACGTTGATCACGCAGACGTTGTTGCGCGACGTGGACCAGGTCTTCGCCTTGCGGACCTCCTCGAATCGGAACAGGCGCTCCTCGATCTTACGCGTCACCTGCTTTTCCACCTGCTCGGCCGTCGCCCCCGGATAGCTGGCGATCACCAGCCCCGTGCGGATGGTGATCTTCGGATCCTCCCGCCGCGGCATCGTCGCCAGCGAGACCAGGCCGGCGATGAAGACCGCCGCCGTCAGCAGCAGCGTCACCTGCGGGTATTTGAGCGAAGCCTTGACGGGGTTCACTAGCGGCCTCCCTGGACTCTCTCCGCCTGCGCCGGCGCGCCTTCCCGCAGCTTGCTCTGCCCGGCGATCACCACCAGGTCCTGCGCCGTCAGCCCCCTGTCGATCTCAATCTCCATCCCCGCCGCGCGCCCCGTCTGTACCCGCCGCGCGAATACCCGCCCCTTCGCCGGAAAGTAGACGTACACCAGCGTCGCGCCCTGCGCATCCCGCACTATCGCCTCGCCCGGCACCGTCAGGGCCTGGATCCGCGCCCCCGCTTCGATCTCCGCCTCCGCAATCATGCCCGCCCGCAGCACTAGCTGCGGATTCGGAACCAGAATGCGCGTGGCGAAGGTCCGGGACTGCGGCTCGGCCGCGAAGCCCAGCAGTTCCACCCGCCCCGCAAACTCCCGGTTCTCCATCGCCGGTATCCGTACCCGCGCCGGTAGGCCCTGCCGCACCTGCGCCACCTCGGCTTCCGGAATCCCCACCCGTACGCGCACCGGATTCAGCTTCATCAGCGCCACCACCGGCATCCCGGCCCCGATCACTTCGCCGGAGTCCGCCAGCCGCCGCGCCACCACGCCCGCCGTTGGCGCCCGCAACACCGTATCGGCCAGGCGCTTCTGAGTCAGCTGCAGATTCGCCTCCGCCTGGCTCCACTTGGCCTTCGCCGCCGCGATGTCCTCCCGCCGCGCCCCTTCCTGCGCCTCGTCCAGACGCTGCTTCGCCACCATCCAGTGCGCCTCGATCTTCTTGAAATCGTTCGGCGCCAGGCTCTTCCGCTCGTACAGCGTCTTCATCCGGCGATATTCGTCCTCCGCCTGGTCGAAGGCCGCCTGCGCCTGCGCCAGCTCCTGCTTCCTGGCGCCCGCCTGCGCTTTGTCCGCCACCGCCCGCGCTGCCGCCGCCTCCCCCGCGGCCATGTCCACGCCATGCCGGTAGTCTGCTGGGTCGAGTTCGGCCAGCACCTGCCCCGCCTGCACGCTCTGGCCCTCTTCCACCATGACGCGCCTGATCCGCCCGGCCACCTGGAATCCCACCTCGGACGATTCCAGCGGCTCCACCGTCCCACCCACGCGCACCACCGCCGCACGGTCCAGCACCGCCGGCGGCCTCACCCTGATCGAAATGGCGCTCTCGGCCGGTGTCTGGGATTTGTTGCCGCTTCCGCAGCCTGCCGCCAGCAGCGCCACCACGGCCACGAGTTGAGTTCGGTGCATGAGTCCTCCAGATATAGGAACCCTAAACACCCATTATTCCACGGCCGCCTGCGGAATTGGAACACTGTTTTGTGAGTGAACACAATTCAAGCGGAGCGGCCGGCCTGGCCCGCGCTGGCCCTTAGCGCAGCAGGTCCAGGACCTTGGCGATATCGTCGGGCGAAATGTAGAAGTGCGGCGAAAAGCGCACCCAGCCCTGCCGCGGAGCCGATGTGACGCCGTTCTCTTTCAGCTTGGACCAGAGCAGCCGGGCGTCCACGCCGGGCTTGCGCACGCTGACGATGCCCGCCCCCGTCCCCGGCGTCCGCTCCGCCAGCAGTTCGTAGCCAAGTTCCTTGGCACCCTCGGCCAGGATGTCAGCCAAATGTTGGACGTGCGCGCTGATGCGCGGAATGCCGGCCTCCAGAAGCAGCTCCACCGAGGCCCGCAAGCCGAAGCAGCCCACCGCGTTGAGGGTGCCGCACTCGTAGCGCCCGGCGTCGCGGCGCACCGCCATGTCGCGCGAGCTGTAGTCCTGCCAGCCCGCCACCGTGGTCCAGCCGAACTCCACCGGCTCGATTTCGTCCTGCCGGTCCTGCTGGATGTAGATGATCCCGCACCCCTCCGGCCCCAGCAGCCACTTGTGCCCGTCCGCCGCCAGCGCGTGGATCCGCGCCTTCCGCACGTCCAGCGGGAACACCCCCAGCCCCTGAATGGCATCCACGAAGAAGAAAACCCCGTGCCGGTGGCAGATCTCGCCAATCGCTTCGAGATCAGCGCGGTAGCCGGAAAGGTATTGCACGAAGCTGATCGCCAGCAGGCGCGCGCCGCGCGCCGCGGCTTCGATCTTCTCCAGCGGGTCGAAGCACGAGAGCCACTCCACCCGTACGCCGTGCCATTCCTCTAACTTCTTCCAGATGTAGAAGTTGGCGGGGAACTCCTCGCGAAATGCGACAATCTTGTCGCCGGCCTTCCACTTCAGGCCCAGCGCCACCGTGGCAATGCCTTCAGAGGTGTTCTTTACCGTCGCCACCTCGCCCGGCGTAGCATGAATCAGCTTCGCCACGGCCGCCTTCAACCCGTCAACCGCCTCCATCCATTGGGGATAGTGATGCGACCCGTAGTCCAGCGCGTCCTGCGCCAGCCACTGGATGGCTTCGGCCGCGCGGCGCGACAGAGGCGCAACGGCGGCATGGTTCAGATAAATCAGGCGGTCTGTCACCGGAAACTCGTGGCGGTACTGCCGCCAGATTTCCTGCGTCGCTGAATCGTTGTAACCCATCTTCTCTACTGTACGTTAGTCTGTAGTGAGGGGACAGATGATGAGCACTCGCGCACTCCCGCTCCTGCTGGTGGCCGCGCTGACTTGCACCGGGCCCGCAGCCTGGAGCCAGTCCGGCACGGCGTCGAGCACCAAGACCACCGATACCCAGTCCGCCGGCGCCGCCTCTTCCGAGCCCAAGAAGGAAGAGAAGAAGTCCACCGCGCCGAAGAACAAGAAGAAGGACGTGGACGCCATCGGCGAACGCGACGTCGGCAAGGGCCTGAACTGGTACTCCATCGAGAAAGAGATCGCCATGGGCAAGCAGTACGCCATGGAGATCGAGCGCCAGGCCAAGATCGTGGACGATCCCATGGTGGCCGAGTACGTCAACCGCGTCGGCCAGAACCTGGTGCGTAACTCGGACTGCAAAGTGCCGGTGACCATCAAGGTGATCGACACCGACGAACCGAACGCCATGGCGCTGCCGGGCGGATTCTTCTTCGTCAACACGGGCCTCATCACGCTGGCCGAGAACGAAAGTGAAGTGGCCGGCGTCATGGGCCACGAGATTGCCCACATCGCCGCCCGCCACGGCACCAAGCAGGCCACCCGCGGCAACATCGCCAACCTCGCCACCATCCCGCTCATCTTCATGGGCGGCTGGACGGGTTACGGCATCCGCCAGGCCGTCTCGATTCTGATCCCGATGGGCTTCCTCGCCTTCAGCCGCGCCTTCGAGCAGGAGGCTGACCTGCTCGGCCTGCAGTACATGTACAAGGCCGGCTACGATCCCAACGGTTTCGTGGACTTCTTCGAGCGCCTGGAGTCGATGGAGAAGCGCAAGCCCGGCACCATCGCCAAGGCCTTCCGCAGCCATCCTCCCACGGCCGACCGCATCACCACGGCGCAGAAGAACATCTCGGATCTGCTGCGCGAGAAGCCCGAATACGTCATCACCACTTCGGAGTTCGAAGACGTCAAGGACCGCCTGCTGGCGATGAACAACCGCCGCAAGGTAGGCTCCGGCGCCAATGACGATCCCAACCGGCCGCGCCTGAAGAAGGCTCCCGGCGGCAGCACGGATCCGATTGAAGGCGAGGACACCAAGAAGCCGAAGGAAGAGTCCGACGAGCGCCCGACGCTGAAGCGCCGCGACTAATCCGGCTCGCAGGATCGATCACCGCCCGCGAATGCCCCGCAGCGGGGTTTCGCGGGCGGTTTCGTCTTTGCCGGCTGCGCCGCGCCGGGGTTGTGATATACCTTCCTGTGAAGTTCACCGCAGGAGGCGACGCGCGATGCGAATCTCCAGAAGGAACGCGATGGGGGCGGCGGGCGCGGGCGCCCTGCTACCCCTGGCGCCGGCACCCCAGGCCTCGGCGAAGAAGCCGTGGCCCATCGAAGAAGGAGCGGGCACTCCCAAGCTCTGCCTGGATATCTCGCCCGGCCGCAGCGGAACCACGCAGGAGACCGCGGCCGCCCGCCGCATGGTGCAGCTCGGCGTGCGCCACGCCCTCAGCGGCAATGGGACCATCCCGTGGAAAGAGGCCGAGCTGCGCGCCTGGATGGACCGCCTCAAGAGCCTCGGCGTGAAGCTGGCCAACGTCATGATCGGCGGCTTCCCCAACACCCTCTACGGCCGCCCCGGCCGCGACGAGGAGATCGCCAAGGTCATCGAATCGGTCCGCGCCGCCGGCCGGGCGGGTCTGCCCGTGGTCGAGTACAACTTCTCCGCCAACCGCCTGGTCGAGGGCTACTACGAAGAGCCCGGCCGCGGCGGCGCGGGCATGACCGCCTACAGCTTCGACAAAGCCAAAGACCTGCCGCCGGAGCCGGGCGTCGGAACGCACACGCTCGACGAGATGTGGGCCAACATCACTTACTTTCTCAAGGCCGTCATCCCCGAAGCGGAGAAGGCCGGCGTGAAGATGGCGCTGCATCCCAACGATCCGCCGGTTCCGTTGAGCCGCGGATCGCAGCAGATCATGGCCACGCTGGCCGGCTGGAAGAAGCTCATCGAGATCGTACCCAGCGAGTCCAACGGCATCACCTACGACTGCGGCGTAACCCGGGAGATGGGCGAGGACCCGGTGGAGGTCTGCCGCTACTTCGGCAGCCGCAAGCGGATCAACCACGTCCACTTCCGCAACGTGCGCGTGCGGAAGCCCTATGTGGACTACACCGAGGTGTTCGTGGACGAGGGCGAGGTGGACATGTTCGCCGTGATGAAGGAGCTGGTGCGCCAGAAATACACCGGCATCATCTACCCCGAGCATCCCCGCGCGCTGGACTACGACCGCGAGCGGCCGGAGTTCCGCAGCTACTATCCGGGCGGAGGCGGCTACGCGGCCTTCGCCTACAACGTGGGCTACACGCGCGCCCTGCTGCAGGCCGCGCTGTCGGAAAGCTAGTCGGCGGCGTCGCCGCCGGCCTGGCGCGGCGCATTGGGCTGGTTGCGCGCCGGCAGCCAGCGGGCCAGATCTTCCTTGATCCTGGCCTGCTCGGGCTTCGCGGCGAGATTGGTCCACTCGCCGGGATCGCTGGCGCGGTCGTAGAGTTCTTCGGTCCCGTCGTTGTAGCGGATGTAGCGCCACTGGTCCGTGCGCACGGCGTGATTGCCGAGGCCGTAGGTGGTGACGGCGGGCTCCTTGCGCGGAGCCTTGGGATTCTTCAACCAGGGGACCAGCGTCTGGCCTTCCTGGCCCGCGGGCGCGCCGATGCCGGCGATCTCCGTCACGGTGGGATAGATGTCGATCATACTCACGGTGTGCGGGCAGACGCCGGGGCGCGTGAGGCCGGGAGAGTTCATCAGAAGGACATTGCGCGTGGAGCGTTCCCAGAGCGTGAACTTGCGCCAGTGGAGCTTTTCGCCGAGGTGCCAGCCATGGTCGCTCCACAGCACGATGGACATGTCCTTGGCGTAAGGGCTGGTCTCCAGGTTCCGCAGCAGGCGGCCCAGCATGGCGTCGGCGAAAGAGATGGCGGCGAGGTAGGCCTGCACTCCGTTCTTCCAGACGCCGGCCTTGGTGACACGGGCATGGTCGCCGTTGGAGGTGGCGAACTTGCGGCCGATGGCGGGCACGTCGTCGAGGTCGTCGTCCTTGACGACGGGGAGCTGGATGCTGTCGAGCGGATGGAGGTCGAAGTACTTCTTCGGCACGTACCAGGGCAGGTGCGGTTTGTAGATGCCGCAGGCGAGGAAGAGGGGCTGGTCGCGGCGTTTGGAGAACTGCGACGAGACCCAGTCGACCACCTGGAAGTCGTTCATCTCATCGTCGCCCCCGGCGGTCGCGCCCCAGTCGACATCGCCGCGGGCCGCGGCGCCGGCGAGCGGCGGCGGAGATGGCAGGCGGAAGTCGGACTTGGGCTGGCCGTAGTCGTGCCAGCCTTCCTTGTCGGCGTACGCGCCGTAGGTGCCGTGATAGATCTTGCCGCTGCCCAGGGTGAGGTAGCCGCTGTCTTTGAACTGCCGGTTGAGCGTAGCGACACCGGCCAGAACCTGGGAGCCATGATAGGGCTGGTTGTTGTCGTAGACGCCGGTGGAAGAGGGGCGGCGGCCGGTCATGATGGCCGTGCGGGAGGGATTGCACAGCGGCGCGGCGCAATGGGCGCTGGTGAAGTTGACGCTCTGCGCGGCGAGACGGTCGAGGTTGGGCGTGAGCGTCTGCGGGTGGCCGCCCAGGCAGCCCACCCAGTCGTTGAGGTCATCGATGGCGATGAAGAGGACGCTGCGCTTGGGCGCGGCGGCGCGGCTGAAAGCCAGCGGCGCGGCGGCCAGAGCTGAGGAGAACTGTCTTCTACTGAGCATGATCATCGTCCTCTCTTGCGGACAGGCGCAGGAATGGCTGCGCTCCTGAAGTGAAACTCGAAGTTGCCTGCGATCTCCAGCAGGAGGTTGGCCGCCCGGTCGCCATCTCCGGCCAGAATGGCGTCGAGGATGGGCTTGTGTTTCCGGGCTTCGCGTTGCAGGTTGAAGCTGACGGAGTTGGAGTCGATGGCGAGTCCGGCGGCGAGCAGCGGACCGATGGTGCCCTCCAGCGCGCGCGAGGCGAAGCGGTTGCCGGCGATCTGCCAGATGAGCCGGTGAAAGGCGATATCTTCGCGGAAGAAGTCGGGGGAATTGCCAGTGGCGGCGGCACGGGAGAAGCGGACCCACTGCTCGGTGAGCGGCGCATGCCACTCGATTGTAATGCGCGCGGCGGCCCAGCGGAAGACCAGCGGCTCCAGCGTGCGGCGGAATTCGCAGACGGCCTCGGTGTCGTGTTTCGTGAATTCAACGACGCGGCAGCCCACGTTGGGGACCTTGACCACGAGGCCTTTGGCCTCGAGATCCTGCAGGGCTTCGCGCACGGGAATGGAGCTGACTCCAAAGCGGTCTACCAATTCGCGCTCGATCAGGCGGGCGCCCGGCGGGTGTTCACCGCCGAGGATGGCCGCCTCCACGGCATCCGCGATCTGAGTTCGAAGGGATTGGGGTGGTTCGCGGTCTGAGATAGCCGCTGTGAGATTCTGCCTCTGCATATATAATCATCCCAGTTCGGCAACTCCGACTTTACTTGCCATGGAACGTAGGACATTTCTCAATACTTTATCGCTTGCGGCAGCACCAGTGCTGGCGTCCGGCCGACGAACTGAAATCTCGATCCGGGGTGACATGTTCTGCCTGAACGGAAAGGCGACGTACGCGGGCAGAACGTTTCGCGGAATGAAGATCGAGGGGCTTTTATTCAACTCGAGGATGGTGCAGGGCATCTTCGACGACGACAATCCGCAGACCGTGGGCCGCTGGGCGTATCCGGACACGGGCAAGTGGGACGCGGAGCGGAACACGCGCGAGTTTCTGGCGACGATGCCGGAGTGGCGCCGGCACGGACTATTGAGTTTCACGATCAACCTCCAAGGGGGCAGCCCGCAGGGCTACTCGAAAGATCAGCCGTGGTCGAATTCGGGCATCGCGGCGGATGGCGGCTTGCGGCCGGCGTATCTGGCGCGGCTGGCGCGGATTCTCGACAAGGCGAACGAGCTGGGCATGGCGCCGATCCTGGGCATCTTCTACTTCGGCCAGGACGAGCGTGTGAAGGACGAAGCCGCGGTGAAGCGGGCCGTGCGCGAGACGGTGGAGTGGCTCTTGAAGCGCGGCGACCGGCACGTGCTCGTGGAGATCAACAACGAGTGCAACGTGAACCGCTACGACCACGAGATCCTGAAGCCGGCTCGGGTGCACGAGCTGATCGAGATGGCGAAGTCGATTACGAAGGGCGGCCGGCGGCTGCTGGTGGGGACCAGCTACGGCGGGGGCTTCGTGCCGCTGGCCAATGTCGTGAAGAGCAGCGACTTCCTGCTGATGCACGGCAACGGGGTGAAAGATCCGCGGCGCATCGCCCAGATGGTGGACCAGGTGCGCCAAGTGGAAGGCTATCGGCCGATGCCGGTGCTGTTCAACGAGGACGACCACTTCGACTTCGAGAAGCCGGAGAACAACTTCACGGCGGCGGTGAGCCGGTATGCGTCCTGGGGGTACTTCGACCCGGGGGCGAGCGACTACAGCGACGGGTATCAGTGCCCGCCGGTGCAGTGGGGCCTAAACACGGCGAGGAAGAAGGCGTTCTTCGGACTCGTCAAGGAGATGGCGGGAGTGTGAGGAGGCCCCGGCCTTGCGGCCGGGGCAATTGGGCTAAAGCTTGCTGACTTCGGTGCGGCGGGCCCAGACTTTCTCGAAGGCGTTGGCGTACTGGTCGAGCAGGTCGGGGGCTTCGCCGTGGATGAGCGGCAGCATGATGTGGGTGCCGTTGACCTGGGCGTCGCCGGGCATGTTGGCGGGGATGACGGGGGCGTGGTGCCACCATTTGGCTTCGGCGTAGATCTTGAGCTTGTGCTGTTCAGGGTAGTCCCACATGGAGACCTGGACGCCTTCGGCCTTGAGGGCGCGCATGAGCTGGTTGCGGTCGAAGCCGGCTTTCTTGGCGTCGACGAAGAGCATGTTGGCGTTGTAGTAGACGCGTTTCTGGTCGGGGCGGCAGCGGGGCTCGGAGAGGCCGGGGAGGTGGAGGACGCGGTCGTTGAACTTACGGATATTTGAGGAGACGACGGCGTTGCGCTGGTCGAGGCCGCTGAGCTGGATGCGGGCGACGGCGGCGGCGAAGGGGTGCATGCGGTATTTCTGGCCGAAGCCGGTGCCTTCGTAGGCGCGGACGGGGCTGTCCTTGGCGAACTTGACGGGGTCTTCGTAGTGGCCGAAGGCGGCGGCGCGCTCGAAGTACTCGCGGGTCTGGTACATACCCATGCCGCCTTCGACGGTGGGCATGACTTTGGAGGCCTGGAAGGAGTAGATGCCCATGACGCCCCAGGTGCCGGTGGCGCGGCCCTGCATGGAGGCGCCGTGGGCGTGGGCGGAATCTTCGAGGAGGATGAGGCCCTTCTCCTTGCACCAGCCGGCGATCTTATCCATCTCGCAGGGCAGGCCCCAGGAGTGCATGGCGACGACGGCTTTGGTGCGGGGGGTGAGCTTGCGCTTGGCGTCGTCGAGATCGAAGCAGGCGGTGGCAGGATCGATATCGACAAAGATGGGCACGTAGCCGAAGAAGCGCATGGCCAGGCAGGTGGCGAAGAAGGTGTAAGAGGGCACCATGATTTCGCTGCCGGGCGGGAGGTCGAGGGCGAAGTACATGGAGGTGAGCGCGCTGCTACCGTTCATGTGCGCTTTGACGTAGGGGGACTTGGTGTACTGCTTCCAGTCGTTCTCGAAGGCGGCGTTGGCGTTATAGAAAGTGTTCTCGTCGATGAGGTCGTGGAGGGCCTTCTTCTCGGCGGCGCCGTAGCGGGGCCAGCGGGTGAGAGCCTTGAGCTTGTCGGCGGGGAAGGTGACGGCCGGCGCTCCGCCGAAGGCGGCGAGGGCCTGCGGGGGGTTCCAGATGGCGGCGGCGCCGCCGGCGATGGCGGCTCCCTTGCGGACAAACGACCGGCGGCTCTCGGGGTGGGTGATCGGATCATTCGGCATGGGAGTGCTCCTATAGATTAGTTGGTGCTGGGGGCCAGCAGTTCCTTCAAGATCGATTTTACTCGCGCTTCGGTGCCGGCGGCGGCGTTGGAAGCGCTGGGTTCGTAGCCGCCCTGGCGGAGGACTTCATCGGGGCAGAGGTAGCCGGGGCTGATATCGCCATAACCGGCGACGGCGATGAGGCGGCCGCCGCTGAGCGACTGGGCGTAGCGCTGAAATTCGAGGAGGGGCTCGCCGGGGAGGTGAGTGATGACGGCGGGTCCGAGGTGGAGGGCGCTGGTGGGGAGAGGCCGGGTGCGGGCGGCGAAGGCGGCGGTGATGGCGGCGCGGTAGGCGAGTTGGGGGTCGTCGGGGAAGGAGCCGGGCGCGGTGCGCGGGGGGAGGACGAGGTCGCGGTAGCGCCACTCGAAGTGTTCGACGGTGTGGAATTTGGTGGCGGCGGCGGAGGCCTTCATGGCGGCGAGGAGGTGTTCGGAGAGGACGGCGCGTTCGGCGTCTTCGCCCTTGTTGTACTTGCCGACGGTGACATCGCCGCCGCAGCCGGTGAAGTAGAGCTGGGGGATGCCGTCGTGGGCTTCCATGGCGGCGCGGGCGGAGCCGACGAAGTCGGCCGAGACGCGGCCGTCGCAGCAGAAGGTTTGGGGGTGGGTGGCGTAGTAGTGGAGGCGGACGAGGGGCTTGCCGGCGGCGGCGAAGGTGATGGAGCGGAGGATGGGATCGATGGGGCCTTCGGGCTCGGCGGCGAGTTCAGGGGATTTGCCGGAGGTGCTGAAGCGGGTGACGACCTGGCCGTTCTTGAGAATGCGGCGGGCGCTGGCGACGCGTTCGACGCGGGCTTCGCCGGTGCCGACCTGATCGAAGGGCTGGGCGCTCGAGAGGGCCTTGCGGACGGCGTCTTCCAGGGCGGTGGCGAGCCTGTTGAGGTAAGCGTCGCTCATGCGGAGGTCGTTGGGGCGGACCTTGGCGAGAATCCGGTAGGCGTCGCCTTCGACATAGGGCGCGGCGTGCTGGTGGACGGACTGGAGGGCGATGCGCTTGATATCGGTGCCGGCGCCGCGGGCGAGGGCGGTGCGGAGCTGGAGATCGATGGCGCCGCCGACGCCGCACCAATCGAGGGCGGCGAGGACGTAGCGGCGGGAGGCGGATTCGATGACGACGCCTTTGACGAGGAGGGGGTCCATGACGGTGGTGACGGGTTGGACCCAGATGTTGGGCTCGCCTTTATCGGGCGTGGCGTCGCACTGGAAGGGGGCGATGCGGAAGGTGTCGTCGATTGGAACGAAGGCGGCCAGGCCGGCAGCGAGGGCCGTGCGGCGGGAGATGGGCGGATGAATGTGCCAGTGCATGAAGAGGCCAGTAGCTTCAGCAATTTTACGGCGAATTGAAGTGGAGTGCGAGGGGGTGGTGGGGGTGGGGACAG
>JACQZS010000161.1 GCA_016213725.1 Acidobacteriota bacterium | reverse complement strand
CGAAGTCGCCTGGCTGCGCGCCAACACCGACGGACTCGTCCTCGACGTCATGCGCAATCCCGGCGGTGACCAGTGCCTCACCAACGAAATCCTCCGCCGCTTCATCCCCTACGACTTCCGCACCACTGGCGATGAGATCCGTCCCACCTACGACATCGTCCAGTGGTTTCGCGACGACGTTCAGACCGCCGAAGACTACGGCGCCGATCCCGTCACCCTCGCCTACCTCCGCGGCTTCCTCAAGGATGTCGAAACCGCCTACTACGAGTACCGCGGCATCACCGGCCCTCTCCCCGTCTGCGGCCTCACTCTCGATCTCGAACCCGTCCGCGACTCAGCCGGGAACTCCCTCGCCTACGACAAGCCCATGATCGTGCTCATCGATGAGTTCTCCACCTCGGCCGGAGACTCCTTCCCCGCCGTGCTCCAGGACGCTTCCCGCGCCCTCATGGTGGGCAAGGCCACGGCCGGCGGCGGCGGCCTCTCGCAGCAGTTTCCCGTCGGTTTCTACTCCGAAGCCGACGTCGCGCTCAGCTTCTCCCTCGGCACCCGCGCCCGTGACTGGCAGGCCCCCGGCCTGCCCCCCGCTACTTACATCGAGAACATCGGCGCCCAGCCCGACGTCGAAATCGACTACATGACCCGCGCCAATCTCATGAACGGCGGCCGCGACTTCGTCGATGCCTTCACCGCTGTGGTGCTGGAGCAGATTCGCCGCTCCACAGCGCCCTGACGCGCTCCTCTAGCAGCGTCGTCATCGCCTGCCGCTCCTTCAGCGTGTACGCGCTCGGATCGATCGGTTCGCCGATTCTCAGCTCCACCTCTCCCGGCATGAAGCACGAATCCTTCGCCGCCAGCACGTCCCACGTCCCCACCACCGCCACCGGCGCTGCCGGCACGCCGCTCTGAATCGAGAGGTACGCCGCCCCGTCCTTGAACCGCTGCATCTCTCCGTCCAGGCTCCGCGTCCCTTCCGCGAAGATCAGCACCGATAACGCCCGCTCCCGGATCAGCCGCGCGCACTCGTTCATCGATTGAATCGATGAGCGTAGCGACGCCCGGTCCACCGTCAGGTGCCCCGCGCGGTTCAGATACCAGCCGATAAACGGCGCCTTCAACAGCTCGCGCTTGGCCAGGAACTTGAATGCCACCGGCAGGCCCTTCACCATCACCGGCGTATCCACCAGTGAGAGATGGTTTGAAACGATGACGTAGTTCTGGTCCGGCTTCAGCTTCTCTGCGCCCACCACGCGCAGCCGCGCGCCAAAGATCGCCAGCACCGTCTTGCCCCACAACCGGTAGAGGAACGTCTGCCATCGCGCCCCCGGGGCGAAGATCGACGTGGTGATGGCGGTTGTGATCAGCACTGCCGTGGCCAGCACGGCAACGGGAATCGTAAACAGCCAGCTTCGGACGTAGCCCAGCGCGGGGCGCTTCGGTCGTGTCATGCCTGGAACTGCTCTAGACCTTCGGCTTCGGCGGCGGCAGCTCCCGCGCTTCGCATACTGAGTTGAATCCCTGGCGGTGGGCGCCGTCGCAGAACGGCTTGTTCGCCGAAAGTCCGCAGCGGCACAGGGAAATCACCGCGCGGCCCGCCAGACCGAAGGCGCCGCCCTGCGCGTCCAGAATCGCAAAGTCGGCTGGATCGCCTTCCACCCGGATCGGGCCGTTGTTGATCACGGTCAGCTTGATCGCCATAGTCGTGAGAATAGCAGAGCCTCCCGCGGCCGGGCTAACTATAATCAGGCTATGTTCAGACTCGGCGCCGTCCTCCTTGCGGCCGGCCTGCTCCCCGCCCAGCAGTACGACTCCAAAGCGCCGCTTACCCCGGACATGATCCTCCTCGGCCGCATCCAATACGTCGTCGGCCTCAGCCTCTCCAAACTCCCCAACTTCACCTGCGTCGAGACCATTGAGCGCTCCCAGCGTGTGCCCGGCTCCAAGAAACACCAGTTGCTCGACAACGTCCGCCTCGAAGTCGCCCTCGTCGACGGCAAGGAGCTTTACGCCTGGCCCGGCGCCAGGAAGTTCGAAGACCGCGACCTCACCGATATGGTCGGCGGCGGTGCCATCGGGACTGGCGACTTCGCCCTGCACGCCAAGAGCATCTATCTCAGCGGCAACACCAAGTTCACCTATCTCGGACTCGACCAGGCCGCCGGCCGCAAAGCCCACAAGTTCCACTACTCCGTCTCCATCGACAACAGCCGGTATCTCATGCGCTACGGCGGCTCCGAAGGCTTCGTCGGCTATCAGGGTGACGTCTGGAACGACGCCGATACCCTCGAAATCATCCGCATCGAAATGACCATCGACGATATCCCGCGGCAGATCCCGTTGAAGACCGGCTCTAAGTCCATCGAGTACGCTCCCGCCGAAATCGGCGGCGCCACTTTTGTCCTGCCCCGTTCCATGGATATGACCCTCGAGGCCCTGAACGGCGGAGAAAGCCGCAATCGCGCCGTCTTCACCTCCTGCCGCCAGTACACCGGCGAATCCACACTCATCTTCGATGAGCCGCCTCCCGACGAGAAGCCCAAGGCCGCTCAGGTCGTCCTCACCCTGCCCGCCGGTCTCACCGTCAATCTCAGGCTCCTCAAGACGATCGATCTGTCCAAAGGCGCCATGGGCGACCTCGTCGAGTTTGAGGTGACCAAGGACACCGCCAAAGGCGAGAGGGTCTGGCTCCACAAAGGAACCCGCGTCGAACTCCGCCTCGATCACATCGCCTGCCGCGACTTCCCCTCCGCCCACTGCTTCGCCGCCATCGCTCCTGGCCGGTTCACCGACGGCAACTTCACCGGCGCGTTCAGCGGCGAAATCATCGTCCCTGACCTCGCCCGCGCCATGGAGCTGGGCCTCCGCAACGCTCCGCCACAACTTCGTACCATCCCTTTCGAAATCGGCCAGGCCGCGCCCGGCTCGGCCATCATCTTCATCGGCGGCAGCCGCGGCCGTCTCGCCAGCGGCTACTCCACCGTTTGGCGTACCCTGGAATCACGGGGAGTAACTGAGCCGTGATCCAGTTTGGACCAGAATTTGATCGTGCGCTGCTTGAGGAGACCCTCAAGTTCGCGGAAAACCAGGTAGGGCTGTTCCTGGACAAGTACCCTGGGTTTTACCCGATCTACACGATGGACGGGAAGTGGAAACACGAGGGCCCGGCCTGGACCCATTGGTGTGACGGTTTCCTGCCGGGCATGATGTGGATCTTCCACCGCCGCAACCTAGAAAACGGCACCGGCAAGCGCTACTGGATGGACCGCGCCATCGAATACAGCCGCGCCCTCGAGCCGCGCCAGTTTGATCGGGAAGTCCACGACCTCGGTTTCATCTTCCTCTCCACCCACTACCGCTGGTATCAGTTCACCCGCGAACCCCGCCTCAACGAAGTCCTCATCCAGGCCGGCCGCACCATGGCTCAGCGCTTCATGGAGAAGGGCCAGTACCTCTGCTCCTTCGTCAGCCCGGATTCCATCTTCATCGACATCATGATGAACGTGGCCGTCATCTTCTATGCGGCTCGGGAAAGCAATGACCGGCGCCTTCGCGACATCGCCATCCGCCACGCCCTCACCACCCGCCGCCACCTCGTCCGCGGCGACGGCTCCACCGCGCACGAAGGCATCTTCAGCCTCGAAACCGGCGAGTTTCTCCATCAGTCCACCCACCAGGGCTACCGCAGCGATAGCTGCTGGTCCCGCGGCCTCGCCTGGGCCCTCTACGGCTTCAATAGCTGTTACGAATACACCCGCGATCCGCGCTTCCTCGAAACCGCCCAGCGCTGCGCGGACTACTTCCTCACCCACACCAATCCCGATGGTATCCCCGCCTGGGACTTCCAGGCCCCCGAAGAGTCCCGCAAACTCCTCGATACCTCCGCCGCCGCCATCGCCGCCAGCGGTCTCCTCCGTCTCTGCCGCGCTCTGCCGGACCCCATCAAGGGCCTCTACTACTACTCCACCGCCATCCGCATCCTCAACTCCCTCTGCGCCAAGCACACCGCCATCAACGACCCCAAATGGGAAGGCATCCTCAAGGGCGGCGTCTATCACGTACAGAAGAATCTGGGCGTCAACGAGAGCGTCATGTGGGGTGAGTACTTCTTCTGCGAAGCCCTCGACAACGCCCTCCGCCACGGTGCCAGCCAGGCTCGCAAATCCAACGGCAAGTAAGCCTCAGGCCGCTGCCTGCCGCGCCCGCGCCGAAGTCAGCACCACCGTGACCAGCGCCAGCAGATACAGCACCGCGCCGATCAGCAGCGTGTTCCGCAGCCCCAGGTAGATCGCCAGGAAGATCGCCGCGCAGGAGCCCAGCACGCTCGACGCTGCGTTCAAAGACCAGGCCCAGCGGATCGCCTTCGGCTGCCACTGCTCCAGCCGCGTCAGTCCCGAGGGGAACGCGATCCCCATCCCGAATCCCGCCGGCGCAATCAGCGCCACGGCCAGCAGGGCTTTCACCGGCAGCGCCAGCCCCGCCGCCGCCGTCACCACCGGCGATGCCGTGTAGGCCAGCACCGCAATCACTCCCGCAATCAGCGCCAGCGCCGCGCACAGCCTCCGGTCTTCGCCGCGCACCAGGTTCCGGCTGAAATAGCTCCCCAGCCCGCTCGACACCAGCATGGAGAAGATCACCACCGTCAGCGCATACGTCGGATGCCCCAGCAGCAGCACCAGCTTCTGGATCAGCCCCACCTGCACGAGAATGTAGCCTGCGCCGAGGCACAGGAAATACAGCAGGAAGACATTCACCCCGGGCGCGCGCGGCAGCCGGGTTCCCAGCAGCAGCGGCGGCAGAATCAGCGTCACCAGCGTTGCCGAAAGGCTGATCGCCAGCAGCGAAAACAGCGTCGGCACCGCCATGTTCACTTTGAAGTCCGCGCTCTCCTTCGATGCCGTGTGCTTGAAGTTCCACACATCCCGCGGCTGCACCGTGTAGAAGAAGAACGGCCGGTCGTCCGCCACCGGAGTCACGTCGTAGGGGTAGGTGGCATAGAACTTCCCTGGATCCTGCGCGTTCAGCAACTCCGTAAAGGGCGATTCCGGCGCCTGCCCCGGCATGTATACGATCTCAAACTGCCCTTGCGCCGCCGCCAGAGCCGCGCGCTCCAGATCCTCCACCGCAAACGGCTTCCGTGAAATCACCACCGTATCGGTCGCGCCCCAGCCGCCCAGTTTCTGCGTCTCTTCCCGCACCACCACCACATGCCGCGCCGGATGCGTTTCGCCCAGCCGCAGCAGCGCCTCCCGCGCCAGCGACAGCAGCCGCAGCGACTCTCTAGGCGGATCGAATCCCCAGCGCGTGAACGACAGCACTCCGTCCGGCGTCAGATGCGACAGGTAATCGACAAACGCCTCCGTCGTGTAGATGTTGTTCTCCGACAACGCATAGGCCCCCGCCGCCGTCGACGCCCAGGTGTCCACCAGCGTCGCCTGAATCAGTTGATACTTCTCTTCGCTCCGCCGCACGTAGCTGCGGCCGTCTTCCACTACCACCCTCAGTCCTGGCCGGAAGTACAGCCTGTGGCTCAGATCCCGGAACCGGCCCCGCATCACTGTGTCTGCGATGATCGGGTTGATCTCCACCGCCGTCACATCCTTCGACCCCGACGCCAGCGCCCGTGCCACGTCCCAGCCGCCGCCCGCCCCGATGATCATCGTCTTCGCGCCCGGACGCAGCCGGTAAGCGAAGCCCGGGCCGTGCTTGATCAGCGCCGCGCGGTCGTTCTCGCTCAGGCGGTCCAGGTCGAACGTCGGAATCCCGGTCGTCGCATCCGCGTCAATCACCAGAATCGGATCCGTCGTCGCCGTGCCCGGCCGCAGCGAAATCCGCGAAAAGCTGTTCCACTGCACGAATACTTCTTCGCCCAGAGCGCCGCCCTTGGCTGACCGGATGTCGATCAGGTGCGTGCCCTTGTTGGCGATGATCAGCGCCACCAGCGCCAGCGACAGCGCCACGCCCAGCGCACGCGCCGATGATGCCCGCGCCATTCCAAACCACACCGCCGAGGCCGCCGCAAACAAGACAGCCGAACCCAGCACCGCTCCCGGCCCGCCCATCAGATTCAGAAACGGAATCACCAGCAGGCACCCGGCCGCCGCCCCCAGCAGATCGAAGAAGTACACCCGGTCCACCCGCTGGATCGATTCCGCAATCGCCAGCGAAATCACCATCCCCGAAAACAGAAACGGCACCGAGGTCGAAAAGTAGACCAGCGCCAGCGTTGTGAACGACGGCGGCCTCCCCGCCAGATTCAGCGTCAGCGCCAGCGAAAATACCACCGCCACCGCATTCACCGCCGACAGCACGCCCAGCCTTCGGAACAGAGCTTCGCCTTGCGCATTGAAGTAATACGAGATCACCCCGCCCGCTCCCAGTCCGAACAGCGCGATCGAAATCGCCAGGAACGCGAAGTGGTAGTAAAACACCACCGAGAAGATCCGCGTCAGCGACAGCTCCAGCACCAGCGTCGCTGCCGTCGTCAATGCCACGGCCGCGTACAAGACGGGCCAGGCTGCAGACCTTCCTGAAAGCGAAGACGAGACGATGGACAAGCTACTATTCTACCCGCTCAAGCCCTGCCGGCTGTAAAGAAGGGGCAAACTGCGCGGGCGCGCCGTACCTGCGCCGCGCCCGCGCAGCCGCTCTTACATGATCGCCGTCGGCGGCGCCGGTTCGTGCGGATCGCCCGCCTTCGTCGACGGCCAGCGCACCATCAGGTACGCCAGCAGCGCCAGCACAATCAGGCCCGCCACCGTCGGCGGCGTTTCAAAGAAGCTGAAGATCGAAGCCAGCGGCTTGTCCGCGATGTTGAACCCGGCCTTCACCAGCCCCATCAGCGCTTCGCCCGCAATCAAGCCCGATGCGATCAGCACCGCCGCGTTCTCCACCCGCGCCTTCTGCGCGTCGTTGAAGCCCTGCTTGTCCCGGTAGCGGTCCATCAGCCAGCGGATTACGCCGCCCGTGAAGATCGCAAACGTCGTCTCCAGCGGCAGGTACATGCCCACCGAAAACAGCATCGGGCTCTTCACCTGCAGCAGGATCAGCGCAATGCCCATCCCGATGCCGGTCACCACCAGCGGCCACGCCATGTCGCCGCCCACGATGCCCTGGCTCAACATCGCCATCAGGCCCGCCTGCGGCGCGCTCAGCTTCGGATCGCCAAAGCCGATGCCGCCCTCCTTGATGTTGCCCTGATGCAGCATCCACAGCGGGAAGTACAGCACCAGGCCCGACACCAGAATGCCGATGAAATCGCCAATCTGCATCGAACGCGGCGTGCCGCCCAGAATGTGGCCTACCTTCAAGTCCTGCAGCATCTCGCCCGCTACCGCCGACGAAACGCAAACCACCGCCGCCACGCCCAGCACCGCCGCCACGCCGGCCAGGCCCTTCACCCCGATCGCCACCATCAGCAGCGCCGCCACAATCAGCGTCGACAGCGTCAACCCCGAAATCGGGTTGTTCGACGACCCGATGATGCCCACCAGGTTGCCCGATACCGCCGCGAAGAAGAACCCCAGCACGATCATCACCGCCGCCGCCACAACCGCGCCCGGCAGAGACTGCGCGAAGAAGTTGTACAGCAGCACCATCGCCGCAAACGTCACCGCTAGCCCGATGAACACCAGCTTGAAGTTCAGGTCGATCTGCGTCCGGTCCTGCGCATCGCCTTGACCGCCGGCTTTCTTTAGGTCCGCCACCGCGCGTTTGATGCCGGTCGCCAGCGAGTTCCTCATCTTGAACATCGTGTAGCTCGCGCCCACCAGCATGCCGCCCACCGCGATCGGCCGCACAATGCTGCGCCAGACGTTGTTCGATACCGCGTCCCATGCCTGCTCGCCCGCCCCCGGCGGCAAGCCCTTCGCAAGCTCCGGTCCCAGGAAGTACACCAGCAGCGGAACCATCAGGCCCCATGCCATCAGCCCGCCCGCGAAGTTCAGCGCGCCCAGCCGCGGCCCGATGATGTAACCCACACCCAAATACGCCGGCGCCACCGCCGGCAGCGAAAACTTCGTCACGCCACCCACGCCCACCGCACCCGACGTGCCCAGTTTCACCGTGCTCTTGCCCAACTCGCCCACTTTCAGCAGGAAGTCCTTGCTCGCCGAAAACAGCTTGAATTCGCCCAGCAGGAACGTGATCCCGCCAATCCCCATCGCCTGGAACAGCGTCGAGGCCGCGTCCGCGCCCCGCTGCCCGGCCTTGTGGATCTCCGCCGCCGCCGACGATTCCGGATACGGCAGCTCCGGATCTTCCACCATCACCCTCCGCAGCAGTGTCACAAACAGAATGCCCAGCGTCCCGCCCACCAGCATCAGCGCGCTAGATTGCCAGTACGCTTCAAATGAATCGAACGCCGGCCACGCCTTCACAATCACAAATGCGGGAATCGTGAAAATCGCCCCCGCCGCCACTGATTCGCCAATGCTGCCCACCGTTCTCGCTATGTTCTCTTCGAGAATCGATCCTCGAAACAGCCTCAGCACGGCCATCCCGATCACCGCCGCCGGGTAGGTGGCCGCAATCGTCTGGCCCGCTCGCAGCCCTAGGTACGCGTTCGCGGCGCCTAACACCACCGTCATGATCAACCCCAGGAAGACGGCACGGAACGTAAACTCCGACATTTTCATGTCCGGAGGAACAAACGGTTTGTATTCTTTTGCCATTCGGGTGAAACTCCCTGAACCGCAAAAATCATACCCGTTTCGGGGGAGTTCTCGCTAGTGCGTCATTTCCCCCACCCCCGGCCCCCTCCCCCAGATCGCCGTCAGACCCGGAAGTCCCCTAAAAAGTACAGCTTCACGACCCTCCCCCAAATGGCCCTTCGTTTGCTCTAAGATTGTCGGAGCCCCAACATACAATGGCATACGTAATCACCGACACCTGTACGAAAGACAATCACTGCATCGAAGCCTGCCCCGTCAATTGCATTCACCCCACGCCCGAAGAGGCTGGCTACGAGGAAGTTCCTCAACTCTATATCCACCCCACGGACTGCATCGACTGCGGCGCCTGCGTTCCCGTCTGCCCCACCACTTCCATCTACGTCCTCGATGAACTCCCCGCCGAATTGGCCGAGTTCGCCGACAAGAACGCCGCCTACTACGCCTAGATATATCCAAGGGGCTGGTCCCCAGCCCTGAGTTGTACCCAGCCCGGCGCCGGTCCTCCTCCTCCTGAGCCGGGCTGTTCTGTCCCTCAGCCCGCAGGGACGTGGTCTCTTTGTCTTCCCCGAAGCCGCAATCCTCTCGCACCCATTTACCCCTCGATGTATCATTCCCCCGTGGACCTCTCCTCCGCCATCCTCACGCTCTTCCTCATCCTCGACCCCCTCGGCAACATCCCCGTCTTCCTCTCCGTCCTCCGTCAGGTCCCGCCCGCCCGCCGCCGCCGCGTCCTCATCCGCGAAATCGTCATCGCCTACCTCGTCCTGCTGGCCTTTCTCTTCCTCGGCAAATCGTTCCTTCTCTTCCTTGGCCTCAGCCGCGAAACCCTCAGCATCGCCGGCGGCATCGTGCTCTTCCTCATCGCCATCCGCATGATCTTCCCCAGGGAGTCCTTCTCTCAGGCTGAATCCTTCGAAGGCGAGCCCTTCGTCGTCCCCCTCGCCATCCCCCTCTTCGCCGGACCCTCCGCCTTCGCCGCGCTCATCCTCATGGAGCGCTCCGCCCCCGGCGGACAGCAGGCCCTTCTCCTCGCCATGACCATCGCCTGGGCTGCCAGCGGCCTCATCCTGCTGGCGTCGTCTTTCTTCTACCGCGTCCTCCGCGAGCGCGGCCTCATCGCCATGGAACGGCTCATGGGGATGGTGCTCGTCATGCTCGCCGTGCAGATGTTCATGAACGGCGTCAAAGCCTTCCTGGCCCGTTGAGCGCGCAGCCGGGACCGCCCGCCTGTTTCCTAAACTTCCCACCTCGCCCGGCAGACCACTCTCTCCCCCACCCTCAGCTCCTGCCGGATCACTCCATCCCCAACCCACTCCCCGATCTCCACCACATCCCCCAGCAACCCCTCCCCCAGGTAGTCCACGTCCAGCCTCCGGCAGGCGCCGGCCCGCCCCTCCAGGGCCGCCCAAGCCCAGCCCACATACGAAACGTTGTTTGCGTGAAGGTTCTCATCCAGATCCGCCTCAACCACGAGATGCGAGCTCACCCGATCCGCCGGCCCGCAAGCCGCCCACGCCTCACCGGGAGCCACCCCGGTATCCTTCGCCGGAAATGCCAGCGTCGAAAACGTCCCCGGCAGCCGCGAAACCCGCTTGCTCCCCCGGTCCACGATCAACCAGATCGACGCCGCCTCCGCCAGCAACGCCCCGTCCGCCGTCCGCAGTTCCAAGTCCCGCCAGGCCCGCACCCCCGCGGTCCGCCGCGAAGGCCACGTGCCCACCACCAGGCTCTCTCCGGCCGCCGGCAGTCTCACTATCCGCAACGCCAGCTGCGAAAGCACCCAGGCCTTGCCCCCGGCGTGCAGGTCCGCCACTCCAAATCCCAGATGCGTCGCATGGCGCCGCGCCGCGTCTTCAAACAGACGGCACACCTCCACCACGCCGCACTCCGCCGGCGCTGTCCGCTCTTCCCGCCACTCCAGGCTCATGGCGGGACTAGCTCAGCCGCGCCCGCACTCTGTCGCTCATCACCTTTCCATCCACGCGCTTGCCGGCCAGCTTCGCCTTCGCCGCGTTCATTACCAGCCCCATCTGCTTCGCGCTCGTGATCCCCGTTTCCGCCAGCGCCGCCGCGATCGCCGCCTCAATTTCATCGTCTGAGGCCGACGCCGGCATATAGCCCTCAATCAGCTTCGCCTCCGCCTCTTCCTTCACCGCCTGGTCCTCCCGGCCCCCCTTCCGGAACATATCCGCCGCCTCTCGCCGCTGTTTCAGCAGCGAGTTCATAACCTTCATTTCCGCCGCCTCGTCCAGCGGCTTCATCGAATCCACTTTCTCTTTCATCAGCGCCGACTTCACCATCCGGATGGCGCTCAAACGCGCCTCATCCTTGGCTTTCATCGCGTCCACCATGTCTTTTTGCAGCTTTTCGAGGAGGGGCATCTTTGTTATCCTGAGTACCTACTCTCCGTTTTACCTCCCACAGCCATGCATATCAAGAAACAGCGACTATTGACGCCAGGCCCGACGCCTCTCTTGCCGCGTGCCCTGCACGCCATGATGGCGTCTGATATTCACCATCGGACCCAGGACTTCATCAAGCTGTATCCCACCGTGCTCGCTGACCTCAAAGAGGTCTTCGGCACCCAGGGCGACGTCTTGATCACTGTATCTTCCGGAACGGGCGCCCTCGAGGCTTCCGTCTCCAACTTCTTCTCCGAAGGCGACAAAGTGGTGGTCTGCTCGGCCGGGAAATTCGGCGAACGCTGGGTGGATCTGGCCAAGGCCTTCCGCCTCAACGCCGTCGTCCTCAAGGCCGAATACGGCGACGTCGTCTCTCCCGCCCGCGTCGAACAGGCCCTCGCCGAAAACCCCGACGCCAAAGGCGTCTTCTTCCAGGCCTCCGAAACCTCCACCGGCGCCGCACACGACGTCAAAGCCATCGGCGAAATCGTCAAGAAGACCTCCGCTCTCTGCATCGTCGACGCCATCACCGGCCTCGGCACCATGCCCCTCGACATCGACGGCTGGGGCCTCGATATCGTCGTCGGCGGCTCTCAGAAAGCTTTCATGATCCCGCCCGGCCTCGCCTTCGTCGCCGTCTCCGCCAAAGCCTGGAAGCAGGGCGAGTCCGCCACCCTCCCCCGCCTCTACTTCGATCTCAGGAAGGAAAAGAAGATGGCCGACAAGGGCGAGTCCGCCTGGACCCCCAACGTCAGCCTCATCCTCGCCCTCGCCGAAGCCCTCAAGTACATCAAGGAAGTCGGCATGGCCAATCTCGTCGAAAACGCCATGCTCCTCGCCCACGCCACCCGCACCGCCGCCCTCGAACTCGGCCTCGAACTCTTCGCCCCCAACTCCCCCTCCTCCTCCGTCACCGCCATCAAGGCCCCTGCCGGCATGGACTCCGGCGAGATCGTGAAGGGCTTCCGCAACCAGTTCGGCTCCATCATCGCCAACGGCCAGGGCACCATGAAGGGCCAGATCTTCCGCATCGCCCACCTCGGCTACTTCGACTTCCCTGACCTCTTCGCCATGGTCGCTGAACTCGAACTCATCCTCCACTCCAAGGGCATCCCCGTGGAGTTCGGCAAGGGCGTCGCCGCCGTCCAGCGGGTCTACGCGCAGGCCGTCGCCGGAAAGAAGTAACCCGCCATGAAGATCCTCGTCGCCGAACCCATGTCGCCCGCGGCCATTCAGCTGCTCAAACAGCAGGAAGGCTGGGACGTCGTCGTCTCCAATCCCAAGGAGTACGAGCCCCACCTCGCAGACTGCGAAGCCATGCTCGTCCGCTCCGCCGTCAAGGTCAAGGCCGATACCCTCGCCAAAGCCCCCAAGCTCCGTGTCATCGGCCGCGCCGGCGTCGGCGTCGATAACGTCGACCTCCCCGCCGCCACCGCTGCTGGTGTTCTCGTCATGAACACCCCCGGCGGCAACGCCGTCTCTGTCGCCGAGCACACCCTCGCTCTCATGCTGGCCCTTGCCCGCATGATCCCCGAAGCCAGCGCCTCCACCCGCGCCGGCAAATGGGAAAAGAAGAGGTTCCTCGGCAACGAGCTCCGCGGCAAAACCCTCGGCGTCGTCGGCCTCGGCAACATCGGCCAGGAAGTCGTCCGCCGCGCCCACGGCTTCGAGATGCGCATCATCGCATCCGACCCCTACGTCAACCCCCAGATCGCCGCCGACCTCGGCGTCGAACTCCTGCCCCTCGCCGCCGTCCTCGCCCAGTCCGACTACATCTCCCTCCACGTCGCCCTCACGCCCGAAACCAAGGAGATGATCAACTCCGCCTCCATCGCCACCATGAAGGACGGCGTCCGCATCATCAACTGCGCCCGCGGCGAGCTCATCGATCAGGAGGCCCTCCGCGCCGCCCTCGAATCGAAGAAGGTGGCCGGCGCCGGACTCGACGTCTTCACCCCGGAGCCCCTCCCCGAAGGCCACCCCCTTCTCGGCGCCCCCAACCTCATCGCCACCCCCCACATCGCCGGCTCCACCGAAGAGGCCCAGGAGATCGTCGGCATCCGCATCGTCGAGCAGATGGTCGAATACCTCAGGAACGGCATCGCCATCAACGCCGTCAACATGCCCGCCGTCTCGCCTGAACAGTACAAGGCCATCGGCCCCTACATCGAACTCGCCGAGAAGCTCGGCCGCTTCGCCGCCTTCGTCGCCGAGGGCAATCCCCAGGGCGTCCGCGTCACCTACCGCGGCCGCATCGCCGAACTCAATACCAACCTCCTCCGCAACTCCGCCCTCGCCGGCGCGCTCTCCCGCGGCCTCTCCACCCGCGCCAACCTCGTCAACGCCATGCAGCTCGCCGCCCAGCGCAGCCTCACCGTCAATGAGGCCCACCAGCCCCGCGGCGGCACCACGGACTCCATCCAGGTCGAACTCCTCACCGACAAAGGCATCACCGCCGTCTCCGGCGGCGTCGTCATGGATAAGGCCCGCCTCCTCTCCATCGACGGCATCCCCGTCGAAATCACCCTCGCCGGCCACCTCGTCTACATGCGCAACATCGACGTCCCCGGCGTCATCGGCCATGTCGGCTCCGTCCTCGGCCAGAACCAGGTCAACATCGCCAACTTTTCACTCGGCCGCCAGGACGCCCCCTTCTCCCCCGGCGCACCCCTCTACGCCGTCGCTCTCGTCGAGGTCGACTCCGCCATCAGCGAGACCGTCCTCAAGCAGCTCACCGCCCACGACGCCGTCCGCCTCGCCGTCGTCGTCGAACTCAACGGAAACTGATTCCGGAACCCTCGCTCCGCTTTCGTGTAAATTCAAGACGTGGGGCCGGCAAGTCGCCGGCCCTTCTTGTGCGCCCGATCGCCTGAACGAGGTCCTGCCGTGAATCGCGCTCTCTTTGCCATCCTCTTCGCCTCCCCCGCCCTCTTCTCTCAAACCTACACTCGCGGAGTCGGCGTCTATCCCGGCCACCCCGCCCAGGAGTTCTCCCCCTCCCTCCAGCCCGGCCCCAGCACCGCCCGCAACCTCGCCCTCCGCCGGCCCGCCTATCACTCCTCCGCCTACGACTACGCCCTCACCGCCCAACTCGTCACCGACGGCATCAAAACCACGCAAGCCCCCCGCTGGATCGCCGTCTCCACCAGCCAGAAAGGCGTCCTCCCCCGCAACGAACGAGATTGGATCCTCGACTTCAACTGGCCCTCCGGCACCTCCTTCCAGGGCAAGTCCGGCTGGGTCCAGATCGAAATCGGCGGCGAGCCCCCCGAAATCGACGCCATCGCCGTAGACGCCTCCATCCGCGCCCGCGAAAACGACAACCAGCAGTACAGCCTCCAGGTCCTCGCCTCCAACGACGGCCAGTCCTGGTCCCCCGCCGCCTCCGCCGGCAGCATCGTCCGTCCCTCCGGCGAAATCCACTCCACCGCGCCCTTCTCCGCGCCCCTCCGCAGCCGCTTCTACCGCCTCGTCTTCGACAACGCCCGCCCTCTCTCCTGGAAGATCAGCGACGTCTACTTCTTCCGCAACGGCGCCCCAGTCCGCCTCGGCGGGCCTTACCACTTCACCTCCGCCTGGAAATCCGCCGCCGCCGGCGAACAGTGGGTCTACGTCGACCTCGGCGCCAAATCCTCCATCGAATCCGTGAAACTCGCCTGGATCGTCCGCGCCGCCGAAGGCGCCATCCAAACTTCCGACGACGCCAATTCCTGGACCACCATCCACCCCCTCGACTCCGACGAAATCCGCCTCGTACCGCCCGTCCACGCCCGCTACCTCCGCGTCCTCATGACGAAGCCCTCCTCCCCCGACGGCTACGTCCTCAGCGAACTCGAGGTCTTCGGCCGCGGCGGCCTCGCCGTCTCTCCCAAGCCCGCCCCCGCCCTCGCCAACAACCGGCAACTCCTCGCCGGCGGCCCCTGGAAGCTCGAACGCGCCTCCGAAGTCCAGGCAGCTCCTGCCCAGCTCTCCACCCCCGGCTTCGCCGACCAATCCTGGCTCCCCGCCACCGTTCCGGGCACCGTCCTCGCCTCCTACCTGAACGCCGGAGCTATTCCCAACCCCGACTTCAGCGACAACCAGAACATGATCTCGGACTCGTACTTCTACTCCGACTTCTGGTACCGCACCGAGTTCGCCACGCCCCCCGCCTCCGCCTCTCAGCGCACCTGGCTCCACTTCAGCGGCGTCAATTGGAAAGCCGCCGTCTGGCTGAACGGCGCCAGGCTCGGCCGCATCGAAGGCGGCTTCCTCCGAGCCCGCTTCGACGTGACCAGACTCCTCAATCCCAACGGCCGCAACGCCCTCGCCGTCCTCATCGAAAAGAACGCCACCCCCGGCAGCGTCAAAGAGAAAACCTACGAGAGCCCCGATACCAACGGCGGCGCGCTCGGCGCCGACAACCCCACCTTCCACGCCTCCATCGGCTGGGACTGGATCCCCACCATCCGCGGCCGCGAAAGCGGCATCTGGAACGACGTCTTCCTCGCGCTTACCGGACCCATCACCATCGAGAACCCCTCCGTCCTCTCCACCCTCCCCCTCCCCGACACCTCCAAAGCCCAGGTCACCCTCGGCGCCACCCTCGTCAATCACTCCGCCGAACCCCTCCAGGGCGCCCTCACCGGCAAGTTCGGAGACATCCCCCTCGACATCCCCGTCACCCTCGCCCCCAACGAATCCAGGACCATCGCTCACACCCTCGATATCGCCAGCCCCAAACTCTGGTGGCCCAACGGCTACGGCCCCCAGAACCTCTACCCCGTCGAACTCAGGTTCGCTGATTCCGCCGCCATCTCCTTCCAGGCCGGCATCCGCCAGTTCACTTACTCCGAACAGAACTCCACCCTCCGCATCTGGATCAACGGCCGCCGCTTCATCCCCCGCGGCGGCAACTGGGGCTTCAGCGAATCCATGCTCCGCTACCGTGCCCGCGAGTATGAAGCCGCCATGCGCTACCACCGCGGCATGAACTTCAACATGGTGCGCAACTGGGTCGGCCAGATCGGCGAAGACTCCTTCTACGAAGCCGCCGACCGCAACGGCATCGTCATCATGCAGGACTTCTGGCTCGCCAACCCCTGGGACGGCCCAGACCCCTTCGACAACGCCATGTTCATGGCCAACGCCACCGACACCCTCCTCCGCATCCGCACCCACCCCTCCATCGGCCTCTACTGCGGCCGCAACGAAGGCTATCCCCTCAAGCCGCTCGACGACTCCATTCGCGACGCCCTCCGCCACCTCCACCCCGGCATCCACTACATCGGCTCCTCCGCCGACGACGTCGTCTCCGGCCACGGCCCCTACCGCGCTCAGGAACTCCTCAACTACTTCACCGAGCGCGCCACCCCCAAGTTCCACTCCGAAATGGGCATGCCCAACATCATGACCATGGACTCCCTCCGCCAGACCATGAAGCCCGAAGAGATGTGGCCCCAGGGCCGCCTCTGGGGGCTCCACGACTTCTGTCTCACCGGCGCCCAGGGCGGCAAGTCCTTCATCGATCGCATCGACCGCGACTACGGCGGAGCGTCCTCCGCCGAAGAGTGGGTCCAACTCGCCCAATTCATCAACTACGAGGGCCACCGCGCCATGTTCGAGGCCCAGTCCGCCAACCGCATGGGCCTGCTCATGTGGATGAGCCACCCCGCCTGGCCCTCCATGGTCTGGCAAACCTACGACTGGTACCTCGAGCCCACCGCCGGCTACTTCGGCGCCAGGAAAGGCTCCGAGCCCCTCCACATCCAGTGGAACCCCGCCACCAACTCCGTCGAGCTCGTCAACTACAACGCCGGCAACCGCACCGGCCTCCGCGTCTACGCCGAAATCCTCTCCCTCAAAGGCGCCCGCCTCTGGAGCCGCGACGCCGACGCCGACAGCGACGAAGATTCCGTCAAAACTCTCTTCACTCTCGAAAAGCCCAACCACCCCACCCCCGTCTACTTCCTCCGCCTCCGCCTCGGTGAGGGCGGCAAGACCATCTCCGAGAACTTTTACTGGCTCTCCGCCCAGGGCACCGACTACAAAGCTCTCCGCACCCTGGCCAAAACAAAAGTCGACGCCACTACCTCTGCCACTCGCGCCGGCGACACCTGGACTCTCCAAACCACCCTCAGGAACACCGGCGCCGACCCGGCCATCCTCCTCCGCCTCAAAGCCATCCGCCAGAAGTCGAAGGACCGCATCCTCCCGGCCCTCTACAGCGATAACTACCTCTCGCTCATGCCCGGCGAAACCGCCCGCGTCACCACCACCATCGATCACTCCGACACCAGAGGAGAGTCCCCCGCCATCGTCCTGGAGGGCTTCAACCTCCAACCGCGGCCTTAGCTCACTCAGTACACCCCTCGGCTGTCACCTGAGTCCCTCCCTCGAGGCTGCCCGGACGTCCTCCCCGGCCGTCCGCCCGGCCGCCCGCCCGGCACTCCACGCACCACCCCTCGCCGCCGCCCGCCCGGCCGCCCGCCCGGCACTCCAGCGCGGCGTTTCAGCCCGTTTGCACCCCGTTTTCACATGACAGCTCTTTAACCAATTCAGATTCCGACGTCCCATTCTCGATTTTCGTTTCAAAAACTCGCCCACCTCGTTGCCGCACTCCTTTCTGCATGATATGATGTAGATGCCTCATGGACTGCGCTTCCTCACGAATCAGTCCCAATCCCCGACGGAGCTAACTTCCCTACTCAATGAGTTCGACCGTTTTTCTCGGTAACCTTCCGGTATGGGTCACTGCCGACGATATCAAGGCGTGGCTTGTAGCGGATAATCTGGTGGCCGATTCCGTTAAGGTCATCCGCAATCCGGAGACCCAGGAATCCAAGGGCTTCGCTTTCATCGAAGCGCCCAATGAAGAGGAAATGAACCTCATCATTCGCCGTTTCGACCGTGCCCCGCTCGAAGAGCGCCTCCTGCGCGCCAACCCCGCCCAGCCTCCCCGGCCCAAAGGCGCGGTTCGGCCCATGGGCGCCGGCCCGAGCGCCGCTTTCGCCCCCGGGGCTTCTGCTCCCGCCGGCGACCGCGAGCGCAACCGCCGCGGCGGCAAGAAGCATCGCAAAGCCGGTAATGCGCCTCAAAGCGCTTTCGCGGAGGAATTGGCAAAAGCCCTCTAGTTTTCCAGGGCGGCCTCTCCGCGAAGCCGCCCCTCCTTCCCTCCTGTCCGAACGGCCTCACCCGCCGCGTTCGCATCCCCCTTCTTTTCTCTTTCAGCCTCTTCCCTAATCCACTGGCAATGTTATACTCATGGCGCGGTGAAGACCGTGGTCGTCCTCGACTTGTGTCTTCCCGCCGGAGTTTCGCCTCGTTTGCGGATCCCGTTTCCCTGAAAGGAGTTTCCGGTGAACGATCTCTTGCTGATCAGGACTCTCTTCGTGCTCATCCTGACAGCCGCCGCCTACTTCATCCAGCCTTTCGGCCTGACCTCCCAGATTGCGGCCGGCGTCGGCATCATCTTTGGACTTCTCATCGTTGTCTTTGAAGTCCGGCTCAAACAGGTCAGCCTCAAGCGCTTGATCGGCGCGGCCGTCGGTAGCGTTCTCGGCATCGTCGGTGCTTTCCTTATTTCCCTCATCATCGCCTGGGCCATGCCCGGCGCTAAGGCCACGGTCTCGTTTCTTCAACTCCTCATCCTCCTCGTCATGTCCTACGTCGGCCTCATCGTCGGAGCCACCAAGGGGGACATGCTCAACCTCTCCGCCCTCGGCGGCCTGTTCGGCGGTGAAAAAGCCACCAAGCAGTCGTTTAAAATCCTCGATACCAGCGTCATCATCGACGGCCGCATCGCCGATATCGCCGAAACCGGCTTCCTCGACGGCACCCTCGTCGTCCCTCAGTTCGTCCTCCGCGAACTCCAACTCGTCGCCGATTCCGCAGACTCCCTGAAGCGCAATCGCGGCCGCCGCGGCCTCGACGTCCTCTCCCGCGTCCAGAAGATGATCAACCTCAACGTCCAGATCCTCGAGGACGACTTCCCCCATATCCGCGAAGTCGATCTCAAGCTCATCGAGCTCGCCAAGGTCTACGACTGCAAGGTCATTACCAACGACTTCAACCTCAACAAGGTCGCCCAGCTCCACGGCGTCGAAGTCCTCAATATCAATGAGCTTGCCAACGCCCTCAAACCCATCGTCCTGCCCGGCGAAGTCATGCGCGTCTTCATCCTCAAGGAGGGCAAGGAATACAACCAGGGCGTCGCCTACCTCGACGACGGCACCATGGTCGTCGTCGACAATGCCAAGAAGCTCATCTCCAAAACCATCGACATCTCCGTCACCAGCGTGCTCCAGACCCAGGCCGGCAAAATGATCTTCGGCCGGTTCGACGACCGCGTCCACCACGTCCACGACAAACCGCATGCCGCCGAGCGGCCCAAAACCGCAGAGCCCCTGCCGGAGAAAACGGCCTCCGCTTCGCAGCCGTCTCAGTAAGTTCGACTCTATCTTCTACACCACCAGAGCGTTGACGCCATGAAAGTCTCTGTCATTCTCCCCGCCGCCGGTCTCGGCACCCGTATGAAAAGTGCCGCCGAAAACACGGGCACCAGCCGCAAACAGTTCATGCTCCTCCAGGGCGTGCCCATCCTCGTCCACACCGTCCGCAAGTTCGTCGCCTGCCAGCACGTCTCGGAAGTCATCATTGCCCTCCGCGGCGACGACGTCGAATGGGTCCAGGATCTCGTCTCCCATGAGAACTTCCAGAAACCCGTGCGCTGCGTCGAAGGCGGCGAAACCCGCCAGCACTCCGTCGAGAACGCCCTGGCTTCCCTCGCCCCGGATGTCGACATCGTCGCCGTCCACGACGCCGTCCGCCCCTTCGTCGACGCTGAGACCATCTCCGCCGTCATCCTCCAGGCCGCCCATTCCGGCGCCGCCATCGTCGGCATCGTCCCCGTCGATACCGTCAAACAGGTCCAGCGCCACACCGTCCGCGGCACCCTCAACCGCGACCGCCTCATCCTCGCCCAAACTCCCCAGGTCTTCCACGCCGCCCTCCTCCGCCAGGCCTTCGAAAAGGCCCGCCTCGACGGCTTCGTCGGCACCGACGAATCCTCCCTCGTCGAACGCCTCGAACAGGTCGAAGTCACCGTCGTCGCCGGCAGCGATCGCAACATCAAGATCACCCGCCCCTCCGATATCGATCTCGCCGAACTCTTCCTCGCCGAGGAAAATGAAAAGGTTGCCGGCTGATGGACATCCGTACCGGCCTTGGCTGGGATAACCACCGCATCGCCGCAGGCCGCCCCCTCATCCTCGGCGGCGTCACCATCCCCTGTGAATTCGGCCTCGACGGCCACTCCGACGCCGACGTCCTCTCGCACGCCATCACCGACGCCCTCCTCGGCGCCCTCGCCCTCGGCGACATCGGCATGCACTTCCCCGATACCGATCCCCGCTGGAAAGGCTGCGACTCCCTCGTCTTCCTCCGCCACGCCGTCTTCCTGGTCCACCAGCGCGGCTATCAGATCTCCAACGTCGACTCCACCGTCATCCTCCAGCGCCCCAAGCTCAAGGATTTCCGCCAGCCCATCCGCGAAAGCCTGGCCTCCGCCCTCGGCCTCGCCGTCGATCGCGTCTCCGTCAAGTTCAAGACCGCCGAAAAAGTCGGCCCCGTCGGCGAAGGCAAGTCCGGTGAGGCCCAGGCCGCGGTGCTATTGGTCCGCGCCTGAATCCGCCTGCCGCACTACCCCGTCCAGGCTCCCTAACTCGCTCAGCAGTTCCCTCACCGTCTTCCCCAGCCGCGGATGCACCAGTCCCGGTGCGACGTCGGACAGCGGCGCCAGCACGAACGCCCGCTCGTGCAGCCGCGGATGCGGCACCACCAGGCCCTCTGTCTCCACTACCTCCGCTCCCCAAAACAACAGATCCAGATCGATCGTCCGCGGCCCGTTTGCCATCGCCCGAACCCGCCCCCCAGCCCGCTCCAAGGCCTGCAGTCCAGCCATGAACTCCGCTGCCGGGAGCGCCGTCCGGATGCATGCCACCGCGTTCAGGAACGCACCCTGATCCAGAAACCCCACCGGCGCCGTCTCATAAACCGGCGAGACGCACACCACCTCGCCCAATCCCGCCAACCCCGCCAACGCCGCCCGCAAATACCCCTCCCGGTGGCCTAAGTTCGATCCCAATCCCACCCAGGCTTCAGTCATCGCGCCTTCGCACCACTTCCACTCCCGCCCAGTCCACGCCCCGGCTCTTCAGCGCCCCCGGCTTCCTCACCAGCACCTTTACTCCCAATATGGGATGTGCCTTCAGCACCGCCCCCGCCGCGCTCTCCGCCAGGCACTCCACCAACGCATACGGCCGCGCCGTCAATGTCTCCCGCACCGTCGCCAGAATCCGCGAATAGTCCAGCGTGTCTTCGAATCGATCCGAACTCCCCGCCTTCCGCACGTCGAACTCCACCTCCACGTCCAGCACCACCTCCTGCGCCACGCTCCGCTCTTTCTCTGGAACCCCCAGAAAAACCGCCAAGTGAATCCCGCTCAATATGATCTTGTCCATGCGTCCTCTCACTGCCGGGCCAGCACCGCTTCCACCACTGCCAGCGCCTTCCGGCACGCCCGCACGTCGTGTACCCGGATCACCGCCGCCCCATTCATCGCCGCGATCACCGCCGCCGCTACCGTTCCTTCCAGCCGATCTTCCACGTTCTCCATCCCGTGCAGCGTGCCCAGAAAGGACTTCCTCGAAGGCCCCACCAGAATCGGGCACCCCAACTCCTCAAACTCCCGCAACCGTGCCAGAATTTCAAAACTCTGCCCCGCGTTCTTGGCGAATCCGATCCCCGGATCCACGTAGACCTCCGCAATCCCGCGGGACCTTGCCAGCCCCACCCGCGCCGCCAGCTCCGCCTTGGCCTCCCCCACCACGTCCTCGTATTGCGTCTCGCCCCGCATCGTCTGCGGCGTGCCCCGCATGTGCATGACCACCACTCCCGCTCCATACCTTGCCGCGATCTCCGCCATCCGCGGATCCCGCAGCCCCGTCACGTCGTTCAGTAAACTCGCCCCGGCGTTCAAACACGCCGCCGCCACCCCCGGCTTCATCGTGTCGATCGAGATCCGCGCTCGCCCCTCCGCCGCCAGCGCCTCCACTACCGGCATCACCCGCCGCAACTCTATCTCTTCGGAAACCGGCTCCGCCTCCGGCCGCGTGCTCTCCCCGCCAATGTCCACAATCTCCGCTCCGTCTTCTATTAGCCGGTGCGCCCCGTCCACTGCCGCCTGCAGCGTCGGGTACAGCCCGCCGTCGGAAAACGAATCCGGCGTTACGTTGAGAATGCCCATCAGCCGCACGCGCATGCCTCCATCATAATGGCCGGCCGCTCTGATCATTCCGCAACATGAAGCCGATATAATCGGAAGATCTCATGATTCGGAGCAAAGCATTCGCGCGAGCCGGCTTGATCGGCAACCCCTCTGACGGTTACTTCGGACGCACCATTTCGCTCATCGTCAGGAACTTCTGCGCGGAGGTCATCCTCTACGAGTCTCCCCGCATCCAGATCGTCGGCGGCCACCGCGACCGCCTCGTCTTCGACAGCTACGCCGAGTTCCTCGAGGACGTCGACATGAACGGCTACTACGGCGGCGTCCGCCTCATCAAAGCAGCCATCAAGAAGTTCAGCGATTGGTGCAGCCGCCAGGGCATCGCTCTCGAGCGCAGCTTCACTATCGAATACACCACCGATGTGCCCGTCCGCGTCGGCCTCGCCGGCTCCTCCGCCATCGTCACCGCCACCATTCGGGCGCTCATGCAGTTCTACGGCGTAGAGGTCCCCAAGGACATCCTGCCCGGCCTCATCCTCTCCGTCGAACTCGAGGAGCTCAAGATCGGCGCCGGCCTCCAGGACCGCGTCATCCAGGTCTATGAAGGCGTCGTCTTCATGGACTTCGACAAAGCCCGCATGGAGCGCGACGGCCACGGCCTCTACGAGCCGCTCGACCCCGCTTCGCTGCCCCCTCTCTTTGTCGCCTACCACGACAACCTCGCCGAAGGCACCGAGATCTTCCACAACGATCTCCGCAGCCGCTACAACCGCGGCGAACCCGCCGTCATGGACGCCATCCGCCGCTGGGCCACCCTCGCCCGCGACGTTCGCGACCTCCTCGCCCAGGGCCGCGGCGCCGAAATCGGCCCCATGCTCAATGAGGCCTTCGACCTCCGCGCCTCCCTCGTCCGCATCAGCCCCGGCAATCTCGAACTCGTTCAGCGCGGGCGCGACCTCGGCGCCTCCACCCAGTTCTCCGGCTCAGGCGGCGCCATCATCGGCGTCTACGACGGCGACCCCGATCGCCTCGCCCGCCTCCGCGCCTCTTATCAGCAGATGGGCGCCCAGCTCATCGTTCCCCAGATTCTGCCCTAAGGAGTCCTCCTGTCATGCCCGTTCGTAAGGCCATCATCCCTGCCGCCGGCATGGGCACGCGCTTCCTGCCCGCCACCAAGAGCATGCCCAAGGAGATGCTCCCCATTGTCGACAAGCCCGTTCTTCAGTACGTCATTGAAGAGGCCGTCGAAAGCGGCATCGACGACATTCTCATCGTTACCGGCCGCGGCAAACAGGCCATTGAAAACCACTTCGATTACAACCCCGATCTCGAGATCTTCCTCCGCGGCGCCGGCAAGCAGGATCTCATCGAGCAGGTCCGCGACATCGGCGAGCGCGCCCAGATCCACTACATCCGCCAGAAGGAACAGCTCGGCCTGGGCGATGCCATCCGTCTCGGCCGCCACCACATGGGCGGCGAGCCCTTCGCCGTCCTCCTCGGCGACACCATCATCGATCCGCCCGCCGGACAGAAGCCCGGCCTCCGCCAGCTCCTCGACGCCTACGAGCAGTCCACCGCCAGCGTCGTCGCCGTTCACCGCGTCCCCATGGAATGGGTCTCCCGCTACGGCATCGTCGACGGCCAGCCCGAAAACGGCAACCCGGACCTCCTCCGCCTCCGCAAGCTCGTCGAAAAGCCCGCCGTCAACCTCGCACCCTCCAACCTCGCCATCGCCGGCCGCTACGTCTTCTCCGCCGGCATCTTCGACTGCCTCGAGCAGACCCCCCGCGGCGTGGGCGGCGAAATTCAGCTCACCGACGCCATGAACATGCTCGCCCAGGTCGAGCCTGTTTACGCCCTCGCCTGGCAGGCCCGCCGCTTCGAGATCGTCAACCGCGTCGAATACGCCAAATGCTTCGTCGAATTCGCCCTCCGCCGCGACGACACCGGCCCCCGCCTCCGCGAACACCTCGCCAAGCTCCTAGCCGATTAATCCCCCCCATCTACCCCCACCTCCCCCATAAAGCCCTATTTCGGGGACGGTGCACTCAATCCCTAAACTCCTTCCTCTGAAATCAACTACTTCGCCTCTCAATCCCCCCTGAATTAGGGGATTGAGTGCACCGTCCCCGAAATACACTGTTTCTTCGCCCCGCTGCCCGCCAATCTCTACCCCTCGCCGAATCCCCACCCCCGCTGCGAGAATGGTCCTTGCTGCCTTGGGCAGCCGGGTGTCGCTACGT
>JACQZS010000158.1 GCA_016213725.1 Acidobacteriota bacterium | reverse complement strand
TTCAGGAGTTCATCCGCGCCAAGGCCAAGACCACGCCCAAGGGCGCATGGATCGTCGTGCCGCGCACGCTGCCGCCGCGGCTCAAGGAAATGCGCATGCCCGTGAAGCAGGACCTGGACGTCACGCCAGATCATCCCGTCGCCTTCGACGGCAGCTACGTCTGGTCCGCCAACACCATGGCGCTCCGGATCAGCGGCATTACGAAAGACACGCCCAACCCGCCGGGCGGGGAAGTGGTGAAAGGCGCCGATGGCGAGCCGAACGGGATTCTCCGCAATGCCTCGCAGCTGCTCAAAGGCGTCTCCAGAGCCGAGCCTTACCCGGAAGAGGAAAAACTGGCTGCGCTCGAGCAGATGCTGAAGATTTACGCCAGCACCGGCCTCACGGCCGTGGGCGACCGCGCCGTGACGCCGGGCGAGGTGGCGCTCTTCGAAAAACTCAAGGCGCAGGGCCGGCTCCCGCTCCGCGTCGTCCTCACCTGGCGCATCAATGCCGCGCGTCCAACGGAAGAAGTCGTGCGCGAGATTCAGGCATCCAAGTGGACCACGAACCAGGGCGACGACTGGCTGAAATTCGGCGCCTTCAAGGTGACCCTGGACGGCGGGCAGTCCGTCGGCACCGCTTACCAGCGCATGCCCTACGGCCCCTTTGGCCGCCAGCTGTACGGCCAGACCAATCCGGACGCGCGCGGCACGCTCTTCGTCGATCCGCAAAAGCTCTACGCCATCTTCTCCGCCGCCCGCGACAAGGGATGGCAGTTGACCGCCCACGTTCAGGGCGGCGGCGCCATCGACGTTCTGCTCGACACCTTCGATCGCCTCGACAAGGTGAAGCCCATCGCGCCCACACGCTCCCACGTCATGCACGGCAGCTTTCAGAGCGCCGAATCCATCGAGAAGATGAAGCGGCTGGGCATCCTCGCCGACGTGCAGCCCGGCTGGCTCCACTTTGACGAGCCGGCGCTGGAGCGCGTCTTCGGCCTCCAGAACATGAGCCACTTCTATCCGCTGCGAGAGTATCTCGACCACGGCATCGTCGTCGCCGGCGGCAGTGATCACATGCTCGGCCACAACCCAGATAACGCGGTGAACCCATTCAACCCCTTCTACGGCATGTGGATGTCGATCACGCGCCGCACCACGGAGGGCAAGGTTGTCTATCCCGAGCAGAAGATCAGCCGTGAAGAGGCCATCCGGATGCACACCACCGGCGCGGCCTACATGCACTTCAGCGAGAAGCAATCCGGCTCCATCGAAGCCGGCAAGCTGGCGGATCTCATCGTCATCGATCGGGACATCCTGACCTGCCCGGAAGATGAGATCCGCATGATCCACCCCGTGCTCACCGTGCTCGACGGCAGGATCACGCGCCGCGACATGCCGGCATTTCCGGGCGCTGAGGGCTTCGGCTCTTCCACGCCGGGAGGCCGCGGCGGCCGCGTCTATGTCGTGAACAATCTCAACGACAGCGGTCCGGGCAGCCTGCGCGAAGCCCTGGAAGCGAAGGGGCCGCGCGTGGTGGTGTTCGGCGTCTCCGGCCTCATCGACCTCAAGGATGAGATCCGTATCCGCGAGCCCTTCGTCACGCTGGCCGGCCAAAGCGCGCCCGGCGACGGCATCTGCCTCCGCGGCGCAGGCCTCGCCGTTTCCACGCACGATGTCGTCATCCGCTATATCCGCTCGCGGCCCGGCGAGGTGCTGGGCAAGGAGGTGGACGCCATCTCCATCGGCGGCGACAGCTACAACGTCGTGGTGGACCACTGCTCCGCCTCCTGGTCCGTCGACGAAGCGCTCTCGCCCAGCGGCGGCATCCGCGACGTCACCGTGCAGTGGAGCCTCATCGGCGAATCGCTGCGCAAGAGCGTGCACAAGAAGGGCGAGCACGGCTACGGCTCGCTGGCTCGCGCCGTCGGCGGCGTGAGCTTCCATCACAACCTGTGGGTGAAAAACATCGCCCGCAATCCGCGCCTGGGCGACAACTACGGCCGGCCGCCGTACCCGGTCTTCGATGTCCGCAACAACGTGATGGCCTTGTGGGGCTCCATCTGCAGCGGCATGACCGGCGACGTGCTCAGCGCCAACTATGTGAACAACTACCTGAAGCCCGGGCCGGAAAGCAGCCGGCGCCCGCCCATCGTGCTCACCAAAACCGCGCGCGTGAAGTACTTCCTCAGCGGCAACGAGGTGGAGGGCCGCCCGCAGTTTTCGAAAAACGACGCCGCCATGTTCGAACCGCAAAAGGAAGAGGGCCGGCCGCTGTTTGAGCTGGTGGATGCGCCGTTTTCCACGCTACCGGTGAAGACCGTTCCCGCCCGGCAGGCATATGAGCTGGTGCTGGCCGGCGCGGGCGCCTCGCGGCCCGTGCGCGATGCCGTGGATGCACGCATCATCGAAGAGGTCCGCACGGGCAAGGGCCGCATCATCGATGCGACCAGGGAAGTGGGCGGCTGGCCCGCCTACCGCGCCGCCACCGCCGCCAAGGACAGCGACGGCGACGGACTGCCCGACATTTGGGAACAGGCCAAGGGCCTCAACCCGCACGATGCGAAAGACGCCGCACTGGATCGTGACGGCGACGGCTACACCAACATCGAAGAGTATCTGAACGAGCGCGCCGCCACTCCGGCTAGTTCTCCAGTAGGGCCTCGATAACCACGTAGGCCCGCACTTCCACCATGCCCGTCTCGATGGGCGTCTGCGCGGCTACGGCGGTGCTCGCTCGATCCGTGTAGACCGGCGAGGCCACGCTGGCTTCCGCGATCGAGATCACTCCGCCCAGCCTGGCGCCGAGCCCGCCGGCCATGGCATCCGCGCTGGACCGCGCCTGCTGCACGGCCAGCTTCAGGGCGATCTGCCTGGCCGGTTGCGGATCCTTCAGCCCGAACCGGATGCCCCCCACGGTGGTGGCGCCCGCCTGCACGGCGACGTCGATCAGGCGGCCGGCGATGGACAGATCTCCCGTGGTGGCCTCGATCGTGTTCGACGCGCTGTAGCCCGAAAGCACCGGCGTGCTGCCGGAGGGGTACTTGTACACCGGTGAGACGTTGTAAGCTATGGTCTGCAAGTCGGCCGAAGCGCCCAGCAGTTTGCGCAGCGCATCCAGCACCTGCGTCGAGCGTGCCGCGTTGTCTGCAGCGGCCTGTTGCGCCGTGTCCGCCTGCGTGGTGACGCCGACGGTGAGCTTCATCTGGTCCGGCTTGATGGCGGCCGTTCCTTCCCCGGAAGCGCGGACGTACGGCACGCGTTGTGCGGAGACCCACGCCGGTGCCGCGGCTGCCAGCAGGGTGACGATCAGGAAACGATGCATGGATTTGGTCCTCGCGATCTCAGTGTAATGCCGTCTCCAGCGCTTCCAGCAGTTCTTCGGGCTGGAGCGCAATGGGATTTGCCTTCATGCTGCTGGCCTGCGCGGCCTTGGCGGCAATGGTGATCAGGTCTTCCCGCCGCACGCCGTGGACGCTCAACGGCGGAATGCCCAGGCTGATGCGCAATTGCTCCAGCCAGGCGGCCAGGTCGTTCAGTGTGGCGGCGGAATTTCCCGTGAGGATCCGCGCCGCCTCTTTGTATCTCGGCAGCGCGGGGCATTCCATCGCACGCGCTTCCAGCGCCCGGATGTTGATGCGTGTCACCGGCGCCAGTAGCGCCGCGCACACAGCGCCGTGCGGGGCGGGGAACATGCCCCCGATCGGCGCCGCGAATCCGTGCACCGCGCCCAGGCCGGCGTTGGCCAGCGCCAGCCCTCCGAAGAGGCTCGCCTGCGCCAGGTCCGTGCGCGCCGCCAGATCGTCCCCATGCTCGAAGGCTCTGCGCAGGGAACGCGCCGACAGCCGCATGCCCTCGCGGCAGTAGAGATCCGTCATCGCATTCGCGCGTGCTGAAACGAACGGTTCCAGCAGCTGCGTCAAAGCATCCAGCCCCGTTGATGCCGTCACCGCCGGCGGCAGCTCCAGCGTCAGTTCCGGGTCGATCACCGCCAGGCGCGGCAGCATCAGCGGGCTGCGCAGACTGGCCTTCACGCCATGTTCAGCCGAGCCCAGCACGGCGTTGCGGGTCACCTCGCTGCCTGTGCCGGCTGTCGTCGGGAGTGCGATGAACGGCGCCGGCGCCACGCGCAGCGTCTGTCCCGCCCCTACCACTTCCAGATAATCCAGCGGATCGCCCGGATTCGTGAACAGAGCCGCTATCGCCTTGCCGGCGTCGATGGCGCTGCCGCCGCCGCATGCGATCACCAGGTCGCACTGCTCGCGCCGCGCCGTGTCCACCCCTGCGCGCACGCACTCCACGGTCGGCTCGCCGCTCACCGGAAACGGCGTGCAGCCCACCCCTTCCTTGTGCAGGTCCGCCAGCAGCGTGGACGCGCGGCCCGGAGAACTCCCGGTCACCAGCAGCGCACGCGCACCCATCTGTCGCGCGGCCCCGGCGGCTTCCCGCGCGGTGCCCGCGCCGAAGCGGATGCGTGTCGCAGTGGCAAACTCCCAACTCATTTCCGCCTACCAGCCTGAATCGTCCGGGAAGACATTCGCGAACTTCACGCTGCTGCGCGGCTCGGCCATCATCGGAGCCACGCTGTCGCGCCACTTCGCGTAGTGCGCCGTGTTCTTGTGGGACGCGGCGGCCGCCGCGTCGCGGTACACCTCCACCAGCAGGAACCTCGTCGCGTCGTCCTGCTGGGCGATGAAATCGAAGCGCGCGATGCCGGGCTCTTCGATGCTCTTACTGGCATTCTCGACGGTCGCCTCGCGGAAGGCTTCCACGCATTCCGGCTTGACGTTGATGTGCACGTGAACGATGAGCATGGCTTTCGTCTTCATTATGAACCGCGCGCGCCGCCCCGGAGTCGCGCATCATAGGAGACAGAGTGAAGACCTGGAAACTGACCCTCGAATACGACGGCAGCCGCTACAGCGGTTGGGCCGAGCAGATCAACGCCCCGCGCACCGTCATGGGCGAGCTACGCAAAGCCGCCGCCGAAATCTTCAAGGGCCCCGTCGATCTCGGCGGCTCAGGCCGCACCGATTCCGGTGTCCACGCGGCCGCCCAGGTGGCGCACCTGCGCGGCGCCCCGCGCCGCCCTCTCCCGCCCGCCCTCCTCATGCGGCTCATGAACGAAGCCCTGCCCGCCGACATCGCCATCCTCGACGCCCAGGAGATGCCCGCCAAGTTCCACGCGCGCCACAGCGCCGTCTCCCGCAGCTACGTCTACCAGATCTCCACCCGCAAAACCGCCTTCTCCAAGAAGTTCGTCTGGTGGATCAAAGACCCGCTCGACCTCGCCAAAATGCAGCAGGCCGCCGCACTCATCCCCGGCCGCCACGACTTCGTCCGCTTCTGCGCCAAAGATCCCTCCAAACCCGGCGAATCCACCATCGTCGTCGTCAACAGCGCCAGCGTCGAACCGCAGGACGACCTCATTCTCTTCCACGTCGAAGCCTCGCACTTCCTCTGGCGCATGGTCCGCCGCCTCGCCGGCTGCCTCGTCAAGGTCGGCCTGGGAGAGCTCAAAGTCGAAGAGTTCGCCCAGCTCATCGAGGCTCGCGGCAAGCAGCATGACGTCGCCGCCTGGACCGCGCCCGCCTCCGGCCTCTTCCTCGAAAAGGTCAACTACCCGTCTCTGTGATATCGTCGGATTTCAGACTCCCCGGAGTGTTTATGCGACTCTCTCTCTGCGCCCTGCTCACACTTGTAACCGCTTGCCTCGCCGCCGACAAACCCGAATGGGATAATCCCTCCATCATCACCGTCGGCGTGGAAAAGCCCCACGCCACGATGATGATCTACCCCTCGGCCGCTCTCGCCAGGACCGGCGCGCGCGATCAGTCGCCTTGGTTTCAATCCCTCAACGGCACATGGAAGTTCCAAGGGGTGCTGCGGCCGGCGGACCGCCCGCTCGACTTCTTCCGCACCGATTACGACGACTCCGCCTGGCGTACCATGCCCGTCCCCGCCTCCTGGCAGATGCACGGCTTCGACATCCCCATCTACACCAACATCATCTACCCCTTCCCGCAGGACCGCTCCAAAATGCCCACGCCGCCCTACGACTGGAACCCCGTGGGCAGCTACCGCCGCACCTTCACCCTGCCGCCCGCCTGGAAGGGCCGCACCGTCTATCTCCACTTCGCCGGCGTCGACTCCTGCTTCTACGTCTGGGTCAACGGCGTTCGCGTCGGCTACAACGAGGACAGCCGCACGCCCGCCGAGTTCAACATCACCCCTCATCTCAAGCCCGGCGTCAACACGCTGGCCGTGCAGGTCTACCGCTTCGGCGACGGCGCCTATCTGGAAGACCAGGACATGTGGCGCATGAGCGGCATCTACCGCGACGTCTACCTCTGGTCTACCGCGCACACACACGTCCGCGACTACGAAGTGCTCACCGATCTCGACGCCGCCTACAAAGACGCTACTCTCACCGTCAAGGCCGAAGTGCTCAATCCCGTCAACTGCACGTTGAGCCTCGAACTGCTCGACGCCGCCGGCGCTGCCGCCGGCAAGGCCTCCGCGCCCTGTGCCGCCAATGTCACGCTGAATCTTGCCGTGGTCAACGCCAAGAAGTGGACCGCCGAGACTCCCTACCTCTACCGCGCCCTGCTCAGCGTGAAAGACTCCGCCGGCGCGGCCGTCGAAGTCATTCCGCAGAACGTTGGCTTCCGTAAGGTCGAGATCAAGTCCGGCCGCGTCCACGTGAACGGCCAGCCCATCCTCATCAAGGGCACCAACCGCCACGAGCATTCGCACGAAACCGCCAAAGTGGTGGATCGCACCCTCATGATCAGGGACATCGAGTTGATGAAGCGCTACAACATCAACGCCGTCCGCACTTCGCACTACCCCAATCAGCCCGAATGGTACGAACTCTGCGATAAGTACGGCCTCTTCGTCATGGACGAAGCCAACATCGAGGTCCACCACTACGGCAACGGCAAGAGCGACAACCTCCTCACCAACTCGCCGGACTGGACCGCCGCCTACCTGGATCGCGTCCAGCGCATGGTGGAGCGCGACAAGAACCACCCCTCCGTCATCTTCTGGTCCATGGGCAACGAAAGCGGCGAAGGCCTCAACGCGAAGCTCACCTCCGAATGGGCCAGGCGCCGCGACCCCGGCCGCCCCTGGCACTACGAGGGCTCCACCGCCAACGGCGGCGCCAACGCCGACATCAACTCCTTCATGTACCCCACTCCGGAGCGCGTGAAGAATGAAGCCGCCAGGCACCCCGCCATGCCTCTCATCCTCTGCGAGTACACCCACGCCATGGGCAACTCCAACGGCGGCCTCCAGGAGTATTGGGACATCTTCTACTCGGGCACCAATGCCCAGGGTGCTTTCGTCTGGGATTGGGTGGACCAGGGCATCAAACTCCCTGTCCCGCCCGAATACCGCGCCAATTCCAAGTCCGACACCTTCCTCGCCTACGGCGGCTGGTGGGAAGACAAGACCGGCATCCGCAACGACAACAACTTCAATAACAACGGCCTCGTCTCCGCTGACCGTAAGCCCCACCCCGGCCTCTCCGCCATCAAGTACGTCTACCGCTACCTACACGGCGCGCCCGTTGATCTCGCCGCCGGCCGCATTCGCGTGAAGAACTGGTATCACTTCACCAACCCGAAGGACTCGATCGCCGCCACCTGGACCGTCAAGGCCGGCGGCAGCGTCCTCGCCTCCGGCCCCCTGCCCGCGCTCGACATCGAGCCCGGCGCCGAAAAGGAGTTCACGCTTCCTCTGCCGAAGCTCCAGCCTCAGCCCGGTGTGGAGTACTGGCTCGACCTCAGCTTCAAGCTCAAAGCCGCCGCCCCCTGGGCCCCGGCCGGCCATGAGGTCTCCTGGGAACAGTGGCAGCTCCCGGTGAGCGCGCCCGCGCCCGCGGCGGACTTCACCAAAGCCCCCGCCCTCGCCGTCAGCGAAGCCGGCGGCATGATGAACATCAAGGGCGCCAACTTCTCCCTCAGCATCGGCAAGCAGGATGGCGCCATCACCTCTTACGTCTACAAAGGCACTAAGCTCATTGAGCGCGGCCCGCGCCCCGACTTCTGGCGCCCTGTTTCCGATAACGACACCGGCGCCTGGAAGTCGATGCGCGGCGCCGCTGAGAACAACCCGGCCATCAACATCCGCCTCTGGCGCGAAGCTGCTCCGCGCATGGACGTCACGGCCGTCAAGGTGGAAAACCTCGGCGAGAAGCAGGTGAAGGTCACCGTCCAGGCCGGCCTCTACGCCATGGGCGGCGCCTCCGTCACTTACTCCTATCTGATCGAGAGCACCGGCGACATCATCGTCGAAACCTCCTACCAGCCCGGCAGCGAGAAGCGCGCCATGATGCCCCGCTTCGGTACTGAACTCGTCGCCGCGCCCGGCCTGGAGAACATCGCCTGGTACGGCCGCGGCCCCGTGGAAACCCACATCGACCGCCAGTTCGAACGCGTCGGCGTCTACAGGAGTACCATCGACAAGGAGTGGGTGGACTACTCCAAGCCCCAGGAAAACGGCAACAAGACCGACGTCCGCTGGGTGGCCCTCACCAACGCCGCCGGCGTCGGCCTGCTCGCTGTCGGCGAGCCCGCCCTCGGCGTCAGCGCCCGCCACTACTCCAAGGACGACATCGAACGCGCCGGCTACACCTTCCAGATGAAGCCCCACCCGCAGGTCTATCTCAATCTCGATTGGAAGCAGATGGGCGCCGGCGGCATCGATAGCTGGTCCCGCAACGCGTTGCCCATGGCGCCGTACCGCATTCAGTCCGATCAGCCCCGCACCTACCGCTACCGTCTCGCCCCCATCGAAGGCGACTACGCCGCCAAGACCCGCGAGAAATTCTAGCATCAGGAGTGACCATGCACCGCACTGTTACCATCACCTGCCTCGCTGCCGCGGTCTTCTGTGCGGCCTGCGCCAGGAAACCCGCCACTGCACCCCAGGGAACCCCCCAAGGAGAAAATGGATCCGTGACGAAACAGGAATTCGGCAAGACCGCCCAAGGCCAGCCGGTCGATCTTTACATCCTCAAGAACAAGAACGGGGTCGAAGCCGCCATCACCAACTACGGCGGCATCGTCGTCTCGCTCAAGACCCCTGACGCCAAAGGCCAGTTCGCCGACATCGCCCTCGGCTTCGACAACCTCCAGGGCTACCTCGGCGAGCATCCCTACTTCGGCGCCATTGTCGGCCGCTACGGCAACCGCATCGCCCACGGCAAGTTCTCACTCAACGGCAAGACCTACACTCTGGCCAGGAACAACGGCGAAAACTCCCTTCATGGCGGTCTCAAAGGGTTCGACAAAAAGGTTTGGTCCGCCCAGGCTGAAACCAGGCCCGAAGGCCAGGTGCTCACTCTCAAGTACCGCAGCGTTGACGGCGAAGAAGGCTACCCCGGCAACCTCGACGTCACCGTCGTCTACACTCTCACCCCCGATAACGACCTCAGGATCGACAACGCCGCCACCACGGATCAGGACACTGTCCTCAACGTCACCAACCACACCTACTTCAACCTCGCCGGGCAGGGCAAAGGCGACATCCTCGGGCAGCAGATCGCCATCAACTCCAGCCGCATCACGCCCGTCGACGCCGGGCTCATTCCCACGGGTGAACTGAAACCAGTGGCCGGCACGCCTTTCGATTTCCGAAACCCCAAGGCCATCGGCAAGGACATCGCCGCCGACGACCTGCAACTCAAGCTCGGCAAGGGCTACGACCATAACTTCGTCCTCGACCGCAAGGATGAAGGCCTGGCGCCGGCCGCCGAAGTGACCGATCCTGTCTCGGGCCGTGTCCTGCAGGTTTGGACCACGGAGCCCGCCACGCAGTTCTATACCGGCAACTTCCTCGACGGCACAGTGAAGGGCAAGGGCGGCGTCGCCTACCAGCAGCGCTACGGCTTCTGCCTCGAAACCCAGCACTACCCCGATTCCCCCAACCACCCCGCCTTCCCTACCACCACCCTGAAGGCCGGCCAGCAGTACAAATCCACCACCGTCTGGAAGTTCCGCACCGCAGCGGCTCAATAGCCCCAATGCTCCGGCGAGACTTTCTCACGCTCCCTGCCGTGGCGCCGCTCATCGCGGCGCCGCGGCCGTCCCGCCGCGTTGCAGTCCTCCGCCTGCACTCCGCCGCGCCGCTCTCCGAGGCCGATCGGATCTGGAGCCGCGCTCTCTGGCCCGCGCCGTTGAAAATTGACGTCCGCCCCCACCCTGGCTGGTGGCCCACATCCCGCGAACTGCCTGACCGCTGGTCAGCCTGGCTGGAAATGCCCGGCGGCTGGTCCGTCCTGCTCATCGCCCAACCCGCCGGGGCGCACCCCGGCGCTCGCCGCCCTG
>JACQZS010000160.1 GCA_016213725.1 Acidobacteriota bacterium | reverse complement strand
GAGATCGGTGATCATCTGCGCCGCGTCAAGGTACGCCAGAATCGTCTTATCCGACAGCTCCGGCGACTCGTTCAACAGCGGATACTGCGACCCGTACACCCTCCACGATGTGGCCAGCCGCACCACCGTGGCGGGCTCCAGCGCCTTGGCCCGCTTCCGCTCCAGATCGCTCAAGGACAAGAAGATCTTCAGCGGCTCATTCTCGACCGCCTTCCGGCTCAATCCGAACAGCGCTTCGATCAGCTCGTCGGAGTCTTTCCAGCCGGTGGCGGATTTGGTGAGCTTGCCGTCATATTTGCCGTTCGGATGCTCCACAAAGAGCTTCCGCCAGGTCTCGATGCCACCCGGAATCGCCGGCTTCCCGTTCTCAATGCGCAGGCGCGTCGTCAGCAGCATCAGGTCAGTATTCGCGCGGAAGACCGGGCGCGCGGGCCCGGGAGAGGTCACCCGTCCGCGCAGCGCCGCGTAGTATCTTTTGAGCCGCGCAGGGTCAGTTAAGTAATCGAGCGTCGGCCCCTGGATGCGCGAAAGCGAATCGAAATAGGAAGCGAGCCATCCGTCGTCCTTGGTCACCAACCGCTCAACGAACTGTACGCCTTTGTCAGGAGTTGTGCCTACCAGTTCACTCCAGGCTCCCACGGCCCGGTCTCCGCCCGGCACGGCCACCTTGCCGTCCCTGATCCGGAACATCCCGCCGAAGAAGTCGAAAACGTGGGCAAATGCCCGGATCTTCGCCACCGGAAGCGATTTCCGCACTTCCTCAGCCGTTTCCGGATCGAGCTTGGCCAATCCCAGATACAGCCGGCACAGGGAAGGGTCGGCCAGAAATGCGTCGATGAACTCGCCGCTTTGCTTTTCCTTTGCGGAGAGCCAATACTCCTGGGAATAGAGCACCGGCACAGGCGTCGGCCGAAAATCGTGCGTGAACGGGCGGTTCGTCCTCAGCGCCTCTTCCAGAGTCGCCAGGGGAAATCCGGAATCCATCGCCAGGAAAGCGCGGGTTGCGTTCACGGTTTCCAGCACCACATCGCTGCCGCAGGCGCCGCGCATGCGGAAGCCGAGAACCTTCAGCAGCTCGCCGGTCTGGGTGGAGTCGCAGGTTTCGATCTTGATTACCTTGTCTGCGCCGGCCAGCCTCTCAAGTTCGCGGGCCTGGCCGAGATAGCGGATCACCAGCTTCAGATACTCGGTCGGCTCCAGTCCCTCTGAGCCGCTGAGCGCCTGGTAGCCGTTGGTCACGATGTTGCGGGCCAGCGCCAGGAGGATCTCGCGCGGAGGAAGATCGGGCGATAAGGCCGCCATGCGCGCAAAACTCGTCATCGGGCCCGGAATGGTCACAGTGCCCGCCGGCAGGCTGGCCACCGTAGTGTTGTCCGGAGCCAACTCCAGCCCCTGCCCGCCCGCGGTCTTCCAGGCGTTCAGCCGCCTGCGCGCCTCCGCGTTGTCGCCGGCGAGCAATTCCAGCGCCACCAGCCGCCGCAGCGCTTGCTGGGCCTGGGGCGATTTCGCCCCGCCCGCCGCCAGCACCGCTTCATAGGCCGCGCGTGCGCCCGCGTCTCCGCGATGGTCCAGCCACGCGGCGTACAGCGACAGCAGTTCCACATCCTTGGGCTGTGCGCGCAGCGCTCCGCGCAGCATCTCCAGCGCTTCGCGCGGTTGACCCTGCACTTCCAACTGCCGCAACCGGGTGGTGAGATCGTCCGCACCAAAGGCCAGCAACGCGGCGCCCATGGCGCCCGAAAGCACGCGATATCTCAGGTTCATGCGCTTCATCGCCCCCTCTCCTCCGGTACGAAAAGCTCAAATATGGTGTACGACTCTACCACAGGTGGCAAGCCGAGTTGCAAACAACCTGTAAAAACCACGTGGCGCGCGGAGGCCGGCCCGTGATCCAGGCGCTACCGGCCCCTGCCAGCCCCGGGATGAGTCAGGGCCGGCCCAGGCGGGGCCATTAACAAATATGGATGCTTCATCCTCCAGTTGGATGCAACCCTTCTCCACGGACTATGCTGAATTTGAGGTTCTTACTCCCCGTCATGCGCAAATTCGCGTTTCTCTCCCTTCTTCTCGCGGGCATGCCCGCCTTCTCCGCCGAGCCTACCATCGCCGTCGTCGGCCTGGTCCACTCCCACGTCTGGGGCCATCTGAACAAGATGATCCAGGGCAAGCCCGCAAAACTCGCAGGAGTTGCCGAAACCGCTCCCGACCTGATCGCCGAAGCACAAAAGCGCGGCGTTCCCGCCGATCTCATCACCGCCGACTGGAAGAAGATGATCGACGAAAAGAAACCCACCGTCGTCTGGGCCTTCGTCGAAAACAACCGCCACCTGGAAATCGTCGAATACTGTGCACCCCGCAAGATCCACGTCATCTTCGAGAAGCCGCTTGCCTCCACCTACAAGGACGCCCTCGCCATCAAGAACCTGGCCGCCACGCACGGCATCTACATCCTCTGCAACTACCAGATGGCCTGGTGGCCGTCCAACTTCGCGGCCAAAGAGGTGGCCGACTCCGGCCAGCTCGGCGACGTTTGGCGCATTCGCGGCATCGTCGGCCATGGCGGTCCCGGCGGCCCGACCGGCCTGAACAAGCATTTCTTCAACTGGCTCACCGATCCAGTGAAGAATGGCGCCGGAGCCCTGGTCGATTTCGGCTGCTACAACGCATTGTGGAGCCTCATGTACCTCGGCCGTCCCGAAACCGTCTACGCCCAGGTCAACAAGCTCCGCCCGGAGGAGTTCCCCAAGGTGGAAGACAACGCCACCATCGTCCTCCACTACCCCAAGGGAGTCGCCGTGCTGGAGGGCAGCTGGGACCTTCCCCGGAGCTTCCAGGACCTGGAGATCTTCGGCCGCAAGGGCAGCGTCTACGCTACCAGCCAGAAGGTGGAACTGCGCCTCGGACGCACTCCGGCGCAGGAGGTCCCCATGAAGCCGCTGCCGCCCTCCGAGGCCGAACCCATTGCCTACATGCTCCACTGCATCGAGACCAAAACCGCGCCCAAAGGCATGACGTCCATCGATCTCAACGCCGGCGTCGTCGAGATCATTGAAGCAGCCAAGGAGAGCGTCAAGACCGGCCGGGCCGTTTCTCTCAAGAAGTAGCCCGCGGCGGGCAGGTGTGACTCCTGCCCGCTTCTTCCGGCATTCACACGAGCCTCGCACTCAACACACACCTTTAGCCCAAGCCGCGGATCTCGGCGCGCTACGGATCGCCGGAAGGCGCTGCGCCAGGCGCGGGAATCCCCGCGGGGGGTACCGCCAGCAGTTCAATGGCGGCGCTGTCGATTTTCCTCAGGCCACGGATCACGCGAACGCCCTGTTCGTAGATCTGCAGGAAGTCCATGAGGCCGTCGCGGTCGAGATCGGCGGGCAGCAGGTTCATGCTCCAGCGCGGATCCATCGGCAGAAGTTCAGTCGCATCCACGAAGTCCGCCGCGCCCCTGTTCAACAGCAGTCTGGGCTTGGGGGGCCAGCCCCAGCCGTCCACGACCAAGTCCAGGCTTCCATCTCCGTTCACGTCCGTTGGCCGTACGAACTGCCAAGCCTGAGAGGGCGGGTTCGGCAGGCGATCCGACGCATCGCGGAGAGTGCCATCACCGTTGTTCAGGTCCATCACGGGCGCCGTGAAGTCCAGGCTCGGGTCGGCCTGAAGCATGATCAAGTCCACGTGCCCGTTGCCGTCCAGGTCTGCGGCGGAGATGTAGCCGGAGGTCCCATTGGGTCCTGTGCCGCGGGGTGGGAAGGCTTCCGGATTCTCCACTGTAAACTGCCCGGTTCCATCGTTGATCAGCAGCAGGTCGCGCGCGGCATTTTGGTCCTGCATGAAGCCGACGGCCAGGTCGGTCTTCCCGTCGCCGTTGAGGTCCGCGGCCACACAGCCGGTGAATCGCCCCCACGAACTTCGGGAGAGGTTCACCGAGGCCAAGTCCTGGAAGAAGCCCTTGCCGTCGTTGATGAGCAAATGCGGCCCGTGGATCAGATCGCCGACGAGGAGATCCGTGGCGCCATCGCCGTTGAAATCACCGGCGGCTACGCAGTGATGGAAACCGAGGGTAGCGGGGGCGCGGCTCTGGAGTTCGTCCTTGAGCCGGCCGCCGGGTTGCCGCATGAGCAGCAGATTTCGTCCTCGGGGAAACGGAGGCGCATCAGGGCCTGCATTGGCGATGAACATGTCGGACAAGCCATCGCCGTCCAGATCGGCGACGACGGAGCCGGAGTCCGCCTCGGTTCCTGGCGGATCGGGGCCGAAGACCGCAGTGCGACTCCCTTCAGGCACCATCGCCGCTTCCCCAAAATGACTGGCCTTCACCGCCCTGCCACGGGCCTGTTCTACAATAAGCCCAATCGGGCTTACCTGGAGGGCACTTGATCGGTCGCGTTGTAGCTCAATACGAAATCGTCGAACGTCTCGGTGCCGGTGGCATGGGAGAGGTCTTCAAAGCCCGCGACCGCAAGCTGAACCGCTTCGTGGCGCTGAAGGTGCTACCCACTGATTCGCGGCAGGATGACGAGCGCCGCCAGCGCTTCCTGCAGGAGGCCCGCGCCGCTTCCGCCCTCAGCCACCCCAACATCATCACCGTTCACGATGTCATCTCCGACGACGCCGCGGACTACCTCGTCCTCGAATTCGTCAACGGCCGCTCCCTCGCCGACCTGATCCCCAGAGGCGGCCTCCCCGCCTCCGAAACGCTGCGCTATTCCATCCAGATCTCCAGCGCCCTCGCCGCCGCTCACGCGGCCGGCATCCTGCACCGCGATCTCAAACCGGGAAACGTGATGGTGAACGAGCATGGCATCGCCAAGCTCCTCGACTTCGGCCTGGCCAAGCGCATGGACTCCGCACTCGCTTCCACCGGCGAAGAGGCCGAAACCGTAGACCAGGCCCCGCGCACCATGGCCGGCACCATCCTCGGCACGGCGTCGTACATGTCCCCCGAGCAGATCGAAGGCAAAGCGCTGGATGCGCGCTCCGATATCTTCTCCTTCGGCCTGGTTCTGTACGAGATGCTCACCGGCCAGCGCGCCTTCAAAGGCGACTCCGCCATCACCACCCTCACCGCCGTCCTCCGCGACCAGCCACCATCCATCACGCAACTGGCCGTAGAAACGCCGCCGCAATACGAACGCATCATCGAACGCTGCCTCCAGAAGCACCCGGGCGAGCGCTGGCAATCCATGGCGGATCTGCACGCCGCCCTCGCCGGACTGAAGGAGGACCTCGACTCCGGCCGCATCCTGCCCTCGGGCCGCCATCAGGCCATCACGGCCGCTGCCCTGGCCACCCCGCCGCCACCGCCTGCGCCCAAGGGCAAGCCGACGAGCCGCAAGACCCCTCTCGTGGCCGCCGCCGCGGTGATCGTCATCGCCGTGGCCGCGCTCGGCGGGTGGTTCTGGCAGCGCTCGCAATCTCAGCCCGCGCAGCAGCAGGCCTCAGTTCCGCCTGAGCCTCCTCAGCCGCAGACCTCCTCCGCCCCCGCTGCCGGCGCGGAGTCTGCCGCAGACACCGCACCGCCGGCCGGCGCAGCTCAGCCCGCTCTCTCTACTGCGCCGCCGGCTGCCGCCACGGCCAAGCCCGCTGCTGTCAATCAAGCGGCCCGGCAGAAGCCCGCGCCAAAGATCACCGTCATCGGCCAGACCGCCGAGCCGGCGAAGCCCATCGCCGCGGAACCTGTTCCTCCGCCGCCCCCTGTTCCCACGCCCGCGGCGCCGCAACCCGTCCCCATCTCGGTGCCCGACGGCACACGCCTGAAGTTGAGCCTCGCCGCCGACCTCACCGCCGCCGGCCAGCCCGGAGATGTCGTCCGCCTCTCAACGGCTGAGGAACTGCGGGTGAACGAAGCGACGGTCATCGCCAAAGGCGCGACGGTTACCGCCGTCCTCGGCGAGGCCGGCCGCAAGTTCATCTTCGGACGCAGCAGCAAGATCCCCATCCTCGTCGATACCGTCGCTGCCACAGATGGCCAAAAGCTGCGCCTCCGCGCCACGCTTCAACCTTCCGGTTCAGACAAGAGCCGCCGCCAGATTCAGGTCCAGCCCGCGGGAGGCAAGAACGCCGAAGTGCTCCTGCCCGCCGGCTCCACGCTGGAGGCCTTCATCGACGGCACTACCGACGTTCGCGCCATCCGCCGCCGCTGATCTGCGGCCGAGGAGGAAGTCGGGCTCCGTTCCGAATCCAGGTTGGCGCTCGTTTTCACGAAGAGCCTGGCCAATTCCAGCGTGAAGGCGCGCCGCCCAACGGAGAACTTTCCTTCGCTCCCTCCACCATCTCATTGAGCCTGAAAACTCCTCCCGATGAGCCCCACCCCCCGTCAGGCGGGCACTCCGGCGTTGCCGGAGCGCTTTGACGCCGTCCAGGGCCTCCGTGCCTGGTCGATGCTCCTGGTCTTCTCGTTCCACTGGAACCGCATCCTGGATGCCCGCTGGCCCAATGCCGTCTCAGCCGCCCTTCTCTCCCTTGGCGGATGGGGCACCAATCTCTTTCTGTGCGTCGCGGGCTGCTTCCTGCATCGCTCGCTCTCCCGCCGACCGATCCGGTACGTGGAGTTCCTCGAGAAGCGTTTCCGGCGCCTCTATCCCGTCTACGCCTTCGTTCTCACGCTGGTCCTG
>JACQZS010000159.1 GCA_016213725.1 Acidobacteriota bacterium | reverse complement strand
GGAGGCGTGAACTGCTTCAGGTCCGCGCGCGGCAACTTGCCCTTGCTGGCCGGTAACGGAGAGCGGTCTCCGCCGCCGCCGCCGCCGCCCATCGTCTGCTTCTTTACCTGCATTTCGGGCACGTATGGCGAAATATCCGGGGCTACCAGCTGCACGCTGCTCTTCACCGCGTTCTGCACAATCTTGCTGCTGCCCACCGTAAAGGCCAGAACCACCAGGCCAATGTGGATCGCCATTGACATGAACTGGGAGCGGCCCTGGTACTCGTCTTTGCCGAAGAGTTCCTTCACCTGCACCGGCCGCGAAGTCAGTTCCAGTGGCGGCAGCTTCGTGGGGAAGAATACTTCCTTGATGTTCTTACTGAGCGTGCTGTACCACGGGACTTCGGCCTTGCCGATCTCGCCCAGGGCGCTGCCCTGCATCTCGGCATCCGAAAGCGGCCGCGAAGTCACCTGCAAGGGCGGCAGTTCCGGCGGACGGAACAGGTAGGTCAGGTTCTCTTTGAACGACTGGAAAAAGGACTTTTCCTGCTGCAGCTCAGCCAGGTTTCTCAGCGAGGGGTCGCTGCTGTTCAGGAGCTCTTCCTCCGTCATCGGACGGAAAGATACCTGCAACGGAGCCTGCTTCTTAAAATCGGACAGATCTTTCAGCGTCTCGATGAGCGAAAGAAACCACGGCTTGGGAGGAGCCTGTGGGGTTAGCATTTTCTCAAAGGAGAAACTCGGATCCGGCGCAATCCGCGCCGGTGGTCCTTGATAGGGCTGTTGTGGAAAAAGCTCCGACATATCTCTCACTCAGTTAAGCCCGGATAGCCGATGTTGGAGGAGCCGGCTCGCACTCCCCTGCACCTTAGACGCGTTCGCTGGCTGAAAGTTGCACGAAACCAGCGGCTGTCACATTTAGTTCCTGTGAAAAATTGTATCACGTTGGAATCTCAGGGGATAGGTCCTTCATTTTTCGGTAAGCCCTTCAATTCGAAAAGGTTAGATCAGGTCCTGGGACCCTTCACCATCTTTTTACACCGCTCTTACCTGCCCAGGCTCTGGTTCAGCAGCAGCGCCAGCCGCAGCCCGGCCCGCCGGATCTGGGCCTCCACCGGCGCCACCGAGCTTTTCACATACGCCTGCTCCACTTTCGCTGGGCGCCCCGCCGGCAGCAGCCCGTAAGTCACGCTCCTGGAAATCCTCACTGAATCCCAGGCCCAGTCCCCCACGCTGCCCTTCTGCAGCTTCTTGCGCTCCCAGTAGCCCGCCTTCTTTGTTACCCGCGCTTCGAAGCCCGGCTGGGCCTCCGCCTGCAACACGATCGGCGTGTCCCAAACTGAGTGCAGGTTCGACGGCCTGTTCTGGAAGATGATCGGCACGTCGTTGCCGCCCCGGTCGCCGTTGTCGCTGACATGCAGCGGCTGGTGCATGTCGCCCGCGAAATGCACCAGGAACTTCAATGCCTCCGTCCGTTCGCCGGCGGGCAGGGCCGGGTTCTTCAGCTTGGCGGCCATCTCCTGCACGCTCCTCAGCACGCACCCCGAAGCCGGGCAGTATTGCCGCCAGTCGCCCCGCTCGGCCTTGATCGGAATGTTGATGTAGTGCCAGGTGGTTGTCTCCTTGCGCTGCGGCCGGACCTCATCGGCCCACGCCGCAATCGACTCCAGGCTCTCGCCCGCCAGCAGCTTCGCCGCCTCGGCCTGCGCCTTGCCGTTCAAGTGCAGCGCCGCAATCCTGGCCACCAGCCGGTGCCCCTCCCGGCCCCATCCGAATCCATTGCCCGGCAACGCGGCCAGCAGGACCATGCTAAGGAACAAGTTGCGCATATTCTGATTTTGTCATCCCCGGGGGCGCGGCGTGCATCTGCAATGTAGATCTCCGCAATGAACTACTCTTCCGCCCGCACGTTGGCTTCTCTGGCCGGCGCCGGCACTCTTGCCGTGCTTGCCGCCATCGCGTTCCTCTATCAGTTGCCGTCCACGTTCTTCCCCTATTCCGGCGGACCCCTGGGCCTCGACCTCTTCGCCCTGCTGCTCTTCTACCTCGCCTACGCGGCCATCAGCTTCCCCTTCGACGTGTGGGCCGGCTACTCCGTCCCCTGCCGCTATCTGGGGGAGTGCGATCTCTTCCCGCTCTATCTCGGCCGGCTGGTCCGCGGCATCGCCGCTCAGGGCCTGGTGATGATCGCCTCCGCCGCCGCCATCCTCGTGGGTGGACGTCTGTGGGGCACGGCCGGCGCGGCGTCCGCCTTTGTCCTGGCCCTCTGCGCCACGGCGCTCGCGCGGCCCTATCTGCACCGCTATCTCTCCACTCGCCCCGCTCCTCCGGCCACTCCACGCGCCTGGAGCCTGGCCATCGCCTGGAACCTGGCCGGTTTTGCCCTCTCCGTCAGCCTGCCCTGGTGCGGCGTCGCTACCACTTACTCGCTGCTGGAGACCCTGCTCGGCTGCTCGCTGTGGTCTCTGCTCGGCCTCGCCATCCTGCCGCGCATTGACCGCCAGGCGGCCTCGCTGGCTCTCTACCTCTCCTGGGCCAGTTTTGGCCTGCTCTCCCGCGCTACGGCGGAGCCCGCCGGCCGCCCGGAACGCTGGGCTTAGCGCCGCAGAAACTCGGATAGGCTGTCGAACAGTCCAGGCAAGTCCGCACTCAATTCGTGCGTATCGTCCACTTCCTGCAGTTCCACGTTCGGCCGCGTGGCCGCGAACGCCCGCGACCCCTCCACCGGCACCACCAGGTCCTGCCGCCCGTGGACGATCAGCGTCGGCTGCGTCACCGCCGGTTCCGCTTCATATCCGCGCGCGTCTTCCATCAGCCGCCAGCTCAACTCCTCTTCCACCTCCGTGGCGTAGTTCATCTGCATCATCTTGCCGGAGGCCTCCCAGGCGGCTACCTGCGCCGGCCCCAGGGCGTTTGCCCAAATTTCTGCAAATCCAAATGCCGGCGCCAGCAGCACCAGCTTGTGCACTTCCGGGTGCCGCGCGGCGTACAATGCTGCCAGGTAGCCGCCCAGGCTCGAGCCGATGATCGATACCTTACGCCCAGCCGCAATCTCTTCTATCAATTGGAGTTGGCCCGTGATCGTCTGTTCACCGAAAGGGCCCGGAACCAACTCCGGGAGTTCCATCTCCAACCCAGTGGAGGCAAACCGTTGCCGGATGTACTGGGCCTTCTTCGACTGTGGCGAAGATGCGAAGCCGTGCAGATAAAGGACCGGAGACATGCTAAAACGGATTGTAGCGGACATCGAGACCCGGAATTGGGGTCGTCTGTTCGTTGCAATCCGGTGGCGGTGCCTGTAGAATCGGAAATTTGTGGACTCTCTTGGAGGTTTCATGTCCGTTGAAGCAAAAGTGAAGCAGATTATCGTCGAGCAACTCGGCGTGGACGAGGCGCAGGTCGACAGCACGGCGTCGTTCGTGGACGACCTGGGCGCTGACTCCCTCGACATCGTTGAGCTCGTCATGGCCTTCGAAGAGGCTTTCGACCTCGATATCCCCGACGAAGACGCCGAAAAGATCCAGACCGTGAAGGACGCGGTGGACTACATCGACGCGAAGGCCAAGAAGTAGGAAATCTGCGCTGGTGCGCCCTAAGGCGCGCCTTTCTTCCCTAGGAGAACATCATTGTCACGCAGGGTAGTTGTTACCGGCGTCGGATTGATTTCAGCCCTGGGTCACAGTGCGGAGCAGACGTGGGCAGGCATCCGCCAGTCCCGCTCCGGCATCGGACCCATCACTCAGTTTGACTGCTCCCAATTCAGCGCTCGCATCGCCGCCGAAGTGAAGGACTTCGACCCCCTCCAGTTCTTCGACAAGAAGGAGCTGAAGAAGGTCGGCCGGTTCATTCAGTTCGGCGTTGCCGCATCGGACGAGGCGATGAAGGCCAGCGGCCTTCAGGTGACTCCCGATAACGCCGAGCGCGTGGGTGTCTATATCGGCAGCGGAATCGGCGCGTTCGAAGTCATCGAGCGCGAGCACCGCAACCTGCTCGAGAAAGGCCCCAGCCGCATCAGTCCTTTCTTCATCCCCGCCACCATCGTCAACCTGGCTTCGGGCAACGTCTCCATTCGTACTGGAGCGAAAGGGCCGAACTCCGCCACCGCCACGGCCTGCACTACCAGCGCGCACTGCATCGGCGACTCCTTCCGCCTCATCCAGCACGGCTATGCCGACGCGATGATCTGCGGCGGCGCCGAAGCCTGCATCACGCCCATGGGCGTGGGCGGCTTTGCCGCTCTGCGTGCGCTCTCCACCCGCAACGATGAGCCGGAGCGCTCTTCGCGCCCCTGGGACGTCGATCGCGACGGATTCGTGGTGGGTGAAGGCGCCGGCATCCTCATCCTTGAGGAACTCGAGCTGGCCGTGCAGCGCGGCGCCAACATTCTGGCCGAGATCATCGGCTACGGAATGAGCGGCGACGCCTATCACATCACCGCCCCCTCCGAAGACGGCGATGGCGCTTACCGCGTCATGCGCAACGCCATCCAGGATGCCGGGCTCACTCCGGACCAGATCGACTACGTCAATGCCCACGGCACCTCCACCCCCGTCGGCGACGTCATCGAATGCACCGCCATCCGGCGCGTCTTCGGCGACCACGTCGGCAAGGTGTGCGTCTCTTCCACCAAGTCCATGACCGGCCACCTCCTCGGCGGCGCCGGCGGACTCGAGGCGGGCCTTACCGTTCTGGCCCTCAGGGACCAGATCGCTCCGCCCACCGCGAACCTCGATAACCTCGATCCCGCCTGCCAGGGGATCGACTTCGTGCCGCACACCGCGCGGCCGATGAAGCTCGATTACGCGCTGTCCAACTCGTTCGGCTTCGGCGGAACCAACGGCAGCCTGATTTTCAAGCGCTTCTCCGCGTAAGATCTCCTCCAACGCGGGGCGGCGCGGCTCACTTGCGGCGTGTTCGGCACGGCGCGAAACGGCCGCTCCGCTCCGCGTTTTGTTTTTTCGCCGTTTCGTTTTCTCGTGAGGTGACGATGAAGATCCTGGTCGCCATGAAACAGGTCCCGGCCCGCGACTCCCTGCTGCGCGCCGCGCCCTCCGGCCTCTGGCTCGATGAAGCCGACCTCGGCTTTGAAGTCAACGAGCCCGATGCCTACGCCCTCGAAGCCGGGCTCCAGCTCAGAGAGCGCTACGGCGGCGAGGTCGTCGTCGCCACCCTCGGGCCAGACCGCGCCGAACCCGCCCTCCGCGAATGCCTCGCCAAGGGCGCCGACCGCGCCATCCACATCGCCGCCGACTCCCCCGAGTCCTTCGACCCTCTCGCCACCGCTCGCCTGCTCGCCGCCGCCTGCGCTCCCGAGCAGCCCGATCTCATCCTCACCGGACTCCAGTCCGACGACCTCGGCAGCGGCCAGACCGGCGTCCTCCTCGCCGAGTTGCTCGGCCTCCCCCACGCCACTCTCGTCATGGCCATCGACGCCGAAAACGGCACTCTCCGCGTCAAGCGCGAACTCGAGGGCGGCTGGTTCCAGCACCTCTCCATGCCCGCTCCGGCCGTGCTCACCATCCAGAGCGGCATCAGCCGCCTGCGCTACGCCACGCTGATGGGCATCAAGAAGGCGCGCTCCAAGGAGATCCGGCGCATCGACGCCGCCAGCCTCGGCGTCACGCCCGCGCCCGGCCTGCGGCTGCTGCGGCTTTACCCGCCCCAGCGCGCCAAGCAGACCCAGTTCCTCTCCGGCTCCCCGGCTCAACAGGCCGCGGCCCTGGTCGACAAACTCAAGTTCGAGGCGCGTGTCCTATGAGCGGCATCCTTCTCATCACCGAACAGAACGCCGGCAGCTGGCATCGCATGTCGTTTGAAGCGCTCGGCGCCGCTCTGCAACTCGGGACGGCGCTGAATCTGCCCGTCCATGCCTGCATCCTCGGCTCGAACGTGGGCCCGCTGGCTGCCGAAATCTCCGCCTATCCGCTCGCCGCCGTCATCGCGCTCGAATCCGGGGCCCTCGCCGAGTACACCGCCGACGGCGCCACCTCCGCCCTGGCCTGGCTCGTCGATCAGCTCCAGCCGGACTACGTCATCGCACCCCACACCTACAGAGCACGGGACTTCGCGCCCCGCCTGGCAGCCCGCTTTGGCCGCTCCCTGCTGGCCGACGTCACCGGCATGCGCCTCGACGGCCCCAGCCCTGTATTCCAGCGCCAGCTCTTTCAGGGCAAGCTGACCGCGGATTACGCCTTCGACTCGCCCGCGCCCAACTTCGTCTCTGTCCAGGCCGGCTCGTTCCGGGCGGTGGAGCCTGCCGCCGCCGGCGCGCCTGTCGAGTCGAAGACGCCCCCCGCCGCCGAAATCCGCCAGAAGCCTGAGCCTGCCTTCCAGGAGCAGGGCCGCGCCGTCGATCTCACCGCCGCCGAGCGCATCGTCGCCGTCGGCCGCGGCATCCGCGAAGAGGGCAACCTGGTCCTCGCCCAGGAACTCGCCCAGGCTCTCGGCGCCGAACTCGGAGCCTCGCGCCCCATCTGCGACAACGGCTGGCTCCCCATGGAGCGCCAGGTGGGCAGCTCCGGCCAGACCGTCGCACCCAAGCTCTATGTCGCCGTCGGCATCTCCGGCGCCATCCAGCACGTCGTCGGCATGAAGGGCGCCGCCTGCATCGTCGCCATCAACAAGGATCCCGCCGCCCCCATCTTCGAAATCGCCGACTACGGCATCGTCGCCGATCTCTTCGACGCCGTCCCGGCTCTCACCGCCGCGCTCCAGTCTTCCTGAAGCTGCCGAAGAAATCGGGATTCGCTCTGAGGCTCACGCCCTGCAAACGCCGCTGGAGTCCACCTCTTTTGAGCGGCGCTTCGCCTACAGGGTTGTAAGAATCTCACGGCTGCGACCGGGTTTGAGCGCTGACCTCTGCTCCGCCTTTCCACCGCCGGACTCCCGGAGTCCACGCCCCGGCAGGCTCTCCCCTGCACTTGCACGCACTGACGCACTGCCCGGCGGCAATCCCCGTCCGGTTCCGGGCCGGGACCAGGCCGGAGATCCAGCGTGGCTCTGCAACCCGCTCCGCGCAGACAAAACTCGGCCTCACTTCCGGCTCGCACCCGAAGTGAGGCCGCAATGTCTGGGTAAGCCTCTAGCGGCGGCGGAAGAGCGGAATCAGCAGTAGACCCGCGCCTACCAGAAGGTAGGTGCCGGGTTCCGGGATTTCGCCTCCTCCCCCCTGCCATTGGCTTCCATCGGTTCCGATGTACAAATCGAAATTTCTGAAGCGCAACGAATCCGAGCCAACAGTGTCCTGGATCGTCAGCGTCCAGGTGCCCAGAGCGGAGGTGCCCAGATAGTCATCCAGAGACCCCGCTCCTGTCGGCCGGAACGTGCCGGCCACCGGACCCGTGGTGTAGTTCACCACCTGCCCTGCGGACTGGTCGAAGTAGATGATCCCGTCAAACTGCCCCGATCCACTGCTCCATGAATCGGCCGCGATCAGCGTCACGTTCTGTGCGCCCGGCCCGGTCAGCATGAAGCGGATCTCATCGTAGAATGGGGTTCCACCGGGGTAGGGTGGATCGAAATTCGATCCATCTGCCTTGGCGAAGTTGATAGCGACTACGACATCGCTGATGGTCCCCGTGCCGTAGCCGGCCTCCAGGCCGGTAACGGCCACATCGCGGGTTCCACTGCTGGCGTCGAAGTTCCCTACCGTGCTGTTGGAATGGAGTATCAAGCCTGCCGATGCTCCGAGACTGAATACAAGCAGGCAGCAAAGCAATGCGAACGGGTGTTTCATTCCCTCCTCCTCTCCGATTGCCCGATTGCGGACATGATAGTCCCCAATCGGGTGTAATGAGATGGATCGAGTATACGCCGCTCCTCGGGGATTCCAAGCGGAACAGAAGGGAAACCACGGAGGGGCTGACTTGAGGGGTGCGCCTCACTTTCGCCTGGGTGTGCTGTGCACTTCCGAAGGACCGCCGCCGGTGCCCCGGCTTCCTTCGCGGCGCACCCGGGCTGGGCCTTGCGCTACCGCCGCAGGAAGTTCTGCAGCACGGCCGGCGCACGTGGGCCTTCCGGGCGTTTCAGGCTGGCCGGGGGGCCTTGCCGCGCCACCCAGTACAGCAGCGTCAACGCCGCCACGAAAACGAGGAGAAACAGGCAGACGACGCGTCGCCCCACCCGGTCGCGCCACTGGTCGATCGAGTCGATCTGCGCGATCAGGTGCTCGATGGCGCGCGCCTCATTGCCGGTCTGCGTCCTCATCCCTGGCCTTGCCCTCTGCTGTCAGAATGCGCCAGTTCGGCGGCCGGAGGCAAGCCGCATGGCCCGCGCGCCGAGGCGCCGTCAGCCGGGTAGGGCCGCCCGGTAGATCACGGCATGGGTGTCGGTTTCCAGCCGGTACGCTACGTCCTGCTGGACCATCGCAATCGTTCCGCGCTCCATCTCCACCGCCATCGTCTCGCTCTCGATTCTCGCCGAGCCCTCCAGCGCAATCAGCGCCTCAGGGCCCTTTGCCGCGAGGTTCTTGAACTCGATCTCATCCGTCAGCGTGATGCAGCTGAGTTCAAACTCCTCCGCGTCCGTCCGGTAGACGCGCAATGCCGGCGAGAGGCTGTGGCCCGTCAGGATCTTTGCCGGGCCGGCGTGGAAGGAAAGGATGGAGAGCAGTTCCGGCACGTCCACGTGCTTCGGCGTCAGTCCGCCGCGCAGGACGTTGTCCGAATTCGCCATCAGTTCGACGTTGATGCCTTCCAGATAGGCGTGCAGCACACCCGCCGGCTGGTAGGTGCCTTCGCCCGGCCGCAGGTGCAGCAGGTTCAGCAGGAAGCAGCAGAAGATGCCGCGGTCGCGCCCGCCATCGGCCGTAGGGAAATCGCGTGCCGCGCGCAGCGCCCAGTAGCCGGGATCCATCCTTGTCAGCGGCAGCGCCTCCAGGCGCTCCAGCAGTGGGTTGAGAATGGCGTCCACCTCGGCTTGAGGCAGGGTCATGGCCGCTTCGTACACGCCGCGCACGCCACCGCTCCGGTCCAGCGCGCGCAGCTCCGGATAGATGTCGGCGAAGAACTCCAGATCGTTCAGGTCGCGAAAACCGTGCAGCATCCAGAAGTCGGTCAGCGCGACGTGCACTTCCGGCTTGTGGTTGGCGTCCTTGTAGTTGCGCTGCGGGGCGTTCAGCGGGATTTCCTGTGAGTTCTCGCGTTCGAAGCCTGCTTCGGCCTGCGCCTTGTTGGGGTGGGCCTGGATGGAGAGCATCTGCCGCGCGTCCAGAATCTTCATCAGGTAGGGCAGCGGCGCGGGCAGCACCTCCTGCAGCGGCTTCTCATGCTCGCCCAATAGAGCGATGGAAGGCGCCTTGGGATGCGCGCCGATCCACAGCTCGGCAAACGGCCGCCGCTCCCGGTTGTGGGTGCCAATCAGATCGGGGATAAACTCATAGCCGCCCCATTCGTAGTGCTGCGGTATGCCTCGCAGCGGAAAGACGGGCGGCGTCATGAGGAGACCGCCTGTTCCATGCGCCGCAGGATGCCCTCTGGCTCCGCCACCCCGAGCGCGGCGATCCGGTCGGCCCGCGGCTGCGTATCGGCCACGGCGTAGATGCGCAGCTCGTCGGCGTTGCCCGAGGGCCGCACGTGCGCCACGTCTCCGTTGTCGAACAGGATCCGTACGCCGTCGGTGGTATCGATCCGCTCAATGGCGCCGAAGCCCTGTTCGGCCGGGAAGAACTCGCCGAGGCTGGCGGCGATGTAGCTCAGGTCGCTGCCGTCGCTGGCCTGCGGCGTGTAGCGTTCGAGAATCTTCAGCGCGGTGGCGCGCGGGAAGTTCCTCAACAGCGCCGCCCGGCTGTAACGCGCCGGCAGCGCGTCGAACAGCGCCGCCGGCGGGACGCCCTTTTCTTTCGCCGCCGCCAGCACGCCGAGCATCGGCAGCAGCGCGTCCCGCGTGGGCAGCGCCGGCAGCGGCGCGGCTCCGCGCTGGAACTCTGAACCCGTCAGGAATCCGCCATTGGCTTCCCATCCGCAAACTCTGCGCCGGCCGCGCGCCAGCGCCGCCTCCATGCCGGCGATCACGTATGGGGAGCCGATGCGCGTCTTGGGCTCCAGCACCGGCGCCAGTGGCCCGCGGTCGATTGCGTCGTTGCAGGAGATGGGGACCACCACCGCATCGGCCTTCAGCCATTCGGCCACTACCATGCCCAACAGGTCGCCGCCGAAGAAGCGCGCTTGGCCCGCGGCATCCACGCCCAGCACCAGCGGGCGGTCGCTGTCGCCGTCGGTGGAGACGATGGCTGCAAATGGGCCTCCGGGCGTGTTGTCGAGCAACTTCTGGATGACGGCCAGTTGCGCGGCGTCGATATTCTCCGTGTCGATGGGGACGAAGGTCTCGCTCCGGCCTGCCGCCCGCACCTCGGCGCCCAGCGCTTCGAGAATCTCCACCAGCAGATCCCTGCCCACGGCCGAATGCTGGTATGCCAGCAGCTTCATGCCCGCTAAGGGCAGTCCGGGGAAGAACGAGGTGTAGCGCCGGAGATAGGAGTCGGGCCCGGCCGGCGACTCCGCCGGCAGCGCCGCCAGCCCGTCCTTGAACATCCCGCGCTCGTTGAACGCGGATTGGCTGAAGGGCTGCTCATACAGCCGCCGCCGTACCTCCGCCACGCGCTGGTTGATGGGCGCTTCGTGGTGCTTCAACAGCTCGCCGCGCGCCGTGTTGGTCTTGTAGCCATTGCGGTCGAACGGAATGTGGCTGCCCGTGATCATCATACTGGCCGAGCGCCGCGCCAGCGCGTGGGCCGCCAGTGCCGGCGTCGGAATCTGCCCCAGGTTCACCGGCGTGAAACCCGCGTCCCGGATGGCCGCCACAATGGCCTGCGCGATGCCGCCGCGGCCCTGCTCTTCTTCCACGGCCAAAGCCGAGCTGGGACGCAGATCGCGCGCGAAGTAGATCTCACCGCCGCTGCGCACCCCGCCTTCATCCTCTGGCAGGCTTGTCAGAAACTCCAACTCCGCCGTGGCGTTGATGTAGACCTCCAGCTGCGTGAGGTCCACGACCTTGCCGCGCCGCCCGCTGGTTCCGAACCTCAACTCCTCCGGTTCGTAACTCAGGCGCGCACGTAATGTGTCTGCGTGCATGATTACTCTCTATGCTAGCTGGAGTGCGGCCGTGAGCCAATCCGGATGAGGCGCTCTGCGGATCAGTGCGTCTTCACCGTCACGCGCAGCGAGCCCGGCACCGCATCCTCGGCGGCCACGAAAAGATAGCCTCCGCCGCAGCCCGAGTACATGGCGCCCGGGTAGCGCCGCTGGTAGTGCCGCAGAATGGCTTTGAGGTCCAGATCGATGGTGGGATGCGCCACCACCTGCGGCAGCAGCGATTCCCAGCACTCCATGCATTCGTTCATCGCCGCGCCCAGCCTGGCGACGTCGCGGCGCACGATGGCGTCGAAGCAGTCTTTGCCGGTCTGGCCCAGGCGCGCGATGACCTCCGGCGAGAGGTTCTTGATGCCCAGCGGGTTGTACCCCGGAGGACGCGGCTGGATGGGCACCATGCAAAAGACGCGCTCCAGCCAGCGCGCCACGCCTTCGTCCGTGCAGCTCTCGATGTGGCGCGGGAAGTAGCCGCCCTCGAACTCGAAATCGTAGTCGAGGCGGTTGATGCCCGGATAGATCAGGCCGATCATGTCCTGCGAACCGGAAGGCTCATCCTTGCCGCGGTTCTCCGCCCAGTACAGCTCGCGGACCAGCTCTTCGCGCGGCCGTTCCGGCAGGCGTCCGTTCCAGATGCGGCGCGCGATCTTGCGCGTGCCGCTGGCAAAGCCGCAGCGGTCCATCAGCCACACGTCCGGCTCCAGCGCTACCACCACCATGGAGCCCGGCGGCTGCGGATTGAGTCTGGAGATGAACGGCTGATCGATCCAGCCCCCGGCCAGCGCCATGCGCAGCGGGATCTCGCCGATCAGCTCGGTCAGGTCTGGCTGGCCCATGCGGCTAATCCTTCACGACGCGCTTGCCGGCCTTGCGGTCGGCGTACTGCCCGGAGATCCAGGCGTACGTCTTTTCCATGCCCGTGCGCAGTGGGGTCTTGGGCTCCCAGCCCAGGATGCTCTGGATCATCGTGTTGTCGCTGTTGCGCCCCGCCACGCCCTTCGGCGCGTTGAGGTCGTAGCTGCGCTCCAGCTTCACGCCGGCGATGGATTCCACCATGCCCGCCAGGTCGTTGATCGAGATCAGCTCGCTGGAGCCCAGGTTGATGGGCGTGGCGATCAGCTTGTCCGAGTGCATGATCATGTCGATGCCCAGCACGCAGTCTTCGATGAAGCAAAAGCTGCGCGTCTGCGTGCCGTCGCCCCAGATCTCGATGTGCAGGTTGCCCGAATCGAGCGCCTCCAGCACCTTGCGGCACATCGCCGCCGGCGCCTTCTCGCGCCCGCCGAACCAGGTGCCGTGCGGCCCGTAGATGTTGTGGAAGCGCGCGATGTGCGTCTCCAGCCCGCGCTCGGCCCAATACTCCTGGCAGAACATCTCGCTGATCAGCTTCTCCCAGCCGTAGCCGCGTTCCGACATCGCCGGGTAAGCGTCGGACTCCTTCAGCGCCAGCACGTTCGGGTTCTTCTGCAGGTCGGTGTTGTAGGCGCACGCCGAGGAAGAGAAGAAGTAGCGCCTGGCGCCGGCGCGCCACGCGGCCTCGATCATGTGCGTGTTGACGAGGATGCTGCGCAGGCACTCCACGCGGAAGTGCTCGATGAAGCCCATGCCGCCCATGTCGGCCGCGAGGTTGTAGACCTCAATGGCGCCCTCGGCGGCGCGGATGCAGTTCTCCTTTTCGCTGAGGTCCATGGAAAGGCATTCGACGCCTTCAACGCGCTGATACCAGTCCGGCAGCGGCTTGCGGTCGACGGCGCGGATGCGGGAGTAGCCGAGGTCATGGAAGTAGCGGGCGAGGGAGCCGCCGATGAATCCGCCGGCGCCGGTGATCACGATCAAATCGTCGCTGCGCAGTCCGCGTTCGATGGGAGGGTGGGAAACTGTCATAAAAGCGCTCCAAAGCGTGCAAAGGTAACGTTAAAGTAATCGTTTTAAGTGTAATCAGACGGGCCGGAAGTGTCAAGCATATCGTAATTGGCTAAAATCAGGAGACCTCATGGAACTGGAAGGCAGAGAGCTGCGCGGTTACCTGGCCGAAAGGCTGGGTGTGGAGCCAGGGTTGCTGGCGGTGATGGCGCTGGGCGGCGGAGTGTCGAACGACGTGGTGCTGGCGTCGGGCGGAGGCGTGCGGTGCGTGGCGAAGCAGTCACTGGGGCGGCTGCGCGTGGAGGAAGAGTGGCTGAGCCGGAGAGACCGGATTCATCGCGAGTGCGACGCACTGCGGGCGATGGCGGGGGTGTTGCCGCAATGGGCCGTGCCGCGGGTGTTGTTTGAAGACCGGGAGCGGTTCGTGTTTGGGATGGAGGCCGCTCCGGCAGACGCCCTCCCGTGGAAGACCGAACTCCTTGCGGGTGAGGTCCGCGCGGAGGTGGCGGGAGTATGCGGGCGTCTGCTGGGCGCCTGGATTAGCGAGAGCGCTCGGCGCCCCGAATGGCGCGGGGCCTTTGGCGACTTGACGGTGTTTGAGGAGTTGAGAGTGGACCCTTATTACCGGTTCACCGCCGGGAAACATCCGGAACTCCGGGAGCACTTCGCTGCACTGATAGATGAGTGCCTGCAGCGGCGGGTTTCTCTCGTGCATGGCGACTACAGTCCGAAGAATTTGCTGGTGAGCGGGGCGCGGGTGATGGTGATCGATTGGGAAGTGGCGCATTGGGGCGACCCTGCGTTTGATGGCGGCTTCCTGACAAACCATCTGGTATTGAAGTTTGCGGCGGTTGCAGCGGCGCGGGAAGAGCTGCGGCGCGCGGGGGCGGAGTTCTGGCGGGGGCTGCGCGAGGAGGCGGGCGATGGGTATGAGTGGCTGGAAGCGGCTTCGATGAAGCATCTGGGTTGTCTGCTGCTGGCAAGGTTGGACGGGAAGTCGCCGGCGGAGTATCTGAAGGACGAAGAGCTGAAGGCCAAGTTGCGCGGCGCCGCGCGGGAGCTGATCTGCGAGCCGGCGGGCACGGTGGGAGAGGTCTTTGAACGGGTGACGAAATGGATCTGAAGATCGCGAAGCTGCAGGCGCAGGAGATATTGGATTCGCGCGGCGTGCCGACGGTGGAAGTGGCGATGACGCTGGACTGCGGCGTGACGTCGTGGGCGCAGGTGCCGTCCGGCGCCTCCACGGGGCGGCACGAGGCGGTGGAACTGCGCGATGGCGGTGCGCGGTACGCGGGCAAGGGGGTGCTGCGGGCGTGCGCGAACGTGGAAGGCGAGATTGCGGCGGCGGTGACGGGGATGGACGCGGCGGACCAGGCGGCGCTGGATGCGCGGATGATCGAGTTGGACGGGACTGCGAACAAGGGGCGGTTGGGGGCGAACGCGATTCTGGGTGTGAGCTGCGCGGCGGCGCGGGCGGTGGCCGCGGCGCAGGGCGAGCCGTTGTGGAAGAGGCTGGCGCGGCTGGGCGGCGTGGCGCGGCTGCCGGTGCCGATGGTGAACATCCTCTCCGGCGGGTTGCACGCCGGGCGGCAGATGGAGGTGCAGGACTTTCTGGCGGTGGCGCACGGATTTCCCACCTATGCCGAGGCTTTGCGCGCGATTGCGGACATCCACCGGGCGGCGAAGGCGGTGCTGGATGAGCGGGGGTGCGTGCTGACGGGCGTGGCGGACGAGGGCGGGTGGGGACCGGTGCTGAAGTCGAATGAAGAGGCGCTGGAGGTGCTGTCGCTGGCGATTGAAAGGGCCGGCTACCGGCCGCTAGAGCAGGTTTCGATTGCGCTCGACATTGCGGCGTCGCACTTCCATGCGGATGGGTTGTACGAGTTGAAGTCGGAGGGACGGCGGATGAGCGCGGGCGAGTTGATCGAGCTGTATGAGGCCTGGGCCGGGCGCTATCCGGTGCGTTCG
>JACQZS010000027.1 GCA_016213725.1 Acidobacteriota bacterium | reverse complement strand
TTCCTGGCGAAGATCCTGCAGCAGCTGGCACGGAAGGGATTCCTTCGTTCAAGCAAAGGTCCGACGGGCGGTTTCAGCCTGCGGATCCCCGCGGCAGAGCTGAATCTGCTGGCGATCGTGGACACGGTAGACGGTCTGGCGGACTTCGAACGCTGCCCCGCCGGGATGGCGGAATGCAATGACCAGGCCCCGTGCGGGATGCACGACAACTGGAAGGCCCTGCGGAATCGTATCATGGAGTATCTGGAGCGCACGACGATTCTGGACCTGGCGAAGGGTTTCGAGCAGAAGCAGAAGAACCTGGACAAGTCGGCGAAGAAGGCGGCGAAGCGCGCAGTGAAGAAGGCCTAGCCTTTCGACTTGCCGCTGAGGCAGGGACGGGGCAGGCTGCGCAGAAGGAGGCAGAATGCCCATTCGTGACGGCGGCGTCCCGGCACCGCAAGACATGCTGGTTCCCATGGTGGTGGAGCAAACTTCCCGTGGGGAACGAGCCTATGACATCTACTCGCGGCTGCTGCGGGAGAACATCATCTTCCTGGGCACGCCCATCGATGACCAGGTGGCGAACCTGATCATCGCCCAGATGCTATTTCTGGCGGCTGAGGATCCGGAGAAGGACATTTCGCTTTACATCAATTCGCCGGGCGGCTCGATCACGGCCGGGCTGGCGATACTGGACACGATGAACCTGATCGAGCCGGACATTGTGACGTACTGCGTGGGTCAGGCGGCTTCGATGGCGGCGGTGCTGCTGGCGTGCGGGGCGAAGGGCAAGCGTTATGCTCTGCCGCATTCGCGGATTCTCATCCACCAGCCCTCGATGAGCGGGTTGGGCGGGCAAGCCACGGACATCGACATCTACGCGAAGGAGATCCTGCGGATGCGGGAGATCCTGAACGGCGTGCTGGCGGATGCGACAGGCCAGCCGGTGGACAAGATCGCGCAGAACGTGGATCGCGACTACATCATGGAAGCGCAGCAGGCGTTGGACTACGGGATGATCGACAAGATCATCGCCAAGCGCGAGAAGTAAGGATTCCGCAAGAGAACGGCCCGGCTGCCTTTGGGCGGCCGGGCCTTTTCTATTGGCTGTGCGGCTGCCGCTAGCGGCGGCCGTGCACGTGATAGGGGACGTAGTAGCGGGGGTCTTCGTCGCGGGTGACCAGCGTGAAGCCGGAGGCCGCGAGGAAATCGCGGACGAACTGAAGAGTACGGAAGTGCTCGCCCTCGCCGCGGGCGGCGCGGAAGTCGTGGGCGGCGATGCAGGCGAAGGCGGCCCGCTTCAAGGCCTCGCGGCAGCCGGGCAGAGCGCTGAGTTCGGCGCCCTCGATATTCATCTTGAGGAAATCGATGCGGCCGATGTCGTGACGGCGGCAGAGTGCGTCAAAGGTGATGGCCTCGACGGGAAAGGAAGACGGAGTGGGGGGGCCTTCGCGGACGAAGTTGGACTCCCAAATGGGGAGGGTCTCAATCTGGAGCTGTCCGGGGCGGTCCAGGCAGGCGAGGTTGAGGCAGACGACGTTGGAGAGCTTGTGCTCCGCGCAGAACTGCTGGAGGACGAGGAAGGACTCCGGATGCGCTTCCACTGCCCAGACTCTGCCGGAAGGGCCGACGGCGCGGGAGAAGGCGTAGACATCCTCGCCGCGTCCGGCGCCGATATCCACAATCACGTCGCCGGTGCGGGGTTTGTAAACGTGGAACCAATAGTCGTTGGCGTCGCGGAGGTACTTTTCGAGGCGCTGTTCGGGCGTGAGCGGCGGCTTAGGCGTCGACATGGTCAGAGAAGAAGCGGTCAATGGACGCGCGCATCTGAGCCGAGACGGACTTGGGCAGCGTGAGCATCTCCTCTTTCGAGAGCGGCTTGAAGTTCTTGGCGACGTTGAGATTGAAATCGAGGTGCTCGACCTGCGGCATGCCGATGGTGGTGGCGGCGACGGGCAGGCTCATGGAGTAGCGGATGAGCATCTCCGGGGTGGCTTTGCCGAGGAGCTTTTCCTGGGCAAAGATCTTCATGGCAGTGAGGCCCATCTTCTTCTTGAGGGCGACGGGCATGGCGATGGCTTCAAAACCGGAGGCGCCGGTCTGGCCCTGGCCGGCCTTGTCGGAGGGGGCGCCGTTGCCGATCTGGGCGATGTTGAGAGCCATCTGGGTGGAGTCGAACGGATGACGCTCGAGGGCGGTCTTGAGCACCTGGGGATTCTGGTGGCTGGTGATGCCGATGAAGCGGCACATCTTCTCGTCCTTGGCCTTGAGCATGGCTTTCAGCTGGCCATTGGGGGCTTCGATCTTCTCGAGGTCGTCTTCGTTGCCGAAGGCGTGGATGTGCATGAGATCGACCTGGGACACGCCGAAGTTCTTGAGGGAGCGCTCGATGAGGCGCATGGAGCCGTCGTAGGTGCGGTCGCCGCCGATCTTGGTGACGAGGAAGAAGTCCTTCTTGCGGGTCTTGAGCAATTCGCCGATCCAGCTTTCGCTCTGGCCGTTGCCGTAGGAGGCGGCGGAGTCGACGTAATTCACGCCGGCGGCGAGGGCGCGCTCAAGAACGGGGATGGCCTTGTCGGGAGTCTTGTACATCAGCCAGCGGGAACCCGCGCCGAAGGCGAGGAGGGAGACCTTCTGGCCGGTAGAGCCGAGGTTGCGCATGGGCATCCCGGTGGCGGCGTCGATTTCGGTGGCAATGGCAGCTAGGGCGGCGGAAGTGAGGAAGTTGCGGCGAGAGATGGACATGAAGGGCTCCTTGCTTAGCTATGCTATCGCAGTTCAGCTATGCTATCGCAAATCAGGGGATGCCACAGGCAGCCAGCGGAAGCCAGGGGAACTGATGGCCGCGCAGATGCGGAAAGACGAATGGCGAGAATGCGGCAGCCGGCCTGGATGCGGTGGATGGCCTGAGTGTGCCGGGAGAATCAGGCGCCGTGCTGGTCGGCAGGAACTCCGCGGCGCAAGTCCCGCGCGAGAAAGCAGCGGTAGCCGAGCAATGAGAGAATCCCGGCCAGCAGCATGAAGAGGCCGCAGGAGGCAAAGATGGCGGAGAGGCTGAACCGCTGTTTCAGCAGGCCGGTGAGGAGTACGCCGAGGCCTCCGGCGAGCGCATTGAAGAGATTGGTGACGCCGATGGCTGTGGAGCGCAGCGGCGCGGGCACGACGTCGCAGATGAGCGGATTTTCGTTGGCCTGGCTGAGAGAGCGGAAGAGCGAGAAGAGGAACACCGCGGCGCTGACCAGGGCGAGCGATGGGGTCCAGAGAAACAGCAGGACGCAGGGCGCGGCGGCGAGGTCGCAGAGGCCTTGGAAGATCATCCGGTAGCGGCGGTCGCGGGTGGCCAGGCGGTCGGAGCAGAGGCCGCCGAGGAGGATTCCCGTGATGGCCGCCGCCTGCAGGGTGAAGGTGCCGGAGAAGCCCGCTCCGGCAAGGGACATGCGAAAGGTGTCGCGGAAGTAAAGAGGCAACCAGTTGAGGAAGATCCAGATGCCGATGGCGGAGAGCATGGCTTTGCCGGCCACGATCCAGAACGACGGGATGCCGCCCAGCATGCGGAGGTCCTGAGGAACGGAGGCCAGTGAGCGTGTGCCCGGAGGAGCGGGCTGGCGCCGGGCGGCGGAGGATGTCGGAAGGAAGACGCGCGCGGTGAGGGCGCAGAGGACGAGTCCGGCGGCGCCGAGGATCACGAAGCCGGGGCGCCAGCCGTAGTGGTCGCCGAGATATCCGGCGGCGACGCCACCTCCGATGAGGCCCAGGCTGAGGCCGGCGGCGTGGATACCCATGGCGGTGGCGCGGGTGGCAGTGCCATGGTGGTCAGCCAGCAGGGCGGTGGCGGCGGGGAGATAGAAGCACTCGGCGGCGCCGAGGGCGATGCGCGTGGCCAACAGTTGCCAATAGAGGCTTGTGAAACCGGTGAAGAGCGTGACCAGGCTCCAGCCCGCAAGGCTCAGCAGCAGGACGCGGCCGCGCGGGAAGCGGTCGGCCGCCATGCCTGCGATGGGCGAGCCGAGGGCGTAGGTCCAAAGAAAAGCGGTGCCGAGGCCGCCGAGCTGCAGGTCTGTCAAACCGAGCTGCTGGCGGAGGAGCGGGAAGACGGCGGAGATGGAGGTGCGGTCTGCGTAGTTGAGCGCCGCGACGAAGAAGACGGCCAGCACGAGGCGCCAGCGGTGTTCGCGGAGAAAGCGCATCAGGCGGCCTGCCGCCCGGAGGGGGCGCGGTGCGAGGCCGGGAAGGAAGTGCGGGCCATCAGCCCCAGTGTATTGAAGAGCGCACTCCGCCGCGGGCCGCCTACGATGAAGACGTGGGCAAGACGCTGATTACGGATTTCGACGGGACGATGACGGAGCGGGATTTCTTCTCGGTGCTGGCCGAGCGCTACATTCCGAGCGGCGCGCCGGACTTCTTCGAGCAATGGCGCGCCGGCCGCATGTCGCACTTTGAAGCGATGGGCGCCTACTTCGCCTACGCGCCCGATGATGAGCGGAAGATGGATGAGGTGCTGGCGGAGTGCGGGCTGGATGCGGGTGCAAAGCGCGCCTACGAGAGGCTGGCGGCGGCGGGGTGGGAGGTGCTGGTGGTCTCGGCGGGCTCGGCTTGGTACATCGAGCGCCTGCTGGGCCGCGCCGGTGTTCCGGCGAAGGTTTACTCTAACCGCGGTTGGCTGGAGAAGGGGCGGGGGCTGGTGATTGAAAAGCTGCCGCGGAGCTCGCCGTTCTATTCGGAGGACGTGGGCGTGGACAAATGCGCGGTGGTGCGGGATGCGCTGGCGAGAAGCGAAGCTGTGGCGTTTGCCGGGGACGGCCCGCCGGATCTGGCGCCGGCGCTGCTGGTGGCGGAGGGCCGCCGGTTTGCGCGCGGATATCTGGCGGGGGAGTTGGACCGGTGCGGCGAGGGCTACCAGGGCTATTCGCGCTGGAGCGCGATTGCAGAAGCGCTGCTCTGACGGCAGCTTGAAGCAGGCGGAGAAGCGGGAGTTCCGTACGGCGCTCGGCTGCTTCCCGCCGCGGCTACTCGCCCAATAGATGGGCGGCGACGGAGCGGCGGTGGGGATGCGAGCGGTGCTCGAAGAGATAGATGCCCTGCCAGGTGCCGAGGGTGAGATGTCCGCCGATGACCGGGATAGAGAGCTGTGAATTGGTGAGGGCGGCGCGGATGTGGGCGGGCATATCGTCAGGGCCCTCGAGGGTATGGATGTAGTCGCGCGAGTTCTCGGGGACGATGCGTTCAAAGTAGCGGATCAGGTCCGTCTGGACATCGGGGTCGGCGTTCTCCTGAATGACAAGCGAGGCCGAAGTGTGGCGGCAGAAGAGTGTGAGCAGGCCGCTGTGGAAGCGCTGTTCGCGCACCCAGGGGACGACCTCGCGGGTGAATTCGTAGAGGCCCTTGCCCCGGGTGTTGATCTGGAAATCGCGGACGGACTGCTTCATTCGCTATTCCACGGTAACGCTCTTGGCGAGGTTCCGGGGCTGATCCACGTCGCAGCCGCGGCGGACGGCGATGTGATAAGCGAGCAACTGCAACGGGACCACTTCGAGGATCGGCAGAAGGAGTTCGCGGGTGGGCGGAATCCAGATCACCTGGTCAGTGGAGCGCGCCACTTCGTCGGCGCCCTCGCAGGCGACGGCGAGGACCTTGCCTCCGCGGGCTTTCACTTCCTGGATATTGGACAAGGTTTTCTCAAAGCGGAGCTGGCTGCCTTCGTCCTCGGGATCGGCGGTGGCCAGAACAACCGTGGGCAGGGACTCATCGATGAGCGCGTTGGGCCCATGTTTCATCTCGCCGGCCGGATAGCCTTCGGCGTGGATGTAGGAAATCTCCTTGAGCTTCAGGGCGCCTTCGAGAGCGATGGGGTAGTGGATGCCGCGGCCCAGGTAGAGGAAGTCAGTGGACTTGAAGAGCCACTTCACCAGCTCGTCGTAGCACTCTGAGCGGGAGAGGACCTGCTCCAGTTTGGCGGGGATCCGCAGGAGTTCATTGGCCAGTCCGATGGATTCCTTGGGGGAAAGCTGGCCGCGGGCCTGGCCGAGGTAGAGCGCGAGGATGAAGAGAGCCGTGAGCTGCGAGGTGAAGGCCTTGGTGGAGGCCACGCCAATCTCCGGACCGGCGTGGGTGAGCAGCGTGCCGGCGGCTTCGCGGGAGATCATGGCGCCCATGACGTTGCAGATGGAGAGGGTGCGGGAGCCCTTCTGCTTGGCTTCGCGCTGGGCGGCCAGAGTGTCGGCGGTCTCTCCGGATTGGGAGATGAGGACGGTGAGCGAGCCCGGTCCGATGATGGGATCGCGATAGCGGAACTCACTGCCGTAATCCACTTCGACGGGAATGCGGGCGAGCCTCTCGATCATGAATTTTCCGGCGAGGGCGGCGTGCCAGGAGGTGCCGCAGGCGACGATGCGGACACTTTGGAAGGAGGCGAACTCGACGGGGCGGATCTGCATCTCGTCGAGGAAGACGCGGCCGGTCTCCTGGCCCACGCGTCCGAGGATGGTATCGCGGACGGCGCGGGGCTGCTCAAAGATTTCCTTGAGCATGAAGTGCTTGTAGCCGCCCTTCTCGGCCATGATGGGATCCCAGAGAATGTGAGAGATCTGGCGCTTGATGGGATGTCCGGCGAAGTCCGAAAGGCGGACGCCGTCGGGGGTGAGGACGGCGAGATCGCCGTCGTGGAGGAAGAAGACGTCGCGGGTGTGGGAGAGGATGGCCGGCACGTCGGAGGCGACGAAGTACTCGGACTCGCCGAGTCCGACAACGACGGGAGGGCCGTTGCGCGCCGTGACGATCTTGTCGGGATCGAGCCGGGAGATGGCGGCGATGGCGAAGACGCCCTTTAGTTGATTTACCGCGGCGCGGACGGCGTCCTCGAGATTGCCGGTAAAGTGCTTCTCGATGAGGTGGGGGATGATTTCCGTATCGGTTTCGGTATGGAAAACGTGCCCTTCGGCCTCCAGCGATTGTTTGAGCTGGAGGTAGTTCTCGACGATGCCGTTGTGGACGACGACGATATCGCCGTGGGAGTCACGGTGCGGGTGGGCGTTCTCCTCCGTGGGGCGGCCATGGGTGGCCCAGCGTGTGTGGCCGATGCCGTAGGTGCCGTCGAGCGGGTTGAGGCGAACGGCGTCCTCGAGGTTGTGCAGTTTGCCGGAGACGCGCCGGAGTTCGATCTGGCGGTCCTCATTGACCACTGCGAGGCCGGCGGAGTCATAGCCCCGGTATTCTAGACGGCGTAAGCCATCGAGGAGGATCGGAAGAGGTTTGCGGCTCCCGATATAACCGACGATTCCACACATAGAGAGAACCTCCGGGCGCCGCGGCGGGCGGCGGTTATGGAACGATTTCGACGCGGTACTCTTCGATTACGGGATTGGACAGGACGTCGGCGGCGATCTGGTCGAGCGTGGCGGCGATGGAAGCCTGCGAGGCGCCCGGGGCGATTTCGATCTCAAAGAACTTGCCCTGGCGGACGGCGGCGATTTCGGGGTGGCCCATGCCGTTGAGCGCACGGGCGACGGTTGCTCCCTGCGGATCGAGGACGGTCTTCTTCAAAGTGACGTAGACGTGGGCTTTCATGGGGGTTCCCTTGAGTTTAGCGGAAGCCGGGGCGCGAGGGGAGAGCGGCGCCCGGGGAGGAGGCTATTCCGGCGCCACGTCCAGACCGATGGAGCGCATGAGCTCCAGCGCGTTGCTCTTGGCGACCACGCCGGGACGGATGAGGTAGTCGAAGACGATGCGGCCCTGCTCCAGGTGGTCTTCGAAGTGGAGGTTGAGGCCGGGAGGAGTGACGGTTTCGGCGATGCGGGTGAGGGCGAGGTCGTGGGTGGTGACCAAGCCTTGGGCCTGGAATTGAAGCAAGCTGCGCAGCACGGCCGCGGCGCCGATGCGGCGGTCGTGGGAGTTGGTGCCGCTGAGGATCTCATCGAGGAGGAACAGCAGCGGAAGCGGCCCGCGGGCGAGTTCGGCGATGAGGCGGAGCTGCTTGATTTCGGCGAAGAAGCGCGAGCTGCCCTCGTGCAGCGAGTCTGTGATGCGGATGGAGGCGCCGAGCGCATAGGGTGTGAGGGCGAGGCTGCGGGCGCACACCGGCGCGCCGGCAAAGGCGAGGACGGCATTGACGCCGACGGTGCGCAGCATGGTGCTCTTGCCGGACATGTTGGAGCCGCTGATGATTAGCAGGGGCTGCGCGCCGGAGAGGGAGAGGGAGTTCGGGACCGCGCGGTGAGGGGGAAGCAGCGGATGAAACAGGTCCTCGCCCTGGTAGTGCGCTGGACCGGAAGCGAGGGCGGGGTAGGGTAGTTCGGGCCTGGCGGCGGCGAAAGCGGCGAGGGCGTTCAGGGCTTCGAACTCTCCCAGGGTCTGGAGCCATTGCGCGATGCTGGCGCCGTGGCGCGCGCGCCAGGCGTCGATGGCCCAGGCGAAGTGGAGGCTCCAAAGGAGGATGGCGGCGATGGGCGCGAAGAAGGCGTTGCGCGCCTGGGAAGCGAATTCGACGAGACGGGCGAGAACATGAATCTCGCGGGCAGCGCCGGAAGCGATGCGCTGATGCAGCGTGGCAAGCAGCGGCGATGTGAAGGACTCGCGCTCCAAGCGCCGCAGCAGGGCGGCCACCAGCGCGAGTTCGTGGGCGGGTTGGGCCAGGGAGTCGAGCACTTCAGCTACGCGGGCGCGCAGTTGGTAGAAGAGCAGGGCCTGGAGCGAGGCGGAGACGAGAAAGAGAATGCGCGAGCCTTGGAAGGCCCAGAACGCGAGTCCGGCCAGAGTGAGCGCGGGGAGGACGAACGCGGCGGCGCGCAGAGCTGTTCCGGGCAAGGCGGCGGGCCGGCCGGCCCAGCTGGCAAGGGCCTCCGGGTGCAGACCGGCGCGCACGTCTTCTCCAAGCAGAAAGAGATCTTCGCGCAGGGCGCGGCGCGGCGCCAGATCCCGCACGGCTTCCTGACGGGCCTGGGCTACTTCGATGCCGGCGGGATGAAGCAGGAAGCCGGCCAGGGCCTGTTCGCCGGCTTGCGTGCGCGCCGTATTGAGGAACTGAAAGAGTGAAGCGGGCCCGAAGAGATCGAGAGAGGCCGCATAGGCATGATGGGGATCGAGGAAGGCGGCGCCGGTTTCGCCCTGGCGGGGCCATGTGCCGTCGAGGCGCGAAAGGGCGAGTTCATAAAATCGAGCGCCGCGGCGCGCGGCGTCCAGGGCGTGCAGCGTGCGGTCGTGCCAGCGGGCCAGGCAGGCAAAGGCGGCGATGGGCAGCAGGAGCCACAGCGGCGAGGCTCCATGGTGCACGAAGGCCAGCCAGAAGGCGAACACGCCGGCCAGAGCGGCCAGAAGCCTTGCGGCGGAGATGCGCCCGGCGCGGCGTGTGAGCCTGTCAGCGGCCTGGCGGCGCTCTTCGAGGTGGCGCTGGAACTCAGCGGCGGGTTTCATGCGAGAGATGGAGCGGCGCGGAGTTTGGGCGGGGGCCTAAGCGGTAGAGTCCGGCGTCGACGACGATGGTCTCGCCCGTGACGTGCGCGGTGGATAGATAGAGGGCGGCTTCGGCGACATCTTCCACCGTGGCGAGCCGGCCAAGCGGGGCGGAGGCGTCGCCGGCGGAGTATTGCTCTTCCGTCCATCCGGCAAAGCCGGTGCGGATGAGTCCGGGGGCGATGGCATTCAGGCGGATTTCCGGAGCCAGCGCCCGGGCGAGCGAAGTGGTGATGGCGAGCAACCCCGCCTTGGAAGCGATGTAGGCCATGGAACTCGCCTGGCCCGTGAGCGCTCCGGTGGAGGCGACGTTTACGACCGCGGCATGCGGGCTCCGGCGAAGCAGGGGCGCCGCGGCGCGGATCAACTGGAAGGGTGCGAGGAGGTTGGTTTGCAGGGTGCGCTGCCAGATTTCGTCGGTGAGGTCGTCGAGTTGCGTGTGGGGCACGCGGCGGGTCCAGCCGGCGTTGTTGACGAGAATGTCGAGGCGCCCGGCGCTTGCTTCCACGGCGCCTACGAGGCTCTTGATAGAAGACTCGTTCGAAATATCGGCCTGGACGGTCTCGGCCCGCCCCCCCTCGGAGCGGATGGCCGCGGCTGCGTCCTCGGCCGCGGCGGCGGAGGTGTTGTAGTTGAGGAAGACGAGGGCTCCCTGGCGGGCAAAGAGGGTGGCTATGGCCCGGCCCATCCCGGTGGCAGCGCCGGTGACGAGGGCGACGCGATTTTCAAGCTGCATGTCGGCTATGGTATCGCCGCAGTGGTTTACCATGGAAGTTCTGGGAGGCGTTTATCGTCAAGGTCTGCGTGCTGGCATCCTCGAGTGCCGGGAATTCCACGTTCATCGGAACGGAAAAGACGCGCATCCTGATTGACGCCGGATTGAACCGCAAGGAGACCTTCCAGCGGCTGGCGGCCATCGGCGAGGATCCGTCGAAGCTGGACGCCATTTTCATTACGCACGAGCACTCAGACCATGTCTGTGGCTTGCCGGTGATTTGCCGGACTCTGGGGAACCGGGTGCCGGTGTTCATGACGGACCTGACGGCGCCGGCGTTGGACTGGGGCGGCCGGCCAGTTCCGCCCATTGAGATCTTCCAGGCTGGGGCGCTGACCGAGCTGGGCGACCTGGCAGTGCAATCGTTCACCATCCCGCACGACACGGTGGATCCCGTGGGCTATACGGTGACGGCGCAAGGCATCAAGGTCTCGATCGCGACGGACTTGGGGTACTTGCCGGAAAACGTGAAGTTCAACCTGCGCGATTCGCATTTTTTACTACTAGAGTCGAATCACCATCCCGATCTCTTGAAGGTGGGGCCTTACCCCTGGCACATCAAGCAGCGCATCCTGTCGCGGAAGGGGCATCTGTCCAACGATGCGGCGTGCGACTACATCGCCTCGGAGCTGCCTTCCGAGGTGCAAATGCTGATCCTCGGACACCTGAGCGAGCAGAATAACACGATTTGGGACACGGAGTTAGGGGCGGTGCAGGCGCTGGAGAAGCGGGGGCTGGCGCCACGTCTGGTAGTGGCTGAGCCACGCCGGCAGGGCGAAATATTTCTATTGTAGGAGTGAGTCATGATCGCACGGTACACGCGCCCCGGGATGGGCAGGATTTGGAGTGACGAGAACAAGTTCCAGAAGTGGCTGGACGTTGAATTAGCTGCTTCGGATACGCTGGCCGAGCAAGGCGAGGTGCCGGCAGACGCGGCCAGGCAATTGAGGGCGGACGCGGGGTTTACGGTGGATCGGATTCTGGAGATCGAGAAGGAAGTGCGGCATGATGTGATCGCGTTTACTACGTGTATAGCAGAAACGATGAAGGCCAAAGGGAGCGGAGAGGCTTCCCGATGGCTGCACTTCGGCCTTACTTCTAATGATGTAGTAGATACTGCGCAGGCGCTGCAACTCAAAGAGTCCGCGGAACTTCTGATGGTGGGCTTGGATGGGCTGATCGAGGTGTTGAAGGGGAGGGCCTGGGAGTTCAAGGATGCCGTGGCGATCGGCAGGACGCACGGGGTGCATGCCGAGCCGATCACGTTCGGCCTGAAGATTGCGCTTTGGTTTGATGAGGCCGTGCGGGCGAAGCAGCGGCTGGCGCAGGCTGCGGAGGACTTGAGGTTTGGGAAGCTGTCGGGTGCGGTAGGTACCCTGGGGCACCTGAAGCCGGAGGCGGAGGCGGCGATCTGTGAGCGGCTTGGGTTGAAGGTGTCGCCGATTGCGAGCCAGGTGATTGCGCGGGACCGGCATGCGGCCTTCGTCTCGGCGATGGCGCTGGTGTGCGCGCTGTGCGAGAAGATCGCATTGGAAGTCAGGCACTTGCAGAGAACTGAAGTGCGTGAGGCGGAGGAGCCGTTTGCGGAAGGGCAGCAGAAGGGTTCCAGCGCCATGCCGCACAAGCGCAACCCGGGGGTGAGCGAGCAGATCTGCGGGTTGGCGCGTGTGGTGAGGGCGAACGTGCAGGCGGCCTTTGAGAACATCGCCCTGTGGCATGAGCGGGACATCTCGCATTCGAGCGTGGAGCGGGTGATCCTGCCCGATTCGGCGATTCTGACCGACTACCTGCTGGCCAAGACGCTTTGGCTGGTGAAGGGGATGCGGGTATCGGTGGAGCGGATGAAGCGGAACCTGGAGTCGACGAAGGGTCTGGTGTATTCGGGGCAAGTACTATTGGATCTAGCCGCGGCGGGGATGCTGAGGGAACAGGCATACAAGGTAGTGCAGGGCGAAGCGATGAAGGCGTGGCACGAAGAAGGCGACTTCCGGGCGGCCATCGAGGCTCATGAGGAAGTTCGTAAGTATTTGAATCCGGAGCAGATTGCTCGTGCCTTTTCGGTGGAGCGGCAACTGAAAAGCGTGAATGCGATCTTTGAAAGAGTATTTGGAGCTGGCGCGTAGTACCGGGGATAATCCTACAGGAATCCGTAGATACTACAATTACCGGATATAACTTTTGGGGAACAGCTCCTCGTGTTTCGGGTTACACTGAGGCGGGACCAAAGCGACATCATCGCGGGCTGTGGTCGGAAGGACCAATGCTAGTTCGACGAAAAACAACGCAAAAAAGTGGCTTTCCGGGCCGAAAAGGGCCAGGAATGGCACGAGTTTTGCTTGCTGACGACAATCCAACCTCGCGGTTGACGCTTCAAACGGTCCTGGAGGCGGGTGGGTACCGGGTGGATTCCGCGGCATCGGCTGCCGAGGCGGTCGGGCTGCTGGATCAATCGGAGTACGAGCTGGTTCTGTCGGAGCTTTCGATGGAGTCTCCCGAAGCGGGGCTGAAGGTCCTGGCGCACGCGCGGATGATGGAATACCGTCCGGCGACGGCGCTGGTGACCTCATCGCACCATAAGGGGGCAGGGGAGAATAAGCCGAAATCCCAGGTGTT
>JACQZS010000026.1 GCA_016213725.1 Acidobacteriota bacterium | reverse complement strand
GCGCTGGTATTACTTCACGGCCTTCGTGGGGCTGAACCTCTTCCAGAGCGCCTTCACGAACTGGTGCCCGATGATGACCATCCTGCGCAAGATCGGCGTGAAAGGCTAATACTTCAGCTCGCTGCCGAACATGCTGTGCGGGATGGCGAAGACCACCAGCGTCATGATGGCGGCGGCGAGCGCCCATGAACCGGACTCGGGCTGGCGCTTGAGCCGCAGCCAGGCGGCCACCCAAGCCAGCCAGGCCACGGCGGTCTTATTGTCGGTGAGATCGGTGCCGAAAGGCCAGCCGGTCCAATAGGCGTCAAAGGCGAACTTCTGCACCACGGGGCCGAGGATGAGTCCGCCGACGCCCAGCAGCAGGATGGTGATGAGCGTCAGCTTCAGGTAGTCCGGCTTGGCGGCGAAGAACTCCAGCCCGGCGCGCGTGCTCACCAGCATGCCCACGAACATGCAAAAGATGTGCACCACCAGCACCGGCGTGGGCACCTCCCCTTTGAAGCGAATAACGACGGGGCTGCCGCCGACGGTGACGCGCTCCGCGCCGTCCTGCAGGATGACACGGTAAGCCAGCTTGCCGGCAGGCGGCTGGTGCGGCAGGCGGCCGATGAGGTCCTTGCCATCGCGGGTCATGGGAACGTACTGCCACGGATCTTCGGTCTTGAACCGCTTCCAGGCCAGCGAACCCTCGGTAGCGGAGGTGGGGGCGGGAATGCGCACTTCAGCGTCGCCGTTTCCCTGCGTGCGCGTGAGCCGGTAGTTCACCTCGCCGCCGGCCAGCTTCACGGTGCCGCGAGCGGGATAGGAAGGGCCGGTCATCCGCTGGTAGACGGCAGAGGCCAGGGTGATGAGCAAGGCAGTAACCCAGAGGGTGAGGGGTCGGCGCATAAAGAGCCATTCTGGCAAATGTGGGCAGGAGGAGTCGAGCTTAGCCTTTGATTACTCCGAGGGGACGCAGGCGGGCTACCTTGGCGGCCAGACCGGCGCGGTGGACGACGTCAATTACTTCATCGACGTCCTTGTAGGCCTCAGGCACCTCTTCGACGATGCCATCGCGCGTTTCGCTGCGCACCAGGATGCCGCGCGCTTCGAGTTCCTTCTGCACTTGCCGGGCATCGCGCCCGGCCTTGGCCGCGTTGCGGCTAAGCAGGCGTCCGGCGCCGTGGCAGACGCTGCCGAAGCTCTCCAGCATGGCTCCATCCCGGCCGGCGAGCACCCAGCTGGCGGTACCCATGCTGCCGGGGATCAGCACCGGCTGGCCCGACGCACGGTATTCGGCCGGGATCTCGGCGTGCCGAGGCGGGAAGGCGCGCGTGGCGCCCTTGCGATGAACGAGAACGTCCACTTCCCTGCCCTCCCAACGGTGTTTCTCGCGCTTGGCGATGTTGTGGCAGACGTCGTAGACCAGGTCCAGTTGGGCGCGCTTGCCGAAGACCTGGGCGAACGACCCGCGCAGGAAATGCAGCATCGCCTGGCGGTTGGCCCAGGCGAAGTTGGCCGCCGCGCGCATGGCCTGCAGGTAACTCCGGCCCTCCGGGCTCTGCACGGGCACGCAGGCCAGTTGCCGGTCAGGCAGAGTGATCCCATAGCGCTTCATGGCCGCACCCATGGTGGAGAGAAAATCCGTGCACACCTGGTGGCCCAGGCCGCGCGAGCCGCTGTGGATGAGCACCACCACCTGGCCCTCTTCGAGTCCGAAATCGCCGGCGGCGGCGGGCTGTTCGACGCGCTCGACGTATTGAATCTCCAGGAAGTGATTGCCGCTGCCCAGCGTGCCGATTTGCGGCCGGCCGCGCTCTTTGGCGCGGGCTGAGACCGCGCCGGCGGCGGCCTCCCTCAGGCAGCCCCGCTCTTCGCAGCGCAGCGTGTCGGACAATGTCCCGTAGCCCTGCTCCACCATCCAGGGCGCGCCCTGCTCCAGCACCTGGTTGAGCTGTTTCTCGGTGATCTTAAGGTGGCCCTGGCCGCCCACGCCGCAGGGCACGTCCGCGAAGATCCGGTCGATCAATTCGCGCAGTTTGACCCGCACTTGGCCGGCTTCGAGATTGGTGCGCAGCAGCCGCACGCCGCAGTTGATGTCGTAGCCCACGCCGCCGGGGGAGACGACGCCGTGGCGCCAGTCCATGGCCGCCACGCCGCCGATGGGGAAACCGTAGCCCTGGTGGATATCCGGCATGGCCAGCGACGGCCCGACGATGCCCGGCAGGCAGGCCACGTTCATGGCCTGCTGCAGGGCTTTGTCCTTGCGCACGTGGGCGAGGATGGGGTCACTGGCGAAGAAGAGCACGTCGGTCTTCATCCCCGCCTGAGCGTTGCGCGGGATGCGATGGCGGACCTCGTCGATGCGTTCCACCTGCACGGCTCAGATATCGAGGCAGACCTCGGCCTCCCACTGGCCATTGTGCTCCTCCACGCGGAGCTGATGGTAGGTGGCGGCCTTCACGACGATGCGCGGAGGATGGCGCTGGTCGTCGCGGCGCTCGCCGATGATCTGCGCGAAGACGGAATCGCCGTCGAACCAGATTGCCTCAAAGCGCGCGGGCACGAAGCGCTCGGCATCGAGCAGATAGAGCACTTCGTTGAGCCAGTTCACCAGCAGCTCTTCACGCGCCTCGCCGCCGGCGGTGAGCTGGCGCGGCGCGTAGGCGGCGGCCCGCGAGGCATCGAGCGCGGTGTGAATCAGCGCCAGAGCGGCGTTTTCGAACAACTCTTCGAGCGTCGTGCCGCGCGCGCGGAAGCCCATGTCGGCGGTGTGATCGAGAACCTCGAACGGCTCCACGTCTAAGCCTTGAGATGGCGCGCCAGGAACGGCAAGCCCTGCTTGCCATGGAAGACGTGCTGGCCGGGGTGGATCTCGCTGCCGGTGAGTTCCGGCACGCCCATCACCTGGTAGACCTTCTTCACTTCGCCGTGAGCGAACTTGAACGCTTCGACGGGGAAGATGTTGTCCTTCTCGCCGGACTCACAGAAGAGCGGCCGCGGCGCGATGAGACTGGCCACGTCATACTGTTCGCACCACTGGAGGATGCCGGGCACATAGTTGTCGATGCAGTGGGAGAGGCTGAGGATGGAGTCTTTGAAGGTGTTGAGGTAGCCGCTGGCGAAGGCCGCAGCGATGCGCGTTTCCAGCGCAGCGCCGAAGATGGTGCAGGTGCCGCCGCCGCTGATGCCCATGAGGCCGATGCGCTTGGGATCGAACTCGCTGCGTGTTTCCAGGTAGTCCACCGTGCGCATGATGTCGTAGACGCGCCAGCCGATCATGGTTTCGCCGAACAGCAGCGCGGCGCCGGCCGCGGGCTGGCAGGAGGAGGTGCCCAGGCCCCGCTTGCGAGCCGCCTCATCGCGGCGGCAGCCGAAGCCGAGCGGCTCAATGGCGAAGGCGGCCATGCCGTGCTCGACAATCTGAATGGCGTAGTCGTACTGATAGCTCGTCTTTTCCGTGCGCGGCTGGCCCTTGTCGTCGATGCCGACGATGTCGTCCGCGCCGCGGCCGTGGCCGGGCACGCTGATGACCACCGGCATAGGGCGCTGCTTCTGCGCCTTGGGCGTCAGCAGGTAGCCGAAGACGGCGAGGCCGGGGCGCGACTCGAAGATGACGGCCTCGCGGGTGTAGGTGGGGAAATCGGCCTTTTCGAGAATCTGGGGCTTCAGCGGCGTGCGGGCCGGGAAGCCGCCCACCAGTTCCGTCACCTTGGCGCGGAGCTTCTTCTGCCACGCTTCGGCCTGCTTCCTGGTGGTGGCGTTGAAGCGCAGCTGGCGCGGCATTTCTGCGTAGCGGGCGCGGGTCCAGGCCAGCGAATCGAATTGCGCGGCTTGGATCTGCGAGCTGAACTTCTCGAGCGAACCCTGGTAGCGGGGCTGCGTCTGGGCTTTCATCTTCAGGGCCGGAGCGGCGGCGGCGAGGGCGAGGCGGCGTCGGGTGATCACATGTTCACATCTACCACTTCCTGCCAGATGTTTTCAGGCAGCTGAATGCCCATCATGCGGAAGCGGTCGAGGATGCGGGGCGTGTAGCCGGTCCATTTGAATTTGCCCTGGACTTTGCCGGCATCGTTGACGCCGGCGCGCTCGAAGATGAAAATGTCCTGGGTTTTGACGCGGTCGTCCTCCACGCCGGTGACCTCGGCGATGGTGGTGATCTTGCGGCTGCCGTCCTGCAGGCGGGCCACCTGGAGCACCAGCTTGATGGCGTTCGACATCTGCTGCACCAGGACGCGGGAGGGGATTTCGATATCGGCCAGCAGCATCATGGACTCAAGACGGGAGAAGGCGTCGCGCGGCGAATTGGCGTGAATGGTGGTCATGGAGCCTTCGACGCCGGTGTTCATGGCCTGCAGCATATCCAGCGCTTCGGCGCCGCGGCACTCGCCGATGATGATGCGGTCCGGCCGCATGCGGAGCGCGGTGCGCAGCAACTGGCGCTGGTTGATGCCGCCCTCCTTGTTGAGGTTGGAAGGCCGGGTTTCAAACTTCACCACGTGGCGCTGCTGCAACTGCAGCTCGGCCGTATCTTCAATGGTGATGATGCGCTCTTCCTCGGGGATGAAGCGGGAGAGCGCGTTGAGAGAAGTGGTCTTGCCGGAGCCGGTGCCGCCCGAGATGAGAATGCTCACCTTGGAGCGCGCGCAGGCGGCCAGGAAGCGCAGCATGGCGGGCGAGATGGTCTTCCACTGCATCATCTCCTCGCTGGTGACCACGTGGCGGCCGAAGCGGCGAATGGAGAGCGCCGGGCCGTCCAGCGCCAGGGGCGGGATGATGGCGTTGACACGCGAGCCGTCCAGCAGGCGGGCGTCCACGATGGGCTGGGCTTCGTCCACGCGGCGGCCGACTTGGGCGACGATCTTCTCGATGATGTGCAGCAGGTGGTTGTCGTCGCGGAACCGGATGGAGGTGAGTTGCAGCTTGCCGCCGCGCTCGATGTAGACCTTGTCGAAGCGGTTGACGAGGATGTCGGAGATCGACGGATCTTTCAGCAGCGTTTCCAGCGGACCGAGGCCCAGGACCTCGTCGAGCACTTCCTCCACCAGCCGGTTCTGCTCGGCGGTGGTCATGGGCACGCGCTCATCCTCGATGAGGCGTTCCACGACGCGGCCGATCTCGGCGCGGATGCGGTCTTTGGGGATCGAGCTGACTCGATCGAGATTCAGGACGCCCAGCAGTTTGCGGTGGATCTCGCCCTTGAGTTCGAAGGTCCGGTCCACGCCGCGGGAGGCGGGTCCGGGGGGCCCGGTGGGGCGCGGCGGCATCGGTCGTTGAAAATTACCCATGTTGGCTCGCTAGCTTTTGATTCTCTCCCATTCCGCCTGGTCAAAGCCGAACAGGATTTCGCCGCCCCGCACCAGGAGGGGCCGGCGAATGAGGTTCGGATGACGGGCCATCAGCCGGATGGCCTCGTCACGGGTGGGCGGCTCGGCTTTCATGTTCAGCTCCCGGTAGATCTCGTTGCGCGGATTGAGAAACGGCAGGTGATCGCGCTTGCCGATGAGGCTGTCGAGTTCCTGAACCGTCAAACCCCGATTCAGGTCGATGGTCTCCGTCTCGATGGCATGTTCAGCCAGGAAACTCCTGGCCTTGCGGCAGGTGGTTCAAGTGGGCTTGGTGTAGTAGCGGATGGACATAGGCGTCCTCACTAGTATCGCGGCACTTGCGGGTCGATCTCAACGGACCAGCGGTCGATGCCGCCGGCGAGGGAGGTGCAGTTGTCCACGCCCTGGCGTCGCAGCCAGGCCACGACGTTCAGGCTGCGCACGCCGTGGTGGCAATAGACGATGAGGAGCTCGCCGTCCGCCGCGGCCTCCAGGCGCTGCAGCTGGGCCGGAACCGTGCCCATGGGGATCAGCTCCGCGCCCTCCAGCCGGGCCGCCGCGTACTCGAACTCTTCGCGGACATCGATGAGCCGCGCGCGGCCTTCCGCCAGCAGGCTTTGCGCGGCGGCGGGTGGGATCTCGAAATCGACACTCATGGCGCCATTCTCGCTAGGGGTTCTCAAACTGGCAATTTTAGCTTAGAATCATCCTATGCAGGCGACACCCGCTACCTGCCGTCCAGCCCTCTTCACGTGCGACTAGCGCGCTGTCCTCCCATTCCATTCACTACTCGAAATCTGTTCGCTTCCGGAGGTCTCCATATCCATGTCGGAAAGCCACGGTCTTCCCCGGATCATCACTTCTCTCCCCGGGCCCAAAGCAGCGGCCATAATCGAGCGTGACCAAGCGGTCATTTCCCCTTCCTACACGCGAGGCTACCCCTTCGTCATCGCGCGCGGCCAGGGCGCCGTGGTGGAGGACGTGGATGGGAACCTCTTCCTCGATTTCAACGCGGGCATCGCGGTGGTGGCCACGGGCCATTCGCACCCGCGCGTGGTCGAGGAGGTGCGCCGGCAGGCTGGCGAATTCCTGCACATGTCCGGCACCGATTTCTACTACGAGAACATGGTGGCGCTGGCAGAGAAGCTGGCGGCGCTGGCGCCCATGCCGGGCCCGAAGCGGGTGTTCTTCGGCAACTCCGGCACGGAGGCCGTGGAAGCGGCGCTGAAGCTGGCCCGCTACCGCACCGGGCGGGATAAGTTTATCGCCTTTCTGGGCGCATTCCACGGCAGGACCATGGGGTCGCTTTCATTGACGGGATCGAAAAGCGTCCAAAAGCAAGGCTTCGCGCCCCTGCCCCTGGGCGTGACGCATGTCCCTTACGCCAACTGCTACAGATGCGCATACAATCGCCAGCCCGACAGCTGCGCCGTGGAATGCGTGAAGGTGCTCGAGAACGAGCTGTTCCGCACCATTCTGCCGGCCGATGAGGTGGCCGCGGTCTTCGTGGAACCCGTGCAGGGCGAAGGCGGCTATGTGGTACCGCCGCGCAAGTTCTTCGACGAACTGCGCGCCGTCTGCGACAAGCATGGCATCCTGCTGGCCGCCGATGAGGTGCAGAGCGGCATGGGCCGCACGGGCCGCATGTTCGCCTGCGAGCATTTCGGCCTGGAGCCGGACATCGTGACCATGGCCAAGGGCATCGCCAGCGGGCTGCCGCTGAGTGCCACCATCGCGCGGGCGGAGGTGATGCAGTGGAGGCCCGGCGCCCATGCCTCGACGTTCGGCGGCAATCCGGTGAGCATCGCCGCGTCGCTGGCCACCCTGGAACTGCTGGAACAGGGGCTGGTCGAGCAGGCCGCGCGCACCGGGGCTGCCATGCTGCGCCGCATGAAGGGTTGGGTGGAGCGCTACCCGCAGGTGGGCGACGTGCGCGGCATGGGTCTGATGCTGGCGTTCGAACTGGTGAAGGACAAGGCGACGAAGGAGCGCGCCCCGGAGCTGCGCGACCGCATCGTCGATCTCGCCTTCGAGCGCGGGCTGCTGATTCTCGGCGCAGGCGCCAACTCCATCCGGCTCTCGCCGCCCCTCGTCATCACGGAGGAGCAGGCCGATTTCGCGCTGGCCACCATCGAGTCGTGCATCTCGGAGGCCACGGCGTAGACTAATGAGGTGAGCCAAGCACGTATCCTGGATGTCGGCTGCGGCGTGAACAAGCTGCCGGGCGCCATCGGCGTCGACCGCAACCCGCGCACGCGCGCCGACGTCCTCTGCGACCTCGACCACTTCCCCTACCCGTTCCGGGACAACTCCTTCGACCGCCTGCAGGCCATCCACGTCATCGAACACCTCTCCGACGTCCTGCGCGCCATGGAGGAGTTCCACCGCCTCGTCCGCCCCGGCGGCACCATTTTCCTGGCCACGCCCCACTACACGGATTTCTCCAGCTTCTGCGACCCCACGCACCGCTGGCACTTGAACTCCTTCTCTTTCCGCTACTTCGGCGCCGATAACGCCGGCTACGGCTACTACTCCACGGCGCGCCTGCGCGAGAAAAACCTGAAGCTGAAGCTACTTGCTTTGTGGAGGTATCTCGGCTTCGAACTTCTCGTCAACGCCTCGCCGCGGTTCCGGAGATTCTGGGAGCACTACCTCTGCTACGTCGTGCGCGGCAAGGTGATGGAGTTCGAGTTCGAAGTCGTCAAAACGGACGAGTGACCGGTGGCTTTTTCTCACTGCTGGATCTGGTCCGGCACCGCGCCCGGCTGAGGCGCTGGAACGAGTCTGCCGCCCTGGGCCGGCGAGGCGAGGACCTGGCCCACCGTTACCTGGAGCGCGCCGGCCTCACCGTGGTGGAGCGGAACTGGGTGGGCCCCGGCCTGCGCGCCGAAGTGGACCTCATTGCCTGGGACGGCGACGTGCTGGTGTTCGTGGAGGTGAAGTCCCGGCGGAACATGGATTTCGCCAGCCCGGAACGGGCCATGGACTCGCTGAAGCGCGCCCAGGTGATCTCCGCCGCCCGCCACTTTCTCAGGCGTTGGCAGATGGAGGAGAGTCGCGCGCGCTTCGACCTGGTGACCATCGTTTTCGAACCGTTTCAAGTGGAGCACCAGCGCGACGCGTGGACTTTCGATGAACCAGTTCGGGTATCCTGAGAGCTGTACCGCTCGCGATTGGATGCTCTCTTTTGCCTGATCTTCGCAAAGACCCGATCACCGGCCGCTGGGTGATCATCGCCACGGACCGGGCCCGCCGGCCGGCGGATTTCACGCGCGAACCGGTGAGGTCCACCCACGGCCGCATCTGCCCCTTCTGTCCCGGCCACGAAGGCAAGACACCGCCGGAGGTGCTCGCCTACCGTGGCTCCGGCGGCCCCAACCAGAGCGGCTGGTCGCTGCGCGTCGTCCCGAACAAGTTCCCCGCCCTGCGAGTGGAAGGCGAGGTGGACCGCCAGGGCGAAGGCCTGTACGACCACATGAACGGCATCGGCGCGCACGAGGTGATCATCGAATCGCCCGACCACGCCGCTTCCCTGGCCGAGATGCCGGAAAAGGCGGTTTCCGACGTCTTCTTCGCTTTCCGGGACAGGATTCTGGACCTGAAGAAGGACCCGCGCCTGCGCTACGTGATCGTCTTCAAGAACCACGGCGAGGCCGCGGGCGCGACACTGGAACACACGCATTCGCAGCTGATCGCCCTGCCGGTGGTCCCAAAGCGCGTGCAGGAAGAGCTGGATGGGGCGCAGCGCTACTACCACTTCCGCGAACGCTGCATCTTCTGCGACATCCTGCAGCAGGAACTGGCCTCCCGCCAGCGGATCGTCTTCGAGACCGATCACTTCCTGGCCGTCGCTCCCTACGCTTCCCGCTTTCCTTTCGAAACGTGGATCGTGCCGCGGCGGCACTCCTCACATTTTTCTTCCGCCGAGCCCTCCATTCTGCACAACCTGGGCTGGACGGTGCGCACCGTGCTGCGTAAGTTCGAGAAAGTGCTGGAAAGGCCCGCATTCAATGCCATCATCCACACCGCGCCGGTGCAGGACGGCGAGCTGGACCACTACCACTGGCACATCGAGCTGATTCCGAAGCTGACCAAGGTGGCCGGCTTTGAATGGGGCACTGGGTTCTACATCAATCCCACGCCGCCCGAGGAGGCGGCCCGCTTTCTCCGCGAAGCCGGGCTGGTCTGATTCGCGATCCCTCCCGAGCCTTACCCACGATTGCACGCGGCCTCAGCCTGGCCGGCCTTTGTTTGAGCCGTCACGGTGGTACGCGGGATCAACCACTCTGTAATCCTCGTTAAAGCATTCGCCTGCCGCTGCCCTCGGCGGCAACGAGCGACCGTTCGGAAAGCCGCGGCCGGGAGTGTTCCAGAAGTCGTTCGAGCGGACTGCTAGGCGGCCATTGCGTACATGCGCAGCGGGCCGAGGATGGTGGCCGGCGCCGTGGAGCGGAGCGGCGCCTCGAGCACGCAGGCTTCGTGGCCGTGGCGGCCCTCCACCCGGACCCGGGCGTTGCCGTGCGTGATCCGCCACGAGCGGCTTGCCCCGCGGGTCCAGGAGAGCGATTCCAGGCTCTCCGCCGTACCCAGCACCATCTCCAGCCCACCCTGCGGGCCGAAGAACACTGTCCAGTCCGAGGCCTCCCCGGCCGCCGCACAATCGGCTGCCGTATTCAGGAGCGTCCTGGTGTCGGCGAAGAGCGTGTTCACGAAACTCCTTATCGGAACCGCCAGGTCGTCTTTGAGCGTCAATGCCGGAATGAGTTTCTGTTCAATTCCTTCCAGCGCGCTCCGATGAGATTTGCGAACATGTTCGCCCGCTCCAACCTTCGCGCCCGGCTCACGGCAGGCAGTGCCGTGCTGGTGGCAACCTCCCTCGTGCTGGGGAGTTTCTCAGTCTGGGCCCTGCGCCGCATGACCCACACGCTGCACGACGTGGTGGAGTCAGCGGCGGAGGAGGCGGAATCGGCCGAGGCATTGCTGTCTGGATTCCACCAGATGCGCTCCTGGTCTCACGCCGCCCAGATCTCTGTCGTCATCGGACATCTGAACCAGCAATCGAAGCGCGCCGCCGAGTGCGCCGCCTGCCATGACTCCTCCATGATCCGGCAGAACCGTGCGCGGTTCCGCGAAGCGGCCGGGCAAATACAGGACAAGCTTTCAATGCTGGCATCTCTGCCTCTGGAGGAGACCCAGCGCGGGCGGGTGGAGCAGCTCAGGCGCTCGTTGCCGCAGTGGTTGGACGCCGACGAGCGATACCACCAGGCGGCCGCCGCCGGCAGGTTCGACGATGCGCACGCCATTGTCGAGAAACAGCTGCAACCGCTCGTCCAGCAGCACTCCGTGCTGGCCGCAGGACTGGAATCGGCCGCACGGCAGAGGCGTGCCGCGGCTCTGGAGTCCATCGATGAAGAAGCGGGCTGGCTGCTCGGCCTTGTCGCGCTGGCCGCTCTTCTGTCACTGGCATCCGGAACCGGCGTAGCCAGGGCACTCTGGCAGGCCGGCCGCCGTCTGAGCGCGCTCATCTCCGAACTCGACCAGTCGGTCGGTATCGTCGTCAATTCCGGGCAGAACCTGGCGCAAACCAGCCAGCAGCTTGCCCAGAACGCCGCCCGGCAGGAGCGTGCCTTTGTGGATACCGTCACGGAGAGCCGCAGCGTCACCGAACTCGCCCGTTCGAACAATCAGCACTCCGGCTCGGCCGACGAGACGGCCGCCCGCGCGTCAGAACGCACGGCGCAAGCCCGCCAGGCGCTGCATCAGATGCAGGAATCCATGGAAGGCGTGCATCGCTCCAGCGAGCAGATCGCCAACATCATCAAGATCATTGACGGCATTGCTTTCCAGACCAATATCCTGGCGCTCAATGCCGCGGTCGAGGCCGCGCGGGCCGGCGAATCGGGCATGGGTTTCGCCGTGGTCGCCGGCGAGGTCCGCACCCTGGCGCAGCGCTCGGCGGAAGCTGCCCGGGAGACATCCTCGCTGATCGAAGAACTACGCCAGCGCGCCGCCGAGGGTCAGGCCCGGGTGCAGACCGCGGTGGAATCGGTGGACGAAATCGCCTTCGGCGCCGAGCAGGTGCGCACGTTAGTCGGCCGGGTCCGCGCCGGCAGCGCCGATCAGGCCGCGGGGATGGAACGGCTGGCCCAGTCCCTCACCGCCATCGAGTCCTCCACCTCGGCCACCGCCCGCTCAGCCGACGAAACCGCTTCCGAATCCGAAGAGCTCAGGCAGACCTCAGCCCGCCTGGCGGAAGCCGTTCAGGATCTCGGCGCGCTGCTCGGCGCGCACGCGGTCACCTGAGGCCCAGTCCGCCGTCCACTTGCAGCGTTTGCCCCGTCACAAAGGCGCTCGCTCTTAGGAAATAGGCCACCGCCTGAGCGATCTCTTCGCCTGTGCCCGGGCGCTGAGCGGGTGTGCCCGAGGCCATCGCCACGATGCGCGGGTCGTCCTTCTCTTCAAACGGAATCACGCCCGGGGCCACGGAGTTCACGCTGATTTCGGGAGCCAGAGCCTTGGCCAGCGCGCGCGTCATGTGCACCACTCCGGCCTTCGCCGCGCAGTAGTGGACGTGCTGGGACCACGGCAGAAACGCGCCCATCGAACTGATGTTCACAATCCGGCCGCCGCGCCCTGTGCGCCGCATCAACAGCGCCGCCTGCTGGGCGCAGAAGAAATAGGCCTTCAGGTTCACACTGTGGATGAAGTCCCAATCCGCCTCGGTCATCTCCAACGGATCGATGCGCGTGAAGCGCGCCGCGTTGTTCACCAGCCCGTCCAGCCCGCCCTCCCGCTCTGCGACCGCCTGGAACATGGCTCGAATCTCCGCCACAGACTCGAGGTTGGCCCGGTAAAGCGGAGCACCGCCGCACTCGGCGGCTGTCGCCCGCGCCTCCGTTTCCGACGTCCCGTAGTGGATGAGCACGCGCGCGCCCTGGCCGGCCAGATACAGAGCAATCGACCGCCCGATGCGGCGCGCAGCCCCAGTCACCAGAATCGTCTTGCCGGTTAGTTCAGGCACTCGGCTCTCCATGCACCTCAATTTCAGCAGGATCCACGCCCTCCACGCCAGGCTCGGGCAGCCGGCCGGTGAACTGCGCCCAACCCCAGCCGAGCGCCGTCAGCGTGCTCAGGCAGCCGGAGAAGACGCCGATAGTCCTGGGATCCACCTTCATCGAGGCCACGCCTGCCACCATCATCGACAGCATCATTGTGGCCCACACCATCGACTCCATCGTCGAAAAGACCCGGCCCCGGTATTCATTCGCCACATGCCGCAGCAGTTGGCTGAAGTTCAGCACCGAACTGACGGCCACCGCGGCCCGGCTCAGCCCGATGAAGAACAGCGCCAGCGCGTACCAGCGGCTCAGGCTGAAGGCCACATAGGCGGCGCCATGCACGATGTAGCAGGCGACCACCGTCCGCTTGTAGCCCTCAAAACTCAGCGTGCGGCCCCAGGTGTTGGCCACCACGCCTCCCACAATCAGCCCGATGCCCGCGCAGCCCCAGGTCTCGCCGATGCCGGCCGCGCCGCGCCCGAACACCACCTCTCCGAACAGGCTGAAGAGAATCTGCGCGGCACCGCCGCCCGTCGCCCAGCCCACGCCCACCAGGGCGATGGCCAGCACCAGAGGAGTCCTGCTCATGTAGCGCAAGCCGTCGCGGTACTCGTGCCAGGGCCGCGCGACGCGGTCCTCACTGAGGTCTTTTCGCTCCGCCTGGAAGCTCAGCCCCCTGGGCACACGCAGCAGCGAGATGCAGGCGGCCGAGACCAGGAAGGACAGCGCATTGAAGCCGAACGCCACTTCATAGCCGAAGCTGGTCGAGGTGGCTCCGCCCAGGAATGCGCCCACCGCCACCGACGTCCACTGCGTGGTCTGCGTCAGCGAGTTGGCGGTATGCAGCTCTTCTTTGCTGGCGATCACCGGGAGAATTGCCGCCCTCCCGCTGGTGAAGAAGGGCGAGGCGAACATGAGCGCCGCGCTGAAAAAGAACAGCAGCCCGACGTCCTTGCGCCCGATGCAGAGAATGAAACCGAGGGCGATCACCGCCCGCACCAGGTCGCTGAGCATCATCACCCTGCGGCGGTCCATGCGATCCAGCACCAGTCCGGCCACCGGACCGGCCATCAGCATCCCGATGGCCCGCGACAGCATCACGCCGCTCACCGCCAGCCCGGAGTGCGTCTGCTGCATCACCAGGGCGAAGACAGCCACGTTGTTGAAGTTGTCGCCCACCTCGCTCACCACCTGGCCCATCCACGTGAGCCGGTAGTTCCGGTTGCTTCGCAGCAGTTGCGTGAATCCAGCCATCTTCTTCTAGCCTCGCCCAGTTACCCAGACGCCGCTCAACACCAGCAGACCGCCCAATCCTACCGCCATCGTGACGGGTTCGCTGAGGATCACCCATCCGGCACCGGCGGCGATCACCGGCTGCATGTAGCTGAAGGCGGCCACACGCGACGCCGGCAGGTGATTGAGGGCGTAGTAGAAGATGAAATAGCACAACACCGAAGAGAGCAGCGCCATGTAGGACAACGCCAGCCAGCCCGATGCCGGCACGCGCGAGTAGTCGAAGCTCAACGACTGCTGCAGCAGCAGCGGCGCGCCGGCCAAGCCGCCTGCAAAATAGCCCAGCGAGTTCACCGTGATCGAATCGTGGTGCTTCGTCACCTCCTTGCCGAAGACCGTGTAGACCGAGAACGAAAACGCGGCCAGGAATACGAACAGGTCACCCAGGGCCGAAGCGCCGTGCAGCGCCCGCCCGGGCCCGAAGTTGAGCACCGCGATGCCGGCCACGGCGGTCAGCATACCGCCCACTTTGCGCACCGTCACGCGCTCCTGTCCGCGCAGCGCGGCCAGCAGCATGACCTGCAACGGGGTGGTGGAGATGACCAGCGCCGCGTGCGCGACACTGGTCCGGTTCATGCCCAGCACGAAGAACACCTGGTTCAGCGTAATGCCGAAGACGCCCAGCACGGCCAGCATCCCCAGCTCGCGCCATTCCCAGCGATCCTTTTCCCGCGAACGCCAGCGCACGAAGCCGTAGACCGGCAAAAGCAGCGCCGCCGCCAGAGCCGCCCGCAGCGGCCCCACCAGCAACGCCGGAAACGACCGCAATACGATCTTGGCCACAATGTAGTTGATGCTCCAGATCAGAGTCATCAGCGAGATGAGCCCGTAGAGTTTGGCGCGGGGAGGTTTCACTGGGCGGAGAAACTCTCCAGCCGGACGCGCACCGACGTCAGGAAATCCAGGTCCAGCGGGTAGCCGAAGCCGGGATCGTCCCGCACGGCAATCGTGCCGTGCGGCGACACCTCAACCCAAGGCTCGATCACGTCGCGCTTCCAGTAGCGCTGGCTGGCCGAAATGTCGCCCGGCAGGGTGAAGTTCGAAAGCGTGGCCATCGCGATATTGTGCGCGCGGCCCACGCCGCACTCGAGCATTCCGCCGCTCCACACCGGAATCCCGGCCTTCTCGCACACGTCGTGCACGCGCCTGGCCTCGGCATGACCGCCCACGCGGCCCAGCTTGATGTTGATGATCCGGCACGCCCCTAGCCGAATGGCCTGCTCGGCGTGGTGCGCCGTGCGGATGCATTCATCCAGGCAGATCGGCGTGGAGAGCGCCGCCTGCAGCTGTGCGTGGTCGATGATCTCATCGTGGGCCAGCGGCTGTTCGATCATCATCAGCTGAAACTCGTCCAGCTGTTTGAGATGGCCGATGTCGGCCAGCGTGTACGCCGAATTGGCATCCGCCATCAGCAGGATGGAGGGAAACTCGCGCCGCACGGCCCGGATGACATCCACGTCCCAGCCGGGTTTGATCTTCATTTTGATCCGCTGATAGCCCGCCTCCACCTCTTTGCGGATCTTCTCCAGCAACTGCTCGACGCTGTCCTGGATGCCGATGGAAACCCCGCAGGGAATCTCTTTGCGCGCCCCGCCGCCGATCAGCTTCCACAACGGCATGCCCTTGAGACGCGCTTCCAGGTCCCAACAGGAGGCTTCAAAGCCGCCCCGCGCCATCTTGTGGCCCTTCATGCCGCGCGTGTGGCCGCCGGCTTCCGCCGCCGAGCCCAGCGTCTTGCCCAGGGATGAAGGCACGATGTAATGCTTCAGCAACTCCCAGGCGCCTTCGGTCCATTCCTCGTTGTAATAGGGGTGCTCGCCGCACGTCACTTCGCCCCAGCCCGATACGCCGCCGGAGACGACCTCCACCAGCAGCATCTTGCGCGAATACGTGCGCCCGAAACTCGTCTCGAAGAAATGCACCAGCGGCATTTCAATCCAGTGCAATCGAACCTGCTCTATTTTGAATCCCATGGTCCTAAGAGATATGTGCCCTTCTCTGCCGACTTCTCAAACCCGACCACCGCCAGCCCCTCGCCCGTGTAGCGCACAAACTGTTCGCTGACGACGGACTGGATCTCGCGCGCCCGCTTCGGCTCATTGGCGCGAATGTCGGCGATGTCGTTCGGCACCTCGATGCGCCGCTGCACATGCACGTCCGGCCGCGGCCGTCCTTCCAGCAGCGAGACCACACGCTCACTCTGCAGGTGCCATTCGGCCACGCAGCGATCTGTCGGCAGCCCGCCGTGGAGGTGCGAGGTGGTGGTGCCGTACTGGTTCAACACGTAGAGCTTCACGATGGCGCCCAACCGCTCGATGTTGAAATAGGCGTTCTTCAGCTCCAGCGGATCGAATGTCCACTGCACCAGGGGAATCCCGCGCTCTAACGCATCCACTCTCTGCATCAGCTTCATCGTCCGGCCTAGCCCGGAATTCCGGTACTCCGGGCGCACACCCATCATGTGGCTGTGCAGGAACATCTGACCCTGCTTGAGCCCTGGAATCGAGAGCAGGAATCCGACCATCTTGTCGCCGTCGAAGGCGCCCAGGGTCTGCCCGCCCACCTTCTGAGCAACCACGAACAGGCGTAGCGGGAGCAGCTCGATATCCTCAAAGCCCCAGATCTCTTTCTGGAGCCGGACCGCCTCGCCCAGTTCCGCCAGCGTTGTCAGGCGCCGGACTTGGACTGATTCTGTTTCTTGGCCTCCTGCCACAGTGTCTCCATCTCCTCAATGTTGGATTGCTCAAACGTAGACCCGCGAGAGGCAAGCGCCCGCTCGACGTGAGCGAACCTGCTGCGGAACTTCGCGTTGGTCGTCCGCAGCGCCTGCTCCGGATCCACTTTCAGAAACCGCGCCACGTTCACGATGGTGAACAGCAGATCCCCGATCTCGCCCTCCACCTCCTTCTGGCCGGCCCCCTCGCGCGCTTCCTTCAGCTCCGCAATCTCTTCGTGGACCTTCTCCATCACCTGCTCCAGCGAGGGCCAGTCGAAGCCCGCCCCAGCCGCCTTGCGCGAGATATGCGACGCCTCCATCAGCGCCGGCTGGTTCTTCAAAACTCCATCCAGCAGGCCCTTCGGCTGCTCGCCGCGGTCCTTCTTTTCTTCCGCCTTGATCTCGTTCCAGCGCTTCAGCACCTGGTCCGGCGTCTTGGCGTCGCCATCGGAGAACACGTGCGGATGCCGCCGAACCAGCTTCTCGTTGATCGCCGCCAGCGAGTCTTCAATGGTGAAGCGCCCCTCTTCACTCGCGATCTGCGCGTAGAACACCGCCTGCAGCATCAGGTCGCCCAGCTCCTCGGCCAGCCCGCGAAAGTCGCGCCGGTCGATGGCATCCAGCACCTCGTAGGTCTCTTCCAGGGTGTACGGCTTGATCGTGTCGTAGGTCTGTTCGCGGTCCCACGGACAGCCGTCCGGAGCACGCAGCCGCGCCATGATTTCAACCAGTCTTTGAAATCTGGCTCCTGCGGAGGGACTGCTGGCTTCATCCATATTTGCGGGGAATTTCCAGCGTAGCATATACCTAATGACGGTCACCCGACAAGCCACATCGCCAGCCGATATCGACCTCGCCCGCACCCTGTTCCGCGAGTATGTCCAGACGCCCGGCGTCGCCGTCTGCGTCGCCGGATACGAAAAAGAGATCGCCCAAATAGATCAGGTCTACCAAGTCATCCTGCTGGCTGAAGTCGAAGGCCGCCTGGCCGGCTGCGCCGCCCTGCGTTCTCTGGAAGGCAACATCGCCGAAATGAAACGCCTCTACGTCCGCGACGGGTTCCGCGGCGCCGGCGCCGGCCGGGCTCTCGCCGAATCGATGATCACCCTCGCCCGCGCCCGCGGATTCTCCGCGCTGCGGCTCGACACGCTGCCCACCATGCAGGCCGCGGCGCGCCTCTACGAATCCCTGGGCTTCCGGCGCATCCCGCCTTATTCGCCCGGCAATCCGCCGGAAGCCCTCTGCTTCGAACTCGCGCTCTAGTCGGGCCGCTTCACCAGCGTCATCTTCAGGAATTTCATCGCAGCCGATTTGTCATCGCCTTCCAACTGGAAGTTGATGGTCTCCGCGCCCGGCTCCACGGTGAGCACGCCGGCCACCTTCCTGGCCTGAAACTTCCCTCCAGTCCCTTCCACGACGCCGGTCAGCTCGCTCCGCTCCGCCACTCCGCGCCGCCCCGAGGTAATCCGGAACTTGCTGCCCGCCGTGGCGTTGTCGCAGGCGTAGGTCACTTCCACGTCGTATTTCCCGCCGAGGCTCTTGTAGGGGTACCACAGCAGGCGGTTGGTCTCCTGCTCAAACACCTTCAAGTGCGTCGCGCTCTGCGTCGCCCAGTCGTAGCGGATCTCCTCGCCCTGCAGCCGCGCCACCCAGGCATGCAGGTCCAGCCGTGCCGGCACCTGGTCTGCTCGGAATCCATCGGCCACCTTCGCCTGCTGGTCTGCAATCTCCACCGCCAGCACTGTCACATTCGCATCCAATCCCTTCGCCGGCAGCGTAAACTCATACCCGCCCACGGCCTTCCTGAACTTCACCGGCGCCTTGTTCGCCAGGAAGTACGCCTTCGTCACCTGGCTGTCCAGCCCCTCCACCTTCATGGTTTGCCCGGGCCAGTTCAGAATATGGAAGTAGAGCTTCCCCGGCTTCGCGGTCGCCCGCCACGTGATGTCCCGCATGTTGAAAGGCGAAGGCGAAGTGCCGTAGATCGCCTCTCCGTTCACAGCCAGCCACTGCCCGATGGTCCTCAAAATCCGCTGGCTGTCGGCCGGAATCACGCCTTCCGCCGTCGGCCCCACGTTCAGCAGGTAGTTCCCGCCCTTGCTCACGATGTCGGACAACTTCGAGATCAGGTCGCGCGGGTCTTTCCAGTGCTGGTCGTTCTTCTTGTAGCCCCACGTGTCGTTCAGCGTGGCCGGCACCTCCCACTTGCCGTCCTTCGTGTACACCTGAATCGGAATCGCGTTGTCGCCCGTCTGCGCATAGTCGTGCCGCCCGTGCCCGATCCGCTGATTGATCAGGCACCCCGGCTGCAGCTTCTTCACCGTCGCCCGCAGCTCCGTCACCTGCTGCTCGCTCAGCAGGCCCGGCGTGTCGAACCAGATGAGCCGCAGCGGTCCATACCCGCTCAGAATCTCCTTCACCTGCGGAAACACCTTCCCTTCCAGGTACGGCTGCGCGTCGCGCTTCACCGGGAAGTCCCACGTATTTCCGCGCCCATTCGGCTCGTGCCAGTCCTGGTCCTGCGAATAGTAGAACCCGAAATCCAGCCCCCGCTGCGCGCAGGCCGCCGACAGCTCCTTCATCGGATCTCTGCCAAACGGCGTCGCGTCCACAATGTTGTACTTCGACGCCTTCGACCCGAACATCGCAAAGCCGTCGTGGTGTTTCGAGGTGATCACCATGTACCGCATCCCGGCGTCCTTGGCAAGCTGCGCCCACTCCCCGCCGTTGAACTTCACCGGGTTGAACTGCTTCGCCAGCTGCTCATACTCCGTCACCGGGATCTTCTCGCGGAACATGATCCACTCTCCGATGCCCCGCACATACTTGCCCTTCCACTCTCCGGCGGGAATCGCATACAGCCCCCAGTGAATGAAGAGGCCGAACTTCATCTCGTCGAACTTCTTCAGCGCCTGCGCCGTCGCCACGTCCGGCGCCTGTGGAGCCTGCCCCGGCAGCAATGCCGCCAACAGCGCCAGCGCACCCACACTTCTGTAATGCTTCATCG
>JACQZS010000156.1 GCA_016213725.1 Acidobacteriota bacterium | reverse complement strand
CGGGCTGATTCAAATGGGGTTCGATGGCGGCTGCCGCCATCGTTGGGTCGCCGTGTGAAGAACTCCGCGCCTGGCCCGCCGCAACCGCCTCTGAATCCTGCCGGCGCTCTTACCGGGCGCCGGGGCGCTCGAAACACGCCGGCCGCAGCATCACACAATCCACCTCTTGGATCTCCGGATAGAACGCGTTGTTTGCGATGAGTGCGCTCAAGGCAAAGCCCGCCTCACGGTAGCGGGACAGCGATTCGTTCCAGTCGGGCGCGCCGTCGTAGAACGGACTCAGAGCCAACTCACTTTGGAGCCCGACGAACGCCGCGTGGAACTCGCTCGCTCCTTCAAACACCTGCAGGTCGAATCCCTGCGTATCCATCTTCAGAAAAGGGCGGCGGAATCCAAGCTCCGCTTGCAGCGCCGGAAACAGGGAGGACAGCGTCTTGACTTCCACCTCAATCGAATCAGTGGGCCGGTCCGAGGTCGAGTTCCACGCCAGGAAGCTGTTCCCTTCGGAATTGCCGGGGTTGTCATGCAGCGTCAGCGTCCCGCTGGTGGCACCCAATCCGCAATTGAACCCGCGCCATTTTCGATCGGCGGAGCAGTTCTTCACCAGTCGGTCGAAGGTCGCCGGCGTCGGCTCAAAGGAGACAATGTAGCCTGTGTAGCCGCAATACTCCCTCAGCATCTTCGCGTACATGCCCACATTGGCCCCAACGTCGAAGACGCAATCCACTCTCAGGTCGCGCAACAACCGGGCTAGGTGCCGCTCCTCCTGCAGGCGGTGGACCCGCCAATCTTGAACCAGAAACCGCTGTGCCAGCGAGTGCAATCCATGAGCCACCCGCTTGACTGAAGAATGCATTCTTGTGATGTTAGCACACCGCACCTTGCTCGCCGGAGCGCCGGGCGGTGGGTGTTGGGCGTCGCCTCGCGAACCCGCCTTCGCGTGGATTCTGAAGCGTCATCAGGCGGGCTCGCGTCCCGGCCGAACGTTCGCCCAGGCTGAAATCGGTGTGTCCTGGCGCCCCGCCGCGGGCATCGAGTCCAGCCGTGCATCAGGTCCGTTCTCCGTCTCATCCGCCTCGGTGCTGCTCACCCGCCGTGGCTGCAGGTGGAGCCAAGGTTGCGGCGAGGCGAATGATCTGGCTACAGCGCGCTACTCGACGTAATATCCCTCGCGCGTCCGCACCTGCAGCCCCTTGGTGCCCCCCAGCACCAACTCGATCTTCCGCCACGCCCGGTTCTCGCCCGGCTCCGGCTGGAAGGCCAGCAGGTACCCGTGCATCAGGTCCTCTGAAATCTTCTCGAAGATGCCGGCGATGTCCGTCAGCTGGCGAACCAGAAACGGCGTGCCGCCGGTCGCGTTCGAGATGTGGCTCAGACTCGCCACCAGCTCCGAGCGCATCGTAGCCTCGCCTTGGGCGATGGTGTAGATGGGAATGCCGCGCTGCTTGGCGCTTTCGATCGCCAGCTCCGAGGAGAACATGCTCGAGTTGTCGGCGCCATCGGTGAACAGGACGATCACCTTTTTCCCGGGCCGCGCCGCCAGGTCGTGGTTGACCCTGACTATCGCCTCGTACAGCGCCGTGATCCCGCAGGCGCGCAGCTTCAGAATCGCGCGCTTGGCGGCCTCCTTGTCTTCAGTGAAGGGTTGGGCCTCGGTGACGCTCTCATCGAAATTGTAGACCGCGGCCGAGTCCACCGCCCTCAACTGGTCCACCAGCTCCAGCGCCGCGCTTTTCAGCCACGGCAAGGTGCGCCCCATGCTGCCGGTGGTATCGAATACCAGCGCCACCGACACGCCGGACAGGTAGCTTTCGAAAGCCACCACCGGCTTGGCCACCCCCTCCTCCAGCACCGCAAACTGGCTGGCCTTCAGATCGTCCACATACCGGCCGCGGCCGTCGGTGACCGTGGCATAGACCTCCACCACGCGGCCGCGGGCCTGGAAAACGACATCCTCTGTCCCAACTGCGGGACTGTCGCCCTGCGCGGCGGGCCTGGCCTGCGCCGCCTGCGCCAGGGGTTGCACCGGATCCAGAAGGCGCGCGCCCGTCGACCGGCGCCGCAATGGCGCGGAGGCCTCCGGAAACGTCCCAAAACCGCCGTGAAATGCGCTGCCTTCCGGGCCGTTGGAGATGCGCAGCTCCGTGGGGAAGAACAGGCTGTCGGTGGCGCCGGCCGGCAGGAAACGGTGTCTGCGCAGCAGTTGACGGTCCTCGGCCACCAGCAGGTAGGCCGGATCGAGCGTGGCCGCATAAACCGCGCCGCTGAGCGCTTCCAGCGCCTTCACGCCGTCGGTGCCGGGCACGTCGAGCGGCGGGATCTCCTGCAAGCGGCGGATCTCTTCATAGGCTTTGCGGCGATCTCCCCGCAGCCGCAGCAGCCGGCTGGGGATACCGTCGTCCAGGCCGCCCGGTCCGGCGGCCAGAGGCCGCAGCACGGCCAATGCCGCCTCGGTCGGATCAGGCGCCCGCATTTTGGCGCAAGCCTGCTGAAAGGCCTCCGCGGCCTGGCTGGCCGTCAGCGCGCCGGACTGGCTGCCCAGCAGGATCAATCCTACCAGCGAATGCCATTGGCCCAGCAGCAGATTCCGCTCCGCCGCCGGCGCCTTGGAGGCCTCCGCGGAAAACCGCGCCAGGGCGGCGAACGCCGCCTCGTCCAAAGCGGGGAGCTTCTCGAAGTAGGCGAAAAGGTGCTTCCACTCTCCGTAGTGCTCGGCCAGCAGGCGCGCCGAGCCCGCGCTCAGAGGGGCTTTGCGCCGTAGTTCCAGCCGGTTCACCGCGGCCAGCGCTTCCAGCGGCGCGTGCCGCAGTAGAATCTCGGTGTCGGGCAGTGCTTCCTCACCCCACGCGGCTTTTCCGCCCGGGAACAAAATGCGGCCCGTACCGTCCAGGCGCAACGACTGCAGAATCTCCTTCTGCCAACCCTCCGCGGCCAGGGCGGATGCCGGCGGCGCATTGGAGTTGCTATACCACTTCAGGAACGCTCCCGCCCGCTCCACGCTCTGCGTGTAGAACTTCTGGTGCGCCTCATCGGCACGCGCCAGGTCGTGATAATACGCCAGCACCCGGCCTTGGTCCAGCTCGAACAGCGCTCGCAGGAAGGGTGCCACGGACTTCGGGTTCGCCCCAGCCAACCTGGCCCAGACCGTCTCAGCCGCCGCTCCCCCCGGCACCAAAACCCTCCCATCCTGCACCTCGATGGCTCCGGCGAAGCGCGCTGCCAGCGGTGAATACTTCACCACGAGGTTCGCCAGCTTCAGGGCTGAAACCAGCGTGGCGGCGGAATCGGCGTCCATATCCGCCAGGCCGCTGTAGACTCGCGCGAAGCGTGGATCGCGGATAAAGACCTCCGCCGGCCCGCCGGCCGCCTCGGGGATGCCTTTCAACAGGAGGGTCCAGGCCGCGCCGCCCACCAGACGGGCGGTTTCGCGCGGAATCTCGAAGCGGAACTCCTTCCCGTCGCGCAGTGCGTTGCTAAGGTCCAGTTCATCCACGCCGAACGCCGGCAGCGCCCGCTGCCTCAGGCCATCATCGATCTGGCCTGCCGACTTCATCAGGTATCCGGAACCCTTCGGCACCAACCTCCAGCCCAATTCGGCCAGAATGGTGCGGGTCCGGTTGGTCTGCGCCTCACTGGCCGTCGACAGCCGGATCAGCGTGCCGCGTTCGTTGCCCTCCCCCATTCGTTCCAGCGCGGCGACTATGTGCATGAACGTCATCACATCCATGCGCGCCTCCGTGGTGCGGTTGAGCTGGTCGCGCGCGCCCGCCGTGATCGCCCGGCAATAGACGAGATAGAAGTCATGCGGAGAGGGTGTTGAGTCCAGCTCTGCCACCCTCGAAAAGGCCCGGATTCCGCCCGGCACCGGCGCCTCTCCGACCGCCGCCAATTGCAGGTCTTCGCTGGTCAGCTCCAGCGTCACCTCGGCCGGGGGCTTCCGGCCCACTTGCGCCAGCCGCTCCCGCACTTCCGTGGCGTCCTTGGCGTGCGGGTTGGCGGCGAGGTAGCTCTTCATGCTCTCTCTGGCCGCCTCAAAGTTGCCCTGCGCCTCCAGGATCACGCCCCGGATGAACTCCGCCCGCCGCAGCTCGCGCAGCCGGTCGTAGCGGACGCCTTCATCCAGCCGAGCCAGCGCCTGGTCGTACTGCTTCAACTGAAAGAGCGCCACCGCGTTCAGCAGGTAGCCGTCCACATATATGTGCTTGCGATCCGCATCGATGAGTCTCTGGGAGATCTCCGCCATCTCCTGGAACTCTTTGAGATCCAGCAGGGTCTGAGCCAGCATTTGATAGACGGCGAGCTCCTTAGCGTCCAGCGCGATGGCCCGTTCCAGCGCCTGCCTCGCCTCCTGCGCCTTCCCTTGCTGCTCGAAATGATTGCCCAGCGCAGGCCAGCCCGGCGCGAACTTGGGCGCCTTAGCCACGGTGGCCCGCAGCGGTGCGTCCGCGCCGCTCAAATCCCGCGCCAGGAGCAGCTCCACCGCTCTTTCCCAATCGCGTGCGGCAGAGCGAGGCAAACCACCGTAGGGATGAGCTTCCAGGCCCATGCTGCGAGACTTCAGCGAAAGCACGAGGTCCGGCAGCCTCGGGTTGCGCGTAATGCGGCGGTCCGTCAGGTCGATGCGGCTGGAGACGTAGCCCGCCGCGGAAGCTTCCAGACGGCATGGCAGCAGATTGAACTGGGAAGTGCTGGTATAGACCTGGCCGAAATCGGTGACCGTCAGCTTGATGGTGTATTCGCCGGTCCGGCGGAAGGTGCCGCCTTCGCGGATGGGGTCGCGAAGCCCTTCGCACACCCTCTGAATGACTACGGATTTGTCCGGTGGAGAGCCGTTGTCCAGAATGACGCGGCCCCGGAAGAAGATATCCTGCTGGGCCGACGCCAGGACGCAGCAGCAGAGCCATAGACACAACCAGCGGCCGCATCGTAGGAGAGAGAGTCTCATGGCCCTTGTTGGGACAGGATACCGCATCACGATCATATATTCTGAAGGGCCGGCCGCCCGTCACTCGGGCCGCCGCGCCCTATCGGGGAGGCCCTTTTCCGCCGATGTTTCCAGCAGTGAAGCCTCGGCACAAACTTGCGGCTCTGGCCTGCCTGCTGTGCGGCGTGGCCTGGCTGTCGATTTACGCCTGGAAAATGGATCGCCGGCTGTGGATCGGCTCCAACGATTTTCTGCAGCTTTACGCCGGGGCCCGGCTCGTGGGCACCCCGCAGCTCTATCAGGCTGAACCGGCCTACGAGATCCACCGGCAGGCCGTGGGCGATTGGCTCCCGGCAGTGGTTTATACGCGCCCGCCCTTCTACGCCTGGCTGCTGCGGCCGCTGGGTGCGCTTCCCTACCTGGCGGCCTATTGGATCTTCATGGCCGTGAACTTCGCCGGACTCTGCTGGTTTTGCTTCAGGTTTTTCAAAGGGTCGCTGGGCATGGCGTTCCTGGTTTCCTGTTTCCCTCCTTTGTATATTGCGGCTGTTTGCGGCAACGATCTGGGGATTGTGCTGGGGCTTCTCGGCGGCGCCTTTGTCCTGATGGAGCGAAAGCGGGACTTTGCCGCCGGCCTGCTCTTATCGCTTTGCGCCATTAAGTTCCACTTGTTCACCGCGGTTCCGCTGGTGTTGTGGATTCTGGGCCGCCGCCGCGTGGTGGCCGGCGGCGCGGCCGGTGGAGCCGTGCTGCTGCTCATCTCATTCGCCGCTCAAGGGCTGGACTGGCCCCGGCAGTATCTGAGTCTGCTTTCCAATCCTCTGGTCCATCCCGATGTGCAGGTGATGCCAAACCTGCATGGCATCGCACAGTCCTTCGCCCCCGCTCTGGCCACGCCCATCACGCTGGTGCTCTCCCTGTTCGCCGTCTCAGCGGCCTGCGGCCTGGCCTGGCTCCGGAAGGACCAATGGCATACCGCGCTTGGAGTCGCCGTCTTGACGGGAATGCTGGTTTCCTGGCACTGCTACTTCCAGGATTGCGTGCTGCTGCTGGCCGTATTGGCCATGGTGCTCAGGGATGAGACCAGCGCCGCCCTGCGCCTGCCTCTGGCGCTGTTGTGCGTGCCGGTCACCTTCTGGATGCTGATGGCGCCGGCGCCGTGGTGCGCCGTTCCCGCATTGCTCATGTCCGCCGCTCTGGTGGGCGCGCTCATCTCCGCGCCCAGGACAGCCTCCGCCCCTGACGCCCTCAGCGCCCCGCAGGCGTGAGCACTTCGATCTCCTTGAACCACACCTCCGTCGGCTTTTTGCTGCCGTGCGCCTGCAGGCCCAGCACCCCTTCCAGCCGCCCCTGGGCGTCGTTGGGCAACTCCAGGGTCTTGGTCTCGTTGACGTGGAAGACGATGCGGTGGCCGTGCAGTGAAGCCGTGAGCTGGTTCCACTCTCCCGCCTGCACGGCCTTGTTGTCCTCCGGACCCGTCACCCACTTGCGGCCCTGCGGGCCCGTCTCCCAGAATCCGCCGGTGCGCGTGTTTTCGTCGATCTCCACTTCGTAGGCGGCGTTGTTGGCTGGATCGGTGCGCACGAAGAAGCCCGAGTTGCCCTTCACGATCTTGAACTTCAGCCGCACCGTCAGGTCGCCGAACGACTGCTCGGAGAGCACCATCGCCACGCGCGCGTCGTCCTCTTTCGACCGCAGATGAAAGGCTCCGTCGCTGATCTCCACGGAGCCCGCCCCGTTGGACTTCCAGCCCTGCATCGTCTTCCCGTCCCATACCGGCTTCCACGTCTGGCGGCCGCGGTCCTGGATGCGCAGGTTGCGGAATCGCACCTGGGCCGGCTTCGCCCCTTTGTAGGCGTGCACCTGGAGCGCGATGAAGCCGCTCTGGTCCAGCGGGTCGGTCACCACGGCACACGGTACCCCGTTTACCCAAACGCGGATCGTGTCCCCCACCGCTTCCACCTTGTACTGGTTCCACTGGTTGTCTTTGAACGCCTTCGAGGCCGCCGGATCGGAAGCGATGTTATGCAGCCAGCCGCGGCGCGCTTCGTCATAGATGCCGCCGGAGGCGCCGGACTTCTCATTGGCGATCTCCACCTGGTATCCGTACACTCTCCCCTGCGGCTGCTTGCGCTTCACGTACTCTTTGCCATTGAAAACCGTCACCGTGCGCTCTTCCGCGTAGCGGTGCGAGCGCACCTGTACTCCGGAGTTCAACTCCGGATCGGTCTTCGTCTCGAACTCCAGGACGAAGTCGCCATACTCCCTGTCGGTGCAGAGAAAACTGTTCGGCGAGCCCTCCGCGGTTGTGCCGACAATGACGCCCTGTTCCACCTTGTAGGTCGCGTTGCCGTTGCAAACCGACCAGCCATTCAACGTCTTGCCATCGAAAAGTGGTTTCCAGCCCTGTCCGGATGCGGAGCCCAGGCAGAGAACCAGGAGAAGAAGTAGGCCCTTGTGTTTCATCGCCTCATATTGAATCATGTTGGCGGCGCCAAGGGCAGGCCCCTGGCTGTTTTCCGGTAGGGGAGAGACTCTCGCGCCCGGCCCGGCCTGGCACTGAAACGGGGTGCAGTTTGTGGTTTGTTTTCCCGTTGAAAGCGTGTGCAAGCGCTTGATTTCGTCATTCCGCCAAGGATTCTCCACTTTCCTGGGCTGTCCCGAAACAGAGTGTAACCAATTGATAAGGAAGTGGTTAGACTCTGGATAAAGGACTGTTAGGATACAAGAGTGTAGAGATTCCCCACAGGACATCTGGATCTGATATTCTAGATAGTGCAGGCACCCCCAGCGTGAGCATTAGATTGGGAGGGGCCCTGTCATAAAGTGAGTAATCATTCATGCCTAAGACGATCGAAGTGACTGAACTGATCCTTCGGGACGCGCATCAGAGTCTGATGGCGACCCGCATGGCGATGGAAGATATGATTCCGGCTTGTGAGGATATCGACAACGCCGGCTATTGGTCTGTGGAATGTTGGGGCGGGGCGACCTTCGACTCCTGCATCCGTTTTCTGAACGAAGACCCCTGGGAGCGCCTGCGTACTTTCCGCAAGCTGCTGCCGAAGTCCCGCCTGCAGATGCTGCTGCGCGGCCAGAACCTGCTCGGCTATCGCCACTATGAAGACACCGTGGTGGACCGCTTCGTCGAGAAGGCCGCCGAGAACGGCATGGACGTGTTCCGCACGT